>NZ_CP029831.1:127500-492500 GCF_003233655.1 Azospirillum ramasamyi
CCGCATGGGGCTTCAGCCCCGACGGGATGTCCCCGGCGGAAAAGTTGAAGCTGGTCTTGCTGGCGCCCGTGGACTCGGCCTTCAGCATGTGCCAGCCGCTGGTCGCCGGGTTGGCCGGGTCGAAGTCGCCGGTCTGGGCCGCATGCTGGCGGATGCCGCCGATGCTGACGTCCAGGCCGTTGGGCGAGGAGAGCTTGGCCGAATAGAGCCCTTCGCCCTCGCTGGTGAAGCCGGTCACCCATTCCCCACCGCTCAACACCGGCGTCTCATCTTGATAGGCGAGGAAGCTGTGGCCGTCGTCGCGGGCATCCAGGGTCAGGGTCTTGTCCAGGCGATAGGTGCCGCCGCGGACATAGGCAGTGTCGATATCGCTGGACCGCATGGCGTCGCGCGCCTTCTCGAGACTGGCGAAGGGACCATCGGTGAGGTCGGCGTTGGGCGCGGCGAGCCGCCCGGACCAGCTGTCATTGCCCATGGTGGACACGAAGAAAGCGGTCTGGTCGGTGGTCGGCATCAGTCATTCCTCCGTTTTGATGGAGGTATGAGTCGAATTTTTTGGTTAAATTTCTGTTTACGTACTTATTGCCTCTGATGATAAAGCTCGTCCTGAAAGATGGCATTTTTGCATTTCTCTACCCCATTCGAATTTGGAGAGCTTCATGTTCGGTTTTGTTTTTCGATCTTCGATCACATCGTTTGCCAATACACTCTCAACCGAGCATTTCCCGTTTTGCGTGTGTCGGCAAGCAATCGGCCTCCCGAGTCCGCCATGTAGGCGTTACAGGGCATCACCGCGCTGGTCATTTTCTGGAATTTTATGATAAGCTCGGGCCCGCCGGGGACTTGTTATTGGTCATTCAGCGGAGCCGCGCCCAGTTCAGCGTCAGAGCCGCCCACCCCGGCCTACAGGACGTGAAAGGGACCTGTCTTGAGCGAAGAGTTGAAGAACGTCACCGCGACGAACGTCACCGCGACGGTAAAGTGGTTCAAGCCGGAAAAAGGTTTTGGGTTCGTCCGCCTTGCCGATGGGTCCGGCGAGGCCTTCTTGCACGCTTCGGTCCTGGCTGCCGCCTCCCTGCCCAATCCGGCCGAAGGCACGACGGTCGTCTGCGATCTGGCCCAGGGTGCCAAGGGGCCCCAGGTCGTCGCCATCCACTCCGCGACGCCGCCTGAAAACCCGCCGCCCCCGCGGACACGCAACCAGCGGCCGCCCCGCCCCACCGCGTCGACCCTCCAGCAGTCGGCCGTCCAGCAATCGGCCCAGCCCGAGGATGGCGGAGAACCCCTCGTCCGTGCCCCCAAGCCGCCGCGTGAACGGCGCGAGCGTCAAGCCGAACCCACCGGGCCCGCCACCATGGCCTACGGCACCGTGCGCTGGTACAACCTGGACAGCCAGTCCGGCCTGATCGAACCGTGGGAAGACGGGGCGACCGTCTATTTCGACCGCGCCACCCTGCGTCAGTCCGGCCTGGACATCGTCGCCGACGGCGAAGACGTGCGGTATCTGGCGGTCGGGTCGGAAGATGCGCCGGTCGCTCAGCGCGTCGAGTTGATCTGACGAGTTGATCTGACGGCAGGCCGCCACCGGAAGGCAATGCCGTGCGGAGTCCCTGACAGGTCCTCCGCGCGGCTCTTTGCATTTGTTTCGATCAGAACCGCGTCGACAGGGTGAAGAAAACGCGCGGAGCGCGGTCCTGCGTGCTGAAAGGCGTGGTGATGAAGGGCTTCGCCACCTCCACGGCGCCGTCGATCCGCCGGAACACGCCGAAACGCAAGCCGACACCGGCAGAGGCGAGGGAGCGGCGGCCATGGCGCGTGCCGCCTTCATAATTATAGACGGCACCGTAGTCGCCGAAACCATAGGCGACGGCGTAATCCAGCCCCTCCTCCTGCACCGGCAGAATGTACCGCAGTTCCGCCCGCCCCGCGAAGCCGCTGTCGCCGGTGAGTTCCGACGGGTCGAAGGCACGGCCGTACTGCTTGCCGCCCACGCCGTACTCCTCCGACGACAGCAGTTGGTCGGGGCTGTATTGCGCTTCGGCGGACAGCGCCAGGATCAGCGAGTCGTTCAAAGGCTGGTTGCGCTGGGCCGAGACCAGCAGCTTGCAGAAATCGCTGCGCCCGCCGCTGCGCGTCAGGTTGGCGCTGCCGGAAGAGGTGGAGTTCAAGATGTCCAACCCCTTGGACAGTTCCGCCGTCAGCAGGTTCGCACCACCCCAATCGTCGGCGAAGTCATAGGAGACATTGGCGGCGACGATGCGCAGCCGGTCCTGCGAGAGCTTGTCGCCCAGCGCGTCGGTGCTGCTGTCGCGGATGGTGAAGCTGACGCCGGCCCGCAGGGTCTGCGCCCGGCTGCGGATGAAGGGATGCGCCACCGCGATGCGGGCGGAACTGGCCAGGCCGTACAGCTCCAGCGGACGCACGCTGTCGCCCGGCTCCGACCAGGACCTGCGGACGCCATACTCGACGGTCGTGCCCTCCGCATTCACCGGCACAAGTTGGGTGACGTCGAAGAAGCGCAGTTCGCGGAGCTGCGGGGTGACGATGCCCTGGACGGTGGTACGCTCGAACAGGCCGAGCTGGTCCTCTACGGCGACGACGCCGGTCATCTGCATCGGCCCGATCGGGCGGGTGCCACGATTGTCGAGCGCCACGAATCCGCTGAAAGGCGTGCGTTCCAGGGCCAGCGTCAGCCGGGAGGCGCCGGGGGTATCGGGAGAGGCCTCCAGCACCGTCTTCACAGCCACGCCCGGCAGATCGTCGGCCAGGAGCACGTAGCGCTCCATATCCGCCATGCGCAAGGGACGCGACGCCTTGATCTTCTCCCCCATCCGCCGCAGCAGGCCCAGACGGTCGGCCGCCTCGCCCTGGACGACCACCTCGCTGACATAACCCTCCACCACCTGCAGGCGGACCACGCCGTCGCGGATGCGCTGAGCCGGCACCACGGCCTGCGACAGCACATAGCCGTCGTTGCGGTAGCGCGCGGTGACGGCGTCGCGGATGGCATAGAGGTCGGCGAGCGTCACCGGCTTGCCCAGCTTGTCGCGCCACAAGGCGGACAGGCTGTCGGCGTCATAGACGCTGTTGCCGTCGATGCGGATTTCGTTAAGCGGCAGGGTGATGCGTTCGGCGTCGCGGGGCGGCGGGGCCTTCTCCGGCTCCGGCATCTCGATCTCGGGGACGGATTGCGGCACGGCCGGGCGCTCGAAGCGCTGCTCCAGCCGATTGGGGTCGAGCGAGGGCGGCAAAACCGGCGGAACCGACTGCGCCAGCGCCGGCAACGGAACGGCAGCACCGGCAAGCAGCAGAGCGGACAGGCGGGCCAGGCGCAGAGCGGAACTGGGAATGGAAGAACAGGGCATTGTGGAGATCGCGGTCCTGGGAAGGGCTATTTGTCGGTTAGCGCGGTCACGCCGGCCCAGCCCGGTTCGGCGGGATGGCCGACCCGCTTTTCCGCCTTGTGCAGCATCGCCAGCGCGGCGCCGTCGCCGGCCGCCAAGGCTCGGAAGCCGGATGCCGCCGCCTCGAAACGGCCGGCCCGCCAATGGTCGAGGGCGGCGGCATAGGCCGCCCGCTGGGCGCTATCCTCAGGATCGGCGCGGCGGGCCTCGGGGAGCGGCTCGAACACCTCGACAGGTTCGCTGCGGCCGACCACCTGAACGATGTCGAGGGCGCGGAAGGCCTCCGGGTCGCCATGGTGGCGCATGGTCTCGCCGCTGACCATCAGAGTGGTGTTGTAGTATTTGTTGGCCCCTTCCAGGCGGGAAGCCAGGTTCACCGTGTCGCCCATCACCGTATAGTTGAAACGCCGGGGCGAGCCGATGTTGCCGATCAGCGCCGGACCGGTGGCGATGCCGATGCGGTTGGAGCCGCGCCCGCTGGAGGTCGCCAGCAGGGTCGGGTCGTCCGCCATCGCCTGACGCATCGCCAGCGCCGCCGCCACCGCGGCGCGAGCATGGTTGTCGATGGCATAGGGGGCGCCGAACACTGCCAGAACCGCATCGCCGATGTATTTGTCGACGAAGCCGCCATGCTCCTCGATGATGTCGGTCATCACGGTGAAATAGCGGTTCAGCACGGTGACCAGGGCTTCCGGCTCCATCCCCTCCGACATCTTGGTGAAGCCGGCGATGTCGCAGAACAGGATCGACAGGTCGCGCTCCTCGCCGCCCAGGCTGGGCGATTGGCCCGAGGCGATCATGTCGTCGATCAGGGAACCGGGCAGGTAGAGCTTGAAGGCGTTGCGGATGCGCCGCTGGTCGCGGTCCAGCACGGCGAAGCGGAAGCCGAGCGCCAACGGGAAGACGAGCACCGCCGCCAGCGCCGCCTGCAGGTAGGGCAGGACCAGTCCGGCCTGGAACAGTTCGACCGCCACGCCGCTCCAACCCGCCAGCAGCAGGACCAGGCCGGCGGCGGCCACCGGCGGGCGGGTGGCCAGCGTCACCAGGGCGGCAAGCCCGGCCAGCAGCAGGACCAGCGATGCGCCGGCCGGTTTTCCCATCTCGGCCAGCGCATCGCCGGCCATCAGATTGGAAATGGCGGCGGCGTGGATGTAGACACCGGGGATGCTGTCGCGCGTGCGGCCGGAGACATACAGGTCGCTCATCACCGGCAGGGCGCAGCGTTCGGGCAGGTTCAGCCCCTCCGGCTTCGTCACCCAGCGGTTGGAGGAGAGCTTGCGGTCCTCCACGTCCAGCACGGTGCCGACCATCACCGCCTTGCCCTTGAAATGCCGGGCGAAATAGTCGGACTTGCCGGCCTCGGCGCAGGCGAACAGGTCGGCCAGCGAATAGGTCGGTATGGCACCGGGAGCCGTGGCGTGGTTGACCAGCAGCCGGTTGCCCTCCCCGCCCGGCAGCCGGTAGCCGCCCAGCGAGACGGAGCCGTCGGCCGCCCGCTCCAGCGGCGCCTTCAGCGCGCGGGACGCCACCTCCACCGCCATGCCCGGCTCGGCCTTCGTCTGGCCGCCCTGCTCGCCATTGGCGGGACCGGCCACGCTCAATGTCAGCGGCACGCGGCGAAGAACGCCGTCTGGATCCTCCACCAGATTGACCGAGCGGACATTGTTGACCCCTGCAGCGATCATGTAGCCGCGATAGGGCATCAGCGGGTCGCTCTGGTGCTGCACCTTGGCCAGCACCAGCCGGCCGTCCCTGCCGCCGCGGCGCAGGGTCAGCAGATAGTCGCGTTCGAAGCCGGGGATCAGCGTCTCGACCGAGGTCGGGTGGACGATGTCGAGTCCGACCGCCGCCGCCCCGCCGTCCAGCATCGCCCCCAGCACGACGCCCAGCCGCGGCCCCCACAGCGCCTGCGGCGTGCCGGCGAAGGGCTGGCGGCGGTAGGTCTCCTCGTCGATCCCGACCACGACGACCGGCGACGGATCGGGCGCCGGCCGCGGGCCGTTCAGATGCTCGCGCAGCCAGTAGAGGCTGTCGATCGATGGCCCCTGCAGGAGTGGCGAGACCGCCAGTGCCAGAAGCCCGGCGAGGACCGGTGCGACGGCGCCGAGCAGGACCAGCCTCACGCGCCGGGGCAGTTTGATCGTCGGCAGCCTCACGCCCGGCGGCTCAGAAACGGATCAGGCGGCCGAGAGCCGGACCGCCGCCGGCGACCGCCTTGTCGTCGATCTTGACGACGTAGGACTTCTGCCCGGCGGAGACCTTGTAGAGACCGCCGGGTTCCAGCCCGGTGCCCTGCTTGGCGGTGTCCAGCGTCGTGCCGGGGACGTTGACCGTGGTCAGCGCGATGCCCTGCATGTCCAGCCGGTCGATGGTGACCGGTCCGGGAGCGGACAGGATCAGCACCGGATGGGTCTTGAACAGCGTGAAGTCCGGCTTGGGCAGCGGCGCCTTCATTCCCGGCAGGGCGATGGGCGCGCTGCGGAAGACGGTCACCCCCGCCTTGCCCGCCTCGTTCGACACCAGCAGAAGTTTTCCGCCGTCGCAGGGCAGCGTATGGCGGTCGATGGTTCCGCCCTGCACCGCCGACTCCTGGGCGCCGACCGTCACCGAACCGCCGGTGATCGTCTCGTTCACGCAGGATTCCAGATAGCTCAGCGTCAGCGTCTGGCCCGACTTGAGCGTCACGGTGCGGCCGGCCGCCAGGTAATCCATCGGCTGCACGCCGTCGACGCCGTCCGACACATCCTCCACCAGCGCGGTGGGGGCGCCACCGGCGGCGGCACCCGCAGCGGACGGCGCCGGATCGGCGGCGAGCGCCGCCGGAGAGGCAGTCAGCAGAAGCAGGGCACCGGCGGCGAGCACGCGGGCGGGCATCTGGAACGCGACGGACATGAAAGCGGCCTCCCTGTCAATGCAACGGGGTACACCTGTTGCGGACGGCTTCAATATGGCTGCGCACCCTTTAGCGAAGTTACCGAGTTGATTCAAATCCAATACGTCGGCCCGACATACCATTGTCATGCGGCATCGCCCCTGCAACCGTCGCGGGATTGTCATTAATCCGCAATGAACCCGCCATTCCCGCGTCATCACCCGGCGATACTGTACGTGTCCCGCGCCCTGGCGACCGCTCCGGTCGCGGCGGCGGGAACGGGCATCAACGGGGCGTCGCGACCGATCATGGGCACCGAACACATCGTCCGCTCCTTCGCGCAGGAACTTCAGCGCCTGTCGAACCTCGTGACCCAGATGGGCGGCGTGGCGGAGGCGCAGGTGGAGGCCGCGGTGAAGGCGGTATCGCGCCGCGACGTCGGGCTGGCCACCCAGGTGATGCAGGCCGACGCCCGGCTCGACGCCTACGAACGCGACATCGACGCGGAAGCGGTGCGGCTTCTGGCCCTGCGACAGCCGATGGCCCAGGATCTGCGTGAAATCGTTTCGGCCCTGAAGGTCTCCGCCGACCTGGAACGCATCGGCGACTATGCCGCCAACGTCGCCAAGCGCTCGCTGGCCCTTGCCCAGGTGCCGGTGGTACGTCCGGCGGCCGGCATCCCGCGCATGGGCCGTCTGGTCGCAGCCATCCTGAAGGAGGTTCTGGACGCCTATATCGAGCGCGACGTGGGCAAGGCCATCGCCGCCTGGGAGCGCGACGAGGAACTGGACGACCTCTACACCAGCCTGTTCCGCGAGGTCCTGACCTATATGATGGAGGATCCGCGCAACATCACGCCCTGCACCCATCTGCTGTTCATGGCGAAGAACCTGGAGCGCATCGGCGACCACGCCACCAACATCGCCGAGATCATCCATTTCCTGGTGGTCGGCACCCCGCTGACCATCCTGCGGCCGAAGGGCGACGCCAGCAGCTTCGCCGTGGTGCCGCCCGCCGTGGTGCCGCCGGTCATGCCGCCTACGGATATCCCGGACCTGCCGGATGACGAAGCCGGGCCGGCGGACGCCGGCTGACGGCATACCCCCCTCGATTTCGCAGCGACGTTTTGTCCGGTGAGAGCCGGCGGAATCCCGCGGAATTCCTCATCCGCACAGGGGGCGCAGGGGAGATACCGCCGAAGTGCGGGGCTTTTCCGTTTGCATGCGGCGCGGGTGTCGGGTATTAGCCCGCCCCGTGTGTCCGACATTCGCCGCGGCACCCTGTTCCCTGCCTGAAACGAGACGACGCTGGTCATGCCCGCCGACGCATTGAGTTCCGCCCTGCTTCCCGCCGGACTGCACGACGTGCTGCCGTCCGAAGCGGCGCATGAGGCGGCCGCCGTCGAACGCCTGCTGGCGGAATTCGCCGCGCAGGGCTATCGCCGTGTCGACCCGCCGCTGGTGGAGTTCGAGGAGAACCTGCTCTCCGGCCCCGGTGCGGCGATGTCCAAGCAGACCTTCCGGCTGATGGACCCGCATTCGCAGCGGATGATGGCGGTGCGTGCCGACATCACCCCGCAGATCGCCCGCATCGCCACCACCCGCCTGAAGAACGAGGCCCGGCCGCTGCGCCTGTGCTACGCCGGGCAGGTGCTGCGGGTGAAGGGTTCGCAGCTGCGCCCCGAACGCCAGTTCACCCAGGTCGGCGTCGAGCTGATCGGCGCGCTGGAGGCGGAGGCCGATGCCGAGGTGGTGCTGCTAGCCGTCCAGGCGCTGACCGCCATCGGCGTGCCGCACCTGTCGGTCGACCTCTGCGTTCCCACCATGGTGTCGCGCATCTGCGCCGGGCTCGGCCTGGGCGAGGAGGAAATCCGGCAGCTGCGCGGCGCGCTCGACCGCAAGGACGCCGCCGCGGTGGCCGCCGTCGGCGGACCGGCGGCGACGCTGCTGGAATCGCTGATGAGCGCGTCGGGGCCCGCCGACCGCGCCATGCAGGCGCTGGCCGCCCTGCCGCTGCCGGAGGGGGCCGAGAAGGACCGCCGCCGGCTGACCGACACGCTGGCGCTGCTGCGCGCGGCGATGCCCGACCTGACGGTGACCGTCGATCTGGTCGAGCATCGCGGCTTCGAATACCAGACCGGCCTCAGCTTCACCCTGTTCTCCCGCGCGGCGGGCGAACTGGGCCAGGGCGGGCGCTATCGCGCCGGGGCGCAGGGCGAAGACCGCGGGGAGCCGGCGACCGGCTTCACGCTGTACATGGATACGCTGCTGCGGGCGGTGCCCGCGGCGAAGGCGCCGGGGCGCGTGTATGTGCCGCACGGCTCCGGCTGGGAATCGGCGCGCCGTCTGCGGGCCGAGGGTTGGGTTACGGTGGCCGGGCTCGCCCCGGTGGGTGATGCGGCCGCCGAGGCGAAGCGGCTCCAGTGCGGCCATTGGCTGGCCGGCGGAGACGTCAAGCCGGTCGGGTAATCCGGTTTTTTAGCGTGAACGGACCCCCACGCCGCGCGGATGGTGCCCTGCGGCGGATCGGGTGGTCGAGCGGTACCTTTTGAAGTTTTGCGGAGACGAGAGATGGCCAACGTTGCGGTGGTCGGCGCCCAGTGGGGCGACGAGGGCAAGGGCAAGATCGTCGACTGGCTGTCCAGCCGGGCCGATGTGGTGGTGCGCTTCCAGGGCGGTCACAACGCCGGCCACACGCTGGTGATCAACGGCGTCGAATACAAGCTGAGCCTGCTGCCGTCCGGCGTGGTGCGCCAGAGCAAGCTGTCGGTCATCGGCAACGGCGTCGTGTTCGACCCGTGGGCCTTCATCCGCGAAGTGAACGCGATCAAGGAAAAGGGCGTCTCCGTCACGCCGGAGAACCTGATCGTCGCCGAGAACGTGCCGCTGATCCTGCCGGTCCACAGCTCCCTGGACAAGGCGCGCGAAGAGGCCAAGGGCGCCGGCAAGATCGGCACCACCGGCCGCGGCATCGGCCCGGCCTATGAGGACAAGGTCGCCCGCCGCGCCATCCGCCTGTGCGACCTGACCGACGAAGCCGTGCTGGTGGAGAAAGTCGACGCCCTGCTGGCCCACCACAACGCGCTGTTCCGCGCGCTGGGCGCGCCGGAGATGACCCCTGCCGACATCCTGGACCCGCTGCGCGAAATCGCGCCGCAGGTGCTGCCCTATGCCGCCGTCGTCTGGAAGCAGCTGGACGAACTGCGCCGCGCCGGCAAGCGCATCCTGTTCGAAGGCGCCCAGGGCACGATGCTGGACATCGACCACGGTACCTATCCCTACGTCACCTCGTCCAACACGGTGGCCGGCAACGCCGCCGCCGGCAGCGGCATGGGCCCGCGCGCCGTCGGCTATGTGCTGGGCATCTGCAAGGCCTACACCACCCGCGTCGGCTCCGGCCCCTTCCCGACCGAGCTGACCGACGAGATCGGCGAGCTGATCGGCCAGAAGGGCAAGGAGTTCGGCGTCGTCACCGGGCGCAAGCGCCGCTGCGGCTGGTTCGACGCCGTCATGGTCCGCCAGGCGGTCAAGACCGGCGGCATCGACGGCATCGCCCTGACCAAGCTGGACGTTCTGGACGGCTTCGACGAGATCAAGGTCTGCGTCGGCTACCGCCTGGACGGCCAGGAGCTGGACTATTATCCGGCCAATGCCGGCGCCCAGGCCCGCGTCGAGCCGATCTACGAGACCTTCGAGGGCTGGAAGGACACCACCCGCGGCGCCCGTTCCTGGGCGGAGCTGCCGGCCCAGGCGGTCAAGTATGTCCGCCACATCGAGGAGCTGATCCAGGCCCCGGTCGCCCTGCTGTCGACCAGCCCGGAACGCGACGACACCATCCTGATGACGGACCCGTTCGCCGACTGAGGCGGCGGGGAGTTCCCAGGAAAGAAGGGCCGGCGCTTTGCCGGCCCTTTTTCGTTCTGGAAGGCCTGAAGCGATCAAACCGACCGCGTCAGCCCGCCATCGACCCGGATGTTCTGGCCGGTGATGTAGCCGGCCCCCGGCGAGGCCAGGAAAGCGACCGTGGCCGCGATCTCCTCGCTGCTGCCGTAGCGTTGCATGGGCACGCTCCGGCGGCGCTCCTCCGTCGCGGGCAGGCTGTCGATCCAGCCCGGCAGGACGTTGTTCATCCGCACATTGTCCGCCGCATACTGGTCGGCGAAGATCTTGGTGTAGGCCGCCAGACCGGCCCGCGCGACGGCGGAGGTCGGAAACATGGCGCTCGGCTCGAAGGCCCAGGCGGTGGAGATGTTGACGATGGAGCCCGACTTCTGCGCAACCATGACCGGCGCCACCAGCCGGACCGCCCGCGCGACGTTGAGGAAATAGACCTCGATCCCGCGGTGCCAGTCCTCGTCGCTGATCTCCAGCAACGGACCGCGCGGACCATGCCCGGCGCTGTTGACCAGCGCGTCGATGCGGCCCCAGCGCTCCATCGTGGCGTCGACCAGCCGCTTCAGGTCGTCGTTGGACTGGTTCGACCCGGTCACCCCGATGCCGCCCAGTTCCGCCGCCAGCGCCTCGCCCTTGCCGGAGGAGGACAGGATCGCGACCTTGAACCCGTCGGCCGCCAGGCGGCGGGCCGAGGCCGCCCCCATGCCGCTGCCCCCGGCCGTGACGACGGCCACCTTCTCTCCAGACATCCTGAACCCTCCCGAGATCATGTTGGACCCGCCAACCATAGGGAGACGGGAGCATGGCCTCAAACGCGATTTCAGGATGGGCGCGATTTCAGGATGGGCGCGATTCTAGGATGGGAGGGCGGAGGCCCGGATGGTCAGATGTCGAAGTTGGCGGCGATGCTGCCGGTGGACTGGCGGTGGCGCAGGGCGTCGGCCAGCGTCTGGTTGTCGAGCACCGCGGCGGTGGCGTCGCGGACCTGGACCATCAGCCAGCGGACAGAGCAGGTCTGCGTATCGATGCAATCCTCGCACGGCCGGAAGGAGGCCTTGCTGGCGCAGGGGATCGGGGCCAGATGGCCGTCGATCAGGCGAATCACCTCGCCGAAGGTGATCTGCGCCGCCGGCCGCGCCAGCCGGTATCCGCCGCTCTTGCCGCGCTTGGCGAACAGCAGCCCTTCCTTGCGCAGCTCCACCAGAATCGCCTCCAGGAACTTGCGCGGGATGTTCTCCCGCTCGGCGATGTCGGCGATCAGGATCAGATCGCCATTGTCCTTCTCCGCCAGCATGATCAGGGCACGCAACGCGTATTTGGCTTTCTGCGACAGCATTCCGGCGGAATCCGTATTATTTGCGGCAGCGGCTGGTACTGCCGCCCCGATCTAAAGCTTCAGTGGTTAACATTTGGTGCCGGCCCGGTATTCCACCCAAAGGCATGACACCCGGCCGGACCTGCGGACCTTAGCCAGAATCTCCGCCCAATGCGACCGGCTTTGCGCGAATGGTTTGCGGCCGCCGCCGTGGGCGCGTTAAGGTCGCGCAGCCCAATGGTCCGTTCCGCCAACTCCAAGCAGCCCGAAGGTCAGGACATGCAGTACGCCATCGTTCCGGTCACACCGTTCCAGCAGAACTGCACGGTGCTCTGGTGCCCCGAGACGATGAAGGGGGCGGCCATCGATCCCGGCGGCGACTTGAACCGCATCCTGGCCGCCGCGAAGGCGAAGGGCGTTACGCTGGAGAAGATCCTGGTCACCCACGGCCACATCGACCATGCCGGCGCCGTCGCCGATCTGGCCGACAAGCTGTCGCTGCCGATCGAGGGACCGCACCGCGATGACCAGTTCTGGATCGACGGCATGCCGATGCAGAGCCAGATGTTCGGCTTCCCGCCCGTCCGCTCCTTCACGCCCAACCGCTGGCTGGAGGAGGGCGATACGGTGACCGTCGGCAACCAGACGCTGGAGGTCCGCCACTGCCCCGGCCACACCCCCGGCCATGTGGTGTTCGTCCACCGGCCGTCGAAGCTCGCCATCGTCGGCGACGTGCTGTTCCAGGGTTCCATCGGCCGCACCGACTTCCCCAAGGGCAACTATGCCGACCTGATCGCCTCGATCCGCGACAAGCTGCTTCCCTATGGCGACGACATCGCCTTCATCCCCGGCCACGGCCCGATGTCCAGCTTCGGGCAGGAGCGGCTGTACAATCCGTTCCTGAACGACTGATTAGCCTCTCTCGCCCCGGCCACCCTCCCCTTCAATCCACCATCGGCTCATCGCCGAGCAGCAGATCGATGCGGCGCCGCAGGCTGATCAGTTCGCGGCGCTGCATGTCGTCGACATAGGCGCGGTGCTCGCGCGGGTCGCCCAGCCTGGCGGTGGCGCGGCGCAGCGCGTCGAGGAAGCGGCCGACCGCCGACATGGTGCGCAGCGAGGGTTCCTTGGCGGCGTCCTTGCGGCTGCGGGCGGCCTGGACGGTGCCGTCGCCGGCCTTCACCTGCTCCCACAGCGCCATCTGCTCCTCCAGATCCTTGATCCAGGCGATTTCGATCAGGGTGGAGCGGGAAACGTCGTGGTGGGCGGCGGCATATTCCTGCTTGATCGTCTCCGGCAGGGTGTTCAGCCGCAGGGTATGGCTGACGTTGCTCTGGCTCTTGCCGATGATTCGGCCGAGCTGCTCCTGCGTATAGCCGAAGCGCTCGATCAGCCGGGCCAGCGCCTCCGCCAGTTCCAACGCATCCAGATCGACGCGCTGCACATTCTCCACCAGCGACAGTTCGTCGGGATTGCCGGAGGTGACCAGCGCGTAGATGGTCGCCAGCCCCAGCATCTCATGGGCGCGCAGCCTGCGTTCGCCGGCGACCAGCCGATGGCCGCCCACGACCTCCTGCACAAGGATCGGCTGCTTCAGCCCATAATGCGCGATCGAGTCGGCAAGCCCCCGCATCTCTTCAGGGTCGAAGTGACGGCGCGGCATGGCCGGATTGCGCATGATCCTTGCCACGTCGAGCTCCAGCAGCCGGGGCGGCTTGCCCGTATCGTCGAACAGGTCCGAATGATCGGGCGCGAGCGTCGGCATGGCGTGTTCTGGTCCCCTGATTCCCAGTCCTTCCGGTTTCGCAACGGTGCCCCGGCGGTCCCGGCCATGTCAACGGTGGAGTGGAAGAAAAGGAGAACATTGCGGCCGCGATTCGCGGATGGGCCGGCATTCGCGGTTATTCTCCCGGTTCGGAGTACTCCCAGGGGCGTAGTCCGCCGAAATATTCGGCAGGCATGGAGCTTAACGACGTCTCTCCTGTTTTGTTAAACGATCGTTCAAAATCCATTCGGCTGGCGCAATGAAACGTAACTCAGTAGAAAGGGTTGAAGCAGAGCCGAGGAATTGATCCGGCGTCTGTTGGGAGGTCGGTAGATGTCACTTGCTGAGCGCAAGCTTTTTGTCGAGCGCTGGATTCGCTCACCCCTGAAGGTCGGGTCGGTAACTCCAAGCGGACCTGAACTCTGCCGCGCCATGGCGAAGGCCGCCAATTGCACTCCCACCCGGCGCATGGTGGAACTGGGGCCGGGCACCGGCCCGGTCACGTCGGCGCTGCTGGCCCATGGCGTCGATCCCGGCAATCTGCTGATGGTCGAACTCGACCGCGCCTTCGCCAATCAGCTGTCGATCCTGCACCCGGACGCCACCGTGGTGCATGGCGACGCGACGCGGGTGCATCGGATCGTCCAGTCCCATGGTTGGGAAACCTGCGACGCGGTGGTGTCGGGCCTGCCGCTGATCGCCATGCCTCTGTCTGTCCAGGCACGGATCGTGCGCGGCGCCTTTTCCGTACTGGCGCCCGATGGGGTTTTCGTGCAATTCACCTATGGCCCCTTCGCCCCGGTGAACCCGGAGCTGATCCGGCGGCTGCGGCTGAAGCCGCGGCGACATGCCTGGATCGCCCGGAACCTGCCGCCGGCGTCGGTGTGGACCTTCCGCCGGCTGCCCTGACGAGTTGTTTTGACCGCTGACACTGTATTTCCTGACACTGCTCTGGACGAGGCGCGCGCCCTGATCGACGCGCGCCGTTACCGCCCCGCCCTGCGCCTGCTGCGCGGCGACGCCATTCCCAACGGTCTGGAGCGGCTGCATCTGCTGGGGCTGGCCCATCTCGGCCGCCGCGATGCCCCGGCTGCCATCGCCTGCCTGCGCCGGGTGCTGGCCGACCGGCCGGACGACGCCGACCGCCTCGCCGTCCTCGCCTCGGCCCATCAGACCGACAACGCCCCCTTCCCCGCCGTCCGCTGGTTCGAACGCGCTGCCCGCGTCGCTCCCGACCACCCGGCCTTCACGACGGCGCTGGCCGGCGCCCTGCGCCGCGACGCCCGCTACGGAGACGCGCTGATCCTGGCGCGCGAGGCGCTGTCGGCGGGCGATCACTCTCCCGACATCCGCTACGAAGCAGCGATGGCGGCGGCCTATCTCGGCGACGATGCGGAGGCTCTGGGCCATTTCGACGCGCTGCTGGCCGACGATCCCGAACATGCCGCGGCGTGGTTCGGCAGCCATGCCCAGGCGTTGCACCATCACGGCGTGGATGCGGCGCTGCGCCGCCTGCGCCGCGCCACCCGCTGCGGTGGGGCCAATGGCAAATACTGGGGCTATCTCGCCGCCACCTTGCGGCTCCTCGGCCGCAGCGCGGAGGCCGACGCCGTCGAAGCGGCCGAGATCGGCGACAACCCGAAGCGCCGGCCGCTGCCTGACGGCGCCAGGGCGCTTTTGCCGAGGTTCTCATCCGACTTCCGCCTGTTCGGCAACAGCGGCCGGCTGCTGCGCCATGTGCTGGCCTGCGCCGACACGCCCGGACTGGTGCTGGAATTCGGCGTGCGGCGCGGCACCTCGCTCGACCACATCGCCGACGCCGCCGGGCAGGAGGTCCACGGCTTCGATTCGTTCGAGGGACTGCCGGAGGGCTGGGTGAACTCCCCCCGCGGCGTGCTGACCACCGGCAGCCAGCTTCCGCCGGTGCGCGGCAACGCCCGCCTGCATGTGGGATGGTTCGAGGACAGCCTGCCGCCCTTCCTCGCGGCCCATCCGGGGCCGGTGCGCTTCGTGAATGTGGACAGCGACATCTACGCCTCGGCCCGCACCGTGCTGACCGCGCTGGCGGATCGGGTGCGGCCGGGAACCGTCATCGTCTTCGACGAATATATCGGCAACCGCAGCTGGCGCGACGACGAGTACCGGGCGTTCCAGGAATTCGCCGCGGAGAACGCCGTGCGGTACGAGTATTTCGCCGCGAGCCCCTACACCAAGCAGGTGGCGGTGCGGGTTTTGGGAATCGGAATCTAGTTGCTGCTGCAGTAGCCCCCTCCCCATCCCTCCCCCGCTTTCGCGGGAGAGGGGGCGGGATTTTTGGGCGACTTGAACAATACGTGACTTGATCGCGAAGCGGGGGAGGGGGGATTGGCCCCTCCCACCGCCACGACCTCAATCCGCCGCCTTCACCTGACGGCGGCGCGCATGCAGGACCGGCTCGGTGTAGCCGTTCGGCTGGACGCGGCCCTTGAACACCAGATCGCAGGCGGCCTGGAAGGCGATGCTGCCGTCGAAGTTGCCGGCCATCGGCTTGTACAGCGGGTCGCCGGCATTCTGCTTGTCGACGACGGCGGCCATGCGCTTCATGACCTCCATCACCTGGGCCTCGGTGCAGATGCCGTGGTGCAGCCAGTTGGCGATGTGCTGGCTGGAGATGCGCAGCGTGGCACGGTCCTCCATCAGCCCGACGTCGTGGATGTCCGGCACCTTGGAGCAGCCGACGCCCTGGTCGATCCAGCGCACCACATAGCCGAGGATGCCCTGGGCGTTGTTCTCCAGCTCCTCCCGGATCTCGTCCTCCGACCAGTTGGGGCGGTCGGCGAGCGGGATGGTCAGGATGTCGGACAGGGCGGCGGCCTGGCGCTTGGCCAGCTGGTCCTGCACCTCGGCCACGTTCACGGCGTGATAGTGGGTGGCGTGCAGGGTGGCGGCGGTCGGTGACGGAACCCAGGCGGTGTTGGCGCCGGCCTTCGGGTGGCCGATCTTGGCGACCAGCATGTCGGCCATCTTGTCCGGCATCGCCCACATGCCCTTGCCGATCTGCGCGCGGCCCTTCAGGCCCGCCCTCAGGCCGACATCGACGTTGTTGTCCTCATAGGCCGAAATCCACTTGGTGGCCTTCATGGCCGCCTTGCGGACGACCGGACCGGCCTCCATCGAGGTGTGGATCTCGTCGCCGGTGCGGTCCAGGAAGCCGGTGTTGATGAAGACCACGCGGTCCTTGGCGGCGCGGATGCACTCCTTGAGGTTGACGCTGGTACGGCGCTCCTCGTCCATGATGCCGACCTTGAGGGTGTTGCGGGTCATCCCCAGCAGATCCTCGATGCGGCCGAACAGCTCGTCGGCGAAGGCGACCTCTTCCGGGCCGTGCATCTTCGGCTTCACAATATAGACCGAGCCGGCGCGGCTGTTGCGCAGGCCGCCATCAGCTTTGGAAGCGGCCTTCAAGTCATGCAGCGCGATCAGCGAGGTGAAGACGCCGTCCAGGATGCCTTCCGGCGCCTCGCTGCCGTCGGACAGCTTGACCATGTCGATGGTCATCAGGTGGCCGACGTTGCGGATCAGCAGCAGGCTGCGGCCATGCAGGGTGACGCTGCCGGTCGGCGTGGTGTAGGCGCGATCCGGGTTCAGCTTGCGGACGACGGTCTTGTCGCCCTTGGGGAAGCTGGCTTCCAGCGTGCCCTTCATCAGGCCCAGCCAGTTGCGGTAGGCGACGACCTTGTCTTCCGCATCCACGGTGGCGACGGAATCCTCGCAATCCTGGATGGTCGACAGCGCGGCTTCCAGCACCACGTCGGCCACGCCGGCCGCGTCGTCCTTGCCGATCACGCTGTTGCGGTCGATGCGGATCTCGATGTGGGTGCCGTTCTGGACCAGCAGCACCGCCGACGGTGCCGAAGCCTCGCCCTGCCAGCCGACGAAGGCGGCTTTGTCCTTCAGGCCGGTCTTGCCGCCGGACTTCAGCGTCACCGCCAGCGCGTCGCCCTCGACCGCGTAGGCCGTGGCGTCGGCATGGCTGCCCTCGGCCAGGGGAACGCTGTCGTCCAGGAACTTGCGCGCCCAGGCGATCACCTGCGCGCCGCGGGCGGCGTCATAGCCGCCGGGTGCCGGGGTGCCGGGGATGGCGTCGGTGCCATACAGCGCGTCGTACAGGCTGCCCCAGCGCGCATTGGCGGCGTTCAGGGCATAGCGGGCGTTGGTGATCGGCACCACCAGCTGCGGGCCGGCGAGATAGGCGATCTCCGGATCGACGTTGCCGGTGCCGACGGTGAAATCGCCGCCCTCCGGAACCAGATAGCCGATCTGGCGCAGGAAGGACTCGTATTCGGCCTGGTCCAGGACCTTGCCACGGCGGGCGGCATGCCACTCGTCGATCTGGGCCTGCAGGCTGTCGCGCTTGTCCAGCAGGGCCTTGTTGCGCGGCGCCAGCTCGTGCAGGAGCTGGTCGAGACCGTTCCAGAGACGTTCGGCGTCGACACCGGTCCCCGGCAGCGCCTCGTCGTTGATGAAGTCGTAAAGCGGTCGGGCGATTTCGAGGCCGCCGTGGCGGATCCAGTTGCTCATCTCGTTGCGTGTCCCATTCTCTTGCGCTCGGTTCGCAGACCCCTCTCCGGGAGTCTTGGTGCTTCGGTTATCGCGTCTTCCGCGCGAGCCGGTCAACACAATGTCGCACCGCAGCGTATGGAGAAATGGTAGCAGACCGCCGGTGCCCGGCGAGCCGCTTCAGGCCAGCAGATCGAGTACCGCGGCGGGCTGGGCGACGGAGGCGGACTGCGACAGGGCCGGGAGCCCTCCAGCATCCGCTTCGCCGCCCGGCGGCCCGGCCGCGCCGAGCGCCCCGCTGGAGCCGAAGGCGGCGGAGCGCAGGGCGTTGACCTCCTTCTGGGCGGTCTCGACCATCTTGTCGTCGGCCTTGAAGCCCTCCCTCCGCTCGCGCCGCCGCTTTTCCGACTCATCCAGCATGTTGGCGGCCTTGGCCTCGCCGATGATGCGCTTGGCGATGGCGAGCACCCCCTCCACCCGCTGACCGAAGGTATCCGCCTCGCGATAGCGTGACATCTTCATGGCGTTATCGGTCATCAGCTGCTGGATCATCGGGCCGTGGCCCCCGGTTTGACCGACCGCAGCCCCACCATTTCCGCTCAACCCGGCGGCGCCCAGCCCGGACAGAACATCCCGGACCAGCCGGGAGATGTCGTCGGGCAGTGCGCCGCCCCGAGGAAGCGCAGACCCGGACCCGGCGGCAGCCTCGGCACCGGCGGTCATCAGGTCGGCGGTCAGGTAGGCGGCCAAATCGGCGGCTGTCTGCCCAGCGGCCTGGGCAGTGCTTTGGGCCGGCTCACCCTCCCCGGTGGAAATTCCGATGGTCAGCGTCAGTTCGGTCTGCTGCAGGGTCAGGCTGGTGCTGCTGCGGGTTATGGTGGTTTCGCTGGACAGCATCGTTCCGCCGGCAGCCGCCGCACTGTCGCCGGGCAGCCCCAATTCCGCCGCGGCCTTGATGCCGGCGCCATATTCCTTGGCGGCGCGCCCGGCCTCGCGCGCCAGCAACGCCGCCTCCCGCGCCAGGGCCGCAAGCTTCTGCGGATCACTCTGGGCGAAGCGCATCGCCGTCTTCAGTTCTTCGATCCGGCGTTCGACCTGCTCCAGCCGGGCCGCCGCCGCGGCCTTCGGTCCGCCGACCCGCCGTGCCTCCTCCAGCGCGGCCCTGGCGGCGGAGTTGTCGCTCTGCCATTTGGCCGAGGGCCGGGTCAGGGCCTGCGCGCGCTCCGCCTTCTGGGCGAGCTGGCCCTGGGCGTCCTTCGCCTCCAGCTCCTTCTCCCAGGGCTTCTTGGCCTGCTTCAGACGGAAGAGACCGGACTGTCCATCCGCCACGACGCTGAAGACGCTCATGCCGCCACCCTCCGGCCCGGCCGAACAAAGATGTTCGCGGCAAAGTTTAGCACAATCTTCGCAACTGTCTATTTCGCGCGGGCCGCGCGTGGAACCCCAAGGCTTGGCTGGTGTTTCTCTTCCCGACACCCGATTCCGCAACGGGCGGTTCGATACCGCAGGCGCGGAGCCGCGGAATACCGGAATCCCCAGGAGGAAAAACACGATGCCGAACCGCGATATGACCGGCACCGGCGGAACGACCCCGACCGGCTCCACCACTGGACAATCGACCGCCGGCAGCTCCACCACCGCCAACACGCTGTCGGGTGAACGCGGCAGCGTCGAGGACATCAAGAGGACCGTCAACCGCGCCGCCGACGATGCCATGGAAACCGGCCGCGAAACGCTGGGCCAGGCCCAGGGCCGCATCCGTTCGCTGCTTGAACAGCAGACCGGCCGCGCCGCCGACCAGCTGGGCGGCGTCGCCCAAGCCCTGCACAAGGCCGCCGAGCAGTTGAAGGAGGAGAATGGCGGCGAGAATGGCGGCGTCGTCGCCGATTACGCCGTGCAGGCGGCCGACCGCGTCGAGCGCGTCGCCGACATGCTGCGCGACGCCACGGTCGACGACATCGTCGGCGAGGTCGAAGGCTTCGCCCGCCGCCAGCCGGAAGTCTTCATCGGCGCCGCCTTCGCCGTCGGCTTCCTGGCCGCGCGCTTCATCAAGAGCTCGGGCGAGCGCCGGATGCACCGCGCCTCGTCGCTGCGCGGCAACGCCCATCCGTCGCAGAGCGTGCGGAGCACCCGCGGCACCGCCTATGACGTCGGCCGTGACCGCGGCCGCGACATGAACCGCGACTCCGACCGCACGCCGAGCCGCGGCATGGCCGGCGGCATCGCCGAGTCCATCAGCCGCGGCACGCCGTCCCGCAGCGCCGACACCCCCGCCACCGGCTCCTCCGGCGTCAACACCGGTAGCCTCGCCGGCCGCATGGAGTCAGAGCGCGCCTCCGAGCGCCTGGGTGAGCCGAAGCCGGCCGCCGGCCGCATCGGCATGCCGCTGTCGACCGCGCCGGCCTCCGTCACCGGCCGCGCCGCCTCGCCCGCCGCCGACACGGCGCTGGGCACCAGCACGGTCAGCACGCCCGCCGGAGTTTCGGGCACCACCGGCAGCGCCGGCAGCACCGTGAATTCCGGCACCACCGGCGCCGGCGGAACCCAGGGTGGGGCCGCGGGCACCTCCTCCACCTCCAAGCCGCAGGGACCGCGTCCATGAGCGCCGCCGAGAACCGCTATGACGAGCCGCGGGATCCGCGGCAGGACCGGCCGCTCGCCGGCCTGTTCGCCGATCTCGCCCGCGAATCCGCCAACCTCGCCCGATCCGAGATCGCGTTGGCGAAGGCCGAGCTGACCGACAAGGCCACCGAGGCCGCGGGCGGCGCCGCCTTCATCGCCGTCGGCGGACTGGTCGCCTTCGCCGGCGTCCTGGTTCTGCTTGCCGCTGCGGTTCTCGGCCTGTCCAACGTCCTGGCCCCGTGGCTGTCCGCGCTGATCGTCGGCGTGGTGGTTCTGGCGGTGGGCGGCATCCTGGCCTATGTCGGCAAGAACCGGCTGAAGCCCGCCAACCTCCGCCCCCGCCGCACCATGAACACGCTGGAAGAGGACAAGCGCTGGGCCAAGTCCCAGCTTGCCCGCTAGGGGCCGGCCGATGACGGACGACAAACGCACTCCTGCGGCCGGTCAGCCCGCCACGCCGCAGAATCTCGACGCCCTGGAGGGCGACATCCGCGCCAGCCGCGCGCGCATCGACGGCACCGTCGAGGCGCTGCGCGACCGCACCTCACGTCTGCGCGACAGCCTGGCGCGGTGGTCGCCCCAATCCCTGATGGAGAGCACCATGAAGCACACCTACACGCCGGCGACGCCGGACAATCCGTCCCAGCGCGCCTACCAGCGCCAGTCCGACCGCTACGAGAGCGGCCAGACCGTCCACTACAGGGGGTCGCGCTCCGCTTCGGACGGCTCCGTGCTGAGCAACGTCACCAGCAACCCGATCCCGCTCGCCCTGGTCGGCATCGGGCTGGGCTGGCTCGCCCTGTCCAGCACCGGCTATGACCGCCGCATCGCCCGCTCCAGCACGGTCCGGTCGGCCCGCCACCGTATGGACGAGGCGGTGGATTACGCCCGCGAGTCGCTGAGCGAAGCCTCCGACAGCGTCCGCAACGCCGCCAGCTCCGCCTATGACAAGGCGTCGGGCGCGGTCAGCTCGGCCTACGACAGCGCTTCGGACACCGTCGGCGGCATGATGGGCGGTTCGGACAGCGGCCACGTGTCGGGACGCGGCGACCTCCAGGGCCAGCGGCAATCGCAGGGCTACGCCAGCCGCGGCATGTCGCGCCTGTCCGCGATGGCGCCGTCCGCCGATCATCTGCGCCACCGCGCCCATGACGTGAGCACCGGCTTCTGGGATCTGGTGGAGGAGCACCCGATCGTCGCCGGCGCCATGGGCGTCGCTCTCGGCGCGGCCATCGGCGCCGCCCTGCCCGGCACCCGCTATGAAAAGCAGTGGGTCGGCGAGTATGCGGACGAGGCGACCGAACGCGCCAGGGCAATCGCGAAGGACGCGATCGACCGCGGCACCCGCGCCGCCCAGGCCGCGGCCCAGACCGCCGTCGAGTCGGCCAAGGAGGATGTCCGCGAGGTCGTTTCCGAAGCCACCAACGCCGCCCGCGACGAGGTCAAGAAGCCGGGCTGATCCCCGCATCCCGGTTGAATCGGACAGACCCCGCGCCCTCCCGGCGCGGGGTTTTCCGTTCTTCCACCCATATCGCGACAAATTGCCGCATCGCGGGCGCCCGGCGCCGCCTTGTCTATAGCGTGAGCGACGGAGCGGCGCTATAACCAAGCAGCCTCGATGGGTATTCCCGGCGGATGAGCCATGCACCGGCGCCAAAGCCACGGAAACCCTGCATTTTAATCGACAAACGCCCCTTGCCCCCCGCACCAATCAGGACTAAATTGGTCCTGTATTCGAAACCGGGGTGAAACGGGGTACGGTCATGATCCGGCTGAGCAAGCTGACCGACTATGCCATCGTCGTGTTGAGCGAGATGGCGCGGCAGGTGGGTGCGGTCCATACCGTCACCCATCTGGCCGAACGCACCGGCGTGCCCGCCCCGACCGTCGCCAAGCTGATGAAGGCGATGACGCCGGCGGGCCTCACCACGTCGCAACGGGGGGCCGCCGGCGGTTATGCGCTGAGCCGGCCGGCCGATGCAATCTCCATCGCGGAAATCATCACGGCGCTCGACGGTCCCATCGCGCTGACCGCCTGCGTCGACGGCGCCGACAGCCAATGCGGGGTTGAGCAACTTTGCCCCATGCGCGGCGGTTGGGAAAAGGTGAACCGCGCCATCCGCGGCGCGCTGGAGGAGGTGACGCTGGCCGACATGATGGCCCCCATCACCTTCCCGGCGCCGGCAGCCGCAACGACTTCCACCGCCGCCCAGCCGGCCCGCCCTGCGCACTGAACGGCGCGCACCGAACAGCATTCTTGAGAAGGACGAGGCAAAGCCATGGCCGCCCAACCGGAAACCGTCGAGCAGGTCCGCGCCGTCACGGAGCAGAAGTACAAGTACGGCTTCACGACCGACATCGAGGCCGACGTCGCGCCGAAGGGCCTGAACGAGGACATCGTCCGCTTCATCTCCGCCAAGAAGGAGGAGCCGGAGTGGCTGCTGGAATGGCGCCTGAAGGCCTTCCGCGTCTGGCAGACGATGGAGGAGCCGCAATGGGCCGCCGTCAGCTTCCCGCCCATCGACTATCAGGACGCGCATTACTATGCCGCGCCGAAGAAGAAGGCCGGTCCGAAGTCGCTGGACGAGGTCGATCCGGAACTGCTGAAGACCTACGAGAAGCTGGGCATCCCGCTGCGTGAGCAGGAGATCCTGGCCGGCGTCGAAGGGTCGGAGGGCAAGAGCCCGGCCATCGCCGTCGACGCCGTGTTCGACAGCGTGTCGGTCGCCACCACCTTCAAGGCGAAGCTGGAGGAGATGGGCATCATCTTCTGCGCGATTTCCGAAGCGGTGCAGAAGCACCCGGAGCTCGTGAAGAAGTATCTCGGCTCGGTGGTGCCCTACACCGACAACTATTATGCGACGCTGAACTGCGCGGTCTTCACCGACGGCAGCTTCGTCTACATCCCCAAGGGCGTGCGCTGCCCGATGGAGCTGTCGACCTATTTCCGCATCAACCAGGCCAACACCGGCCAGTTCGAGCGCACGCTGATCATCGCCGACGAGGGCAGCTACGTCAGCTATCTGGAAGGCTGCACCGCGCCCCAGCGCGACGAGAACCAGTTGCACGCCGCGGTGGTCGAGCTGGTGGCGATGGACGACGCGACCATCAAGTATTCGACCGTCCAGAACTGGTACCCCGGCAACGAGGAAGGCGTCGGCGGCATCTACAACTTCGTGACCAAGCGCGGCGCCTGCCGCGGCAGGAACTCCAAGATCTCCTGGACGCAGGTGGAGACCGGCTCCGCGATCACCTGGAAGTATCCGAGCTGCATCCTGCAGGGCGACAATTCGGTGGGCGAATTCTATTCGGTCGCCATCACCAACAACCTCCAGCAGGCCGACACCGGCACCAAGATGATCCACATCGGCAAGAACACCCGCTCGACCATCGTGTCGAAGGGCATCTCGGCCGGCAAGGCGCAGCAGACCTACCGCGGGCTGGTGAAGATCCTGCCCAGGGCGGAGGGCGCGCGCAACCACACCCAGTGCGACAGCCTGCTGATCGGCGACAAGTGCGGCGCCCACACGGTCCCCTACATCGAGAGCCGCAACCGCTCCGCCCGCATCGAGCACGAGGCGACGACGGCCAAGATCAGCGAGGACCAGCTGTTCTACTGCCGCCAGCGCGGCATCTCGGAAGAGGACGCGGTGTCCCTGATCGTCAACGGCTTCTGCAAGGAGGTCCTGAAGGAGCTCCCCATGGAGTTCGCCGTGGAAGCGCAGAAGCTGGTGGGCATCAGCCTGGAAGGCAGCGTGGGGTAAGGGGAACCTCCCGCCCGCGCAAGGAAAACCGACAGAACGTGAAGCCCGGACGGCGTGCCGGAAGCCTGAAGAAGACAACGAGGCCAAGACGATGATCGAGATCAAGAACCTGCACGCCACCGTGGACGGCAAGGAAATTCTCAAGGGCGTCGACCTGACGATCCGCCCGGGCGAGATCCATGCCATCATGGGGCCGAACGGCGCCGGCAAGAGCACCATGTCCTACGTGCTGGCCGGCCGCGACGGCTATGAGGTCACGGAAGGTTCGGTCACCTATTACGGCAAGGACCTGCTGGCGATGGAGCCGGAAGAGCGGGCGGCCGAGGGCGTCTTCCTGGCCTTCCAGTACCCGGTGGAAATCCCCGGCGTCGGCAACACCACCTTCCTGAAATCCGCGATCAACGCCATCCGCAAGCATCGCGGCGAGAAGGAACTGGACGCCATGCAGTTCCTGAAGCTGATCCGCGCCAAGACCAAGGCGCTGAACATGTCGGACGAGATGCTGAAGCGCGCCGTCAACGTCGGCTTCTCCGGCGGCGAGAAGAAGCGCAACGAGACGCTGCAGATGGCGGTGCTGGAGCCGAAATTCGCCATCCTCGACGAGACGGACAGCGGGCTGGACATCGACGCACTGAAGATCGTGGCGGAGGGCGTCAACGCCCTGCGGTCGCCCGAGCGCTCGATGCTGGTCATCACCCACTACCAGCGCCTGCTCGACTACATCGTTCCCGACCATGTCCATGTCCTGGCCGCCGGCCGCATCGTGAAGTCGGGCGGCAAGGAGCTGGCGATGGAGCTCGAGAAGAACGGCTACCGCGACTTCGGCGCGAGCGAGGCTGCCTGATGTCGGCGCTCCTTTCCCAAGCCAACTCCCCCCTTCATCCCATGACCTACTCGACGCGGGGCGCCGATCCGGCGACGGCGCCGGCCTTCCTGGCCCCGCTCGACCAGATGGGCCCCGGCCTGCCCGGCAGCGGCCTGTCCTGGCTGAACGACCTGCGCGCCGCCGGGCGTGAGCGCTTCGCCGCCGTCGGCCTGCCGACGATCAGGAACGAAACCTGGCGCTACACCAACCTGCGCGACCTTGCGAAGACCGCCTTCCAGCCCGCCGCCCCCACCGCGGCGGTCATCGACCTGCTGCCGACCGTGCGGGCCGAGGGGCAGGACGGGCCGCGGCTGGTCTTCGTCGACGGCCGCTTCCGTGCCGATCTGTCGTCGGTCGACGGCCTGCCGCTCGGCGTGGAACTGCTGAGCCTCGAGGCCGCGCTGACCACCCATTCCGACCTGCTCGCCGACCACATCGGCCGCCTCGCCGCGGCGGACGACCGGCCGCTTGTGGCGCTGAACAGCGCCTATCTCGCCGACGGCCCGGTCCTGCATGTGCCGGCCGACGTGCAGGTGGAATGCCCCATCGAATTGGTCTTCGTCTCCGACGGGTCGCAGTCGCACGCAACCTCCTGCCATCCGCGCACCCTGATGATCGCGGAGGCCGGGTCGAGGGCGGTGGTGGTCGAACACCATGTCAGCCGCGGCGCCGGCACCACGCTGTCGAACCACGTCACCGAGGTGTTCGTCGGAAAGGGCGCGACGCTGCATCATTACAAGTCGCAGCGCGAAGGCGGCGGCGCCATCCACCTGTCGCACATCGCGGCGACGGTGGAGACCGGCGGCTGCTACGACAACTTCATCCTGACCACCGGCGCGAAGCTGTCGCGCAACGAGGTGGTCAGCCGGCTGGACGGCACCGAGGCGCGGACGCATGTCAGCGGCGGCTATCTGGTCCGCGGCACCCAGCACGCCGACACGACCACGGTGATCGTCCACGCCCAGCCGAACGGCACCAGCCGCGAGGTCTACAAGGGCGTCATCGACGACACGGCGCGCGCGGTGTTCCAGGGCAAGATCACGGTCTGCCCGGATGCGCAGAAGACCGACGGCTACCAGTTGAACCGCGCCCTGCTGCTGTCCGACGGCGCCGAGATCGACAGCAAGCCGGAACTGGAAATCCATGCCGACGACGTGAAGTGCAGCCACGGCTGCACCGCGGGCGAGCTGGACGACGACGCGCTGTTCTACCTGCGCGCCCGCGGCATCGACCGCGACACCGCCCAGGGCCTGCTGATCGGCGCGTTCCTGTCGGAATCCCTTGAGGAAATCGCCGAGGAGCCGATCCGCGAGGCGTTCCAGAGGATCGTGGCCGGCTGGCTGGAGGAGCAGAAGTAACCATGTCCGATGCCATCCTGAACCAAGCCTACGACGTGCAGCGGGTGCGGGAGGATTTCCCGATCCTCGCCCGCAGCGTCCACGCCAGGAAAGGAAAGCCCGGCAAGCCTCTCGTCTATCTGGACAGCGGGGCGTCCGCCCAGAAGCCGCGTCAGGTCATCCAGGCCATGACCCGCTTCCTGGAGGAGGACTATTCCAACATCCATCGCGGCGTTCATTTCCTGTCGCAGACCGCGACCGACCAGTTCGAGGCGGTGCGGACCAAGGTCGCGCGCTTCCTGAACGCGCCCAGCGACCGCTGCATCGTCTTCACCCGCAGCTCGACCGAGGCGATCAACCTCGTCGCCAGCAGCTATGGCCGGACCTTCCTGAACGAAGGCGACGAGGTCATCCTGTCGATCATGGAGCACCACGCGAACATCGTTCCGTGGCAGTTGCTCCAGGCCGAGAAGAAGATCGTCATCAAGGTCGTGCCCTGCGACGAGGACGGCGTCCTCGACATGGACGCCTACAAGGACCTGCTGTCCGACCGCACGAAGCTGGTGGCGATCACCCATTGCTCCAACGTCCTGGGCACCGTCACCCCGGCCAAGACCATCGCCAAGCTGGCGCATGAGCGCGGCGTTCCGGTGCTGTTCGACGGCAGCCAGGCGGTGGTGCATGGCATGGTGGACGTGCAGGACATCGACGCCGACTTCTATGTCTTCACCGCCCACAAGCTCTATGGCCCGACCGGCATCGGCGTGCTGTACGGCAAGTACGACCTGTTGAAGAAGATGCCTCCCTACCAGGGCGGCGGCGACATGATCGAGAGCGTCAGCTTCGACGGGACCACCTTCAAGGCGCCGCCGTCCCGCTTCGAGGCCGGCACGCCGCCGATCACCGAAGTCATCGGGCTGGGCGCGGCCATCGATTACGTCGAGGCGCTGGGCCGCGACGCCATCGCCGCGCACGAGCACGATCTGCTGCAATACGCGACGCAACAGCTGTCGCAGATCGACGGCCTGCGCATCGTCGGCACCGCGCCGGGCAAGGGGCCGATCATCTCCTTCGCGCTGGAGGGCGTGCATCCGCACGACGTCGGCACCATCGTCGACCAGTATGGCGTCGCCGTGCGCGTCGGCCGGCACTGCGCCGAGCCGCTGGCCGAGCGCTTCGGCGTCGGCCCCACCGTCCGCGCCTCTTTCGGCCTGTACAACACGCGGGAGGAAGCCGACGCCCTCGTCCAGTCCCTCCAGGCGGTCAAGGAGTTCTTCGGAGCATGATGGACGATCTGCGCGAGCTGTATCAGGAAGTGATCCTGGATCACGGCAAGAATCCCCGCAATTTCCGCCATCCCGACGACGCCAACCGCGAGGCGAAGGGCGAGAACCCGATGTGCGGCGACCGCTTCATGGTCTATCTGACCCTGAAGGACGGGGTGGTCGACGACGTGGCCTTCCAGGGCCGCGGCTGCGCCATCTCCACCGCCAGCGCCTCGATGATGACGGAACTGGTGCGCGGCAAGACGGCGGAGGAGGCCGAAAGGCTGTTCCACGCCTTCCACGAGCTGTGCACCCAGGACGAGCCCGACATCCCCGAGGGCGTCGATGACGAGACCATGGAAAAGCTGATGGTGATGTCCGGCGTGCGCCAGTTCCCGGTGCGGGTGAAATGCGCGACCCTGGCATGGCATGCGATGAACGCAGCGCTCCACGGCGAGGCTGCGGCCTCCAGCGACCAGTATTGAGGGAAGGGGGATCGAAATGCCCGATGAAGCCCTGACGCAGCGCCCGATCGCCCCGAACCCGGCCGAAGCCGAGGCGCATATGAAGGCCGAGGCGGCGAAAGAAGCCTCCGACTCCAAGGAGTTCGCGCCGATGCCCCAGCCGCCCGAGGGCTACGACCCGCGGGAAGAGATCATGGATCGCGTCGTGGCGGCCATCAAGACCTGCTACGACCCCGAAATCCCGGTCGATATCTGGGAACTCGGCCTGATCTACCGTGTGGACATGGATGGCCAGCGCAATGTCGAGATTGATATGACGCTGACCAGCCCCATGTGTCCGGTGGCCGGCGAACTGCCCGAGCAGGTCCGTCAGGCCGTGCTGGGCGTCGAGGACGTCAACGAGGTCAAGATCGACCTGGTGTGGGAGCCGCCCTGGCACCAGGGCATGATGTCCGAGGAAGCCCGCCTGCAACTGGATATGTTCTGAGCCGATTTAGGAGACCGTCACCATGGCCCGTTCCCTGCCCAAGGCGCTCACGATCACCGACGCCGCCGCGGAGCGCGTCAAGGCGCTGATGTCCAAGGCCACCGACGACATGGTCGGCCTGCGCATCGGCGTGAAGGCGCGCGGCTGCTCCGGCCTCAGCTACGACGTTCAGTATGCCAAGGAAAAGATGAAGTTCGACGAGGTGGTGGAGGACAAGGGCGTCACCATCCTGATCGACCCCGCCGCCGTCATGTTCCTGATCGGCAGCGAGATGGACTATGTCGACGACAAGTTCCAGACCGGCTTCGTCTTCAGGAACCCCAACGAGAAGGGCCGCTGCGGCTGCGGCGAGAGCTTCCACGTCTGAGGTCCGGCAAAGCCTCCACCGCTGCTCGCGGCGGTGGAGGAAGCATCGGTTTAATTCCCGCGTAGTTTTGACTCATACCCACGCTTGCGCTATGGTGATCGCATCGCCACGCAAGGTTGGGAGCGCGAGATGGTGCAGAGCGTTTACAACAGCGCCTGGGCGGCGCTGACCGGCAGGACCGCAGCGGCCCAGCTGTTTTCCAGCAAGACCGCATCTACCCCATCCTTAACCGCAGCGTCGGCCGGTGACAGCGTGACGGTCAGCAAGCTCGGCAAGGCCCTGACCGGCTTGGCGGCGAAAGCCTTCGAACATCTCGATTCCGACAGCAGGAAGCAGTTGGAGGGCCTCGTCGAATCCGGCCGCGTATCGGCGGACGACGCGGTGAAGGGGCTGCGGTCCCTGGCGAAGAATGCACTGTTCAATCGTTTCGCGACCGAGGGCGGCCACAGCGCCGAAGAGCAGCAGATGGCTGACCGCATGAAGGTCCAGCGCGAACAGAGCGCCGCCGCGAAAGCCGCCGAGAACCCGGACCATGGGGCGGCGCTCAAGGATCTCGACCAGTTGGGTGAAGTCCAGAAAAACGGATCGATCAGCCAGGAGGACGTGAGCGCCATACACCGATCGGTTTCCGAGCGCCTTAGGGGATTTGGAGTTTCAGGTAAGCTGCAGTTCGCCAGAGAAGAGGGCGCTTTGATGGAGGCGGTTTTCAAAAGCAAAACGAACCGCTTCGTCGATCTCGATTTTGGCGAGGACGATCGTGAAACAAGCGCGACCACGAACAAAATCGCAAGCAAGGATGAACTGGCGGCCGCTGAGCGGCTCTTCGCCGCCGGTTTCAAACTCGAGAACAATGCCATGGCGCGCTTTGCCGCCGATTACGACATTCCAGGTCTGGGCAAGGGCGCGATGCCGGCTTGGTCCAGCTTCAAACCGGTCAGCCGGTAGACGCTGGCGCCCCGATGCCGCGGAGTCGCCGGCCGTTCCCTCAGGATCCTCTCTTTCAGGAACCTCTCATTCAGGACATGGGATTGGGCGGCGGCTTCGGCATTTCCGGCAAGGGAATGAAGTCGCCGCTGTCCAGGTCGGGCAGTTTCATCCGTCCGGCCCGCCAGTCGGCCTTGGCCTGCTCGATCCGCTCCTTCGACGAGGATACGAAGTTCCAGTCGATGAAGCGCTGGCCCAGCGGCTCGCCGCCGACGGCCATGACGATGGAGTGCGTGGAGGCGGTCAGAACCGCCGGATGACCGGGGACGAAGACGGCCATCCGGCCCGCATCGAAGCGTTGCCCCTCGGCCTCCACCGATCCCGCCACCACATAGACCGCCCGTTCCCATCCATCCGCCGGCAGTTCCACCCGGGCGCCGGGGGCGAGATCCCAATGGATGTAGAACAGCGGTGAGTGCGTCCTCACCCCCGCCCTGGCCCCGAACGCCTCGCCCGCCACCAGCCGGCCGCGCACGCCGCCCTCCTCGAAGACCGGCAGGTCGCCGGTGCCGTAATGGCTGAAGGCGGGGTCGGTCTCCTCATCCGCTACGGGCAGGGCGACCCAGGCCTGAATGCCGTGCAACCGTCCACCCTCCATCCGCGCCCGCTCGAAGCGTTCGGAATGGGTGATGCCGCGGCCGGCGGTCATCCAGTTCACCTCGCCCGGCCGGATCGCCTGTTCGGAGCCCACGCTGTCGCGGTGCATGATCTCGCCCTCGAACAGGTAGGTGACGGTGGACAGGCCGATGTGCGGGTGGGGGCGTACGTCGACGTCGCGCGGCAGGCCCGGCTGGAAATCGACCGGCCCCATATGGTCGAAGAAGACGAAGGGGCCGACCATCCGCCGCCGAGCGAAGGGCAGAACCCGCCCCACCTCGAAGCCGCCCAGGCTCTTGCGGCGCTGTTCGATGACAAGTTCCAGCATCGGATTCCCTCCCGGCGGATGGTGTTGCGGCCCGATATGCGTTCAGGCGTCCGGATTGCGCGGCACGCTCTGGATGACTTCGAACCCTTCGAACTCCGGCGGCCCGACATACAGCGGCTTGCTGGTGCCGGCTTTGCCGTGGGCGGCACGGAAGGCCTCCGACCGCGTCCAGTCCTGAAACGCGGCTTCCGAATTCCAGACGGTGTGGGAGGAATAGAGCCGGTATTCCTCCCGGTCCGGTCCACGCAGCATGTGGAATTCGACGAATCCCGGAACCTTGTGCAGGTGAACCTCGCGGTTCAGCCAGAGCTCTTCGAAATCCTGCTCCGCCCCGTGGCGGACCTTGAAGCGGTTCATCGCGATGAACATGCGGTTTCCCTTCCCGGCGTTATCGGCAGGCACGGCCCCGGACCTGGCCCCGACCTTGACCAGGATAGAGGTTGGGGCCGCCGCAGTGCAATCAACCCGGTCTGTCGCCCGCTGTCTTCCTGAATGCTTACGATCCGTTAATACAAAGAAGCTCTAATATGGGATAACTGTATTATGGCTGGCGGCCGGATCGGTCGAGCACGCAGCCCTGAGGAAAGGCATGACCGGAACAAGCATAACGCAGACGGCAGCGGACAGGCTCCGCTATAAGCCGCCCGGCACCATTGCGACCATTCTCATCCTGGCTGTTCCGTTCCTGCTGGTTCTCGAAGCGGCATCGCTGACAGGCTCGGGCGATCTTGCCAACTACCTGCCTCTTCACACCTTCTTCGAGATCTTCGCCATCGCCGTGGCCGCCCTGATCTTCGCGATCGGCTGGCATTCCCACACGGATGAAACGCCGCCGGCCCTGCTGGCCCTGTCCACCGGCTTCCTCGGGGTGGCGCTGCTCGATTTCGGGCATCTGATGTCCTACGCCGGCATGCCCGATTTCGTTACCCCGTCGGGACCGGAGAAGGCCATCGCCTTCTGGCTCGCCGCCCGTGGGATGGCGGCGGCGGCGCTCCTGCTCGCCGCCGCCCTGCCTTGGCGTTCCGGATCTGCGGCGCTGCGATTTCCGCTGATCGGCGCCGTGCTGGCGATCACCGCGGCGGTCTACTGGGTCGTGCTTTGGCAGCCCGGCCTGCTGCCGCGCACCTTCATCGCCGGCCAGGGGCTGACGCCGTTCAAGATCGTGTTCGAATACGGGCTGGTTCTGCTCTATGCCGGCGCCGCCCTGAACTTCCACAGGAGGCGTCGCGAGGCCCGCGCGCTGGACGTCCACCGCATGGTGATCGCCGCCATCGCCGTCGCGATCAGCGAACTCTGCTGCACGCTCTACTTCAGCGTCTACGACCTCGCCAACCTGGCCGGTCACGTCTACAAGGTCATCGGCTACTGGTACCTGTACCGGGCCGTGTTCGTCACCGCGGTCCATTGCCCCTTCATCGCGCTGCACCAGTCGGAGCGCGACCTGTGGCGGGAGAAGGAGCGGGCGCGCGTCACCCTGCTGTCGATCGGCGACGGGCTGATCGCGACGGACACCGCCGGCCGAGTGACCCTGATGAACCCGGTGGCCGAGCGGCTGACCGGCTGGAACGGTGGCGAGGCGGCCGGACGGCCGGTGACAGAGGTCTTCGACATCGAGAATGCCGAAACCGGGGAGCGGGTTCCCGTGCCGGTCCAACAGGTGTTGGAGAATGGCCAACTGGTCGGTCTCGCCAACCACACGGTGCTGGTGGCGCGCGACGGCGGCCGCAGCCACATCGCCGACATGGCTTCGCCGATCCGCGACCTCGACGGAACCCTGCACGGCGTGGTCATGGTCTTCCAGGACGTGACCGAAACCTATGCCAGCCGGGAGGCGCTGAAGGACAGCCTGTCGCTCAACACCGGCATTCTGGAAAGCGCCGCCTGCGGCATCGTCGCCACCACGCTGGACGGCATCATCCGCGTCTTCAACCGTGAAGCGGAGCGGATCTTCGGCTATCCGGCCGGGGAAATGGTCGGCACGGCCTCCCTGCCCCACCTCTTCGACGGGGAAGAGCTTCGCGCCCATGCCGACCGGCTCGCCGCGGAGCTGGGGCACAGGGTTCCCGCGGGGTTCGAGGCCCTGGTCGCCCGTACCCGCGACAGCGGCCTGCCGGATTCCGGCGAATGGACCGGCCTGCGCAGGGACGGCGCCCGCATCGCCCTCTCCGCCGCCACCAGCGTTCTGCGCGACAGCGGCGGCGCGGTGCGCGGCTATCTGACCGTGGTGATGGACATCACCGAGAGGAAGCGGGCGGAACGGCAGATCGAAAGCCTCGCCCATTACGACCCGCTGACCAACCTGCCGAACCGCCGCCTCCTGCTGGAACGGCTGGACGGCCAGCTGCGCACGGCGCGGCGGAACGGTCGCTGCGGCGCGTTGATGTTCCTCGACCTCGACGACTTCAAGGGGCTGAACGACGCCCATGGCCATGTCGCCGGCGATACCCTGCTTCGTGAACTGGCGGGCCGGCTGAAGGCCGCGCTGCGCAGGGACGATCTGGTCAGCCGCCTGAGCGGCGACGAGTTCGTCATCCTGCTCCCCGACCTGGATGCGACGCCGGAAGGCGCCTCAAAGGTCGCGTGGCGGGTGGCGGAGAAGCTGCGGCAGGCCGTCGCCCGGCCCTTCCGCCTGGGCAGCCATGGACACAGCATCTTCGCCAGCATCGGCCTGACCGTCTTCCCCAAGACGGCGGAGGAAACGGTGGAGGATCTGCTGACACAGGCCGACATGGCCATGTATGCCGCCAAGGACGCCGGACGGAACACCATCCGCGACTATGATCCGGCTATGCTGGCCGATGCCCAGGCCCGGCTGGCGTTGCAGCAGGATCTGCGCAAGGCGGTGGATGCCGGAGAGTTCACGCTGTTCCTGCAGCCGCAGACCGGCGCCGACGGCACCCTGGTCGCTGCCGAGGCGCTGATCCGCTGGCAGCATCCGCAGCGCGGATTCGTGGCGCCCGGCGCCTTCATCGCGGTGGCCGAGGACTCCGGCCTGATCCTGCCGCTGGGGGACTGGATCCTGATGGAGGCCTGTCATGTCCTGCGCCGTCTGGCCGATGCTGGCTGCAATTGCCGCCTCTCCGTCAACATCAGTCCGCGCCAGTTCCGCCAGCCGAATTTCTGCGCCGGCGTCGTCGCCGCGGTCCGCGCCAGCCGCATCGACCCGCGCCTGCTGACGCTGGAGATCACCGAGGGAATCGCCATCGACGACTGTGCCGACACCGTCGCCAAGATGTCGGAACTGGCGGCGATCGGGATATCCTTCTCGCTGGACGATTTCGGCACCGGCTTCTCGTCGCTGTCCTACCTGAAGCAGCTGCCGGTGGGAGAGCTGAAGATCGACCGTTCTTTCGTCCAGGATGTGGACCGCAACAGCCACAACGCCGCGCTGGTGGAAACCATGCTGTCGATCGCCGGCCGGCTTGGATTGAAGGCGGTGGCGGAGGGGGTGGAAACCGCTGCCGAGCGGGATTTCCTGCGCGACCACGGCTGCGCCATCTTCCAGGGCTATTTTTTCGACCGGCCGATGCCCGTCGACGACTTCATGCGCAAATACGTCGTCCCGGCGGAGCGGGCCGCCGCCAGGGAGCCGGCGCTCACCTGAAACCATTACGCCTGAACCGGCGGGAGAAGGCCGCTTGGACCTCCCCCGAACCGGCATCCAGGTTACTTCTGGGCGACCATCTTGGGCTGGCCGTTGGTCCATTCATACATGACGTAGTTCGGCTTGGTGATGTCGCCCTTCTTGTCGAACTCGACCTCGCCGACGACGGTGTCGTAGCTGCCGGAATGCAGCGCGTCCGACAGCTTCTTCCCGTCGACGCTGCCGGCCTTCTGCAGGCCCTGCGCGATCACCTGCACCGCGGCGTAGCTGTAGAAGGCGAAGTTGCCCGGTTCCGGCAGGCCAGCCGCCTTGAAGGAGGCGATCAGCTCCTGCGCCTTGGGATCGCTGGCCGCCGACGGGCTGTCTGTGTACAGCGTGCCCTCGCCGGCCGGGCCGGTGATCGACCAGTATTCCTGGTTGTTCAGGCCGTCGCCGGCGATGAACTGCGGCTTCAGCCCCTGCTCCTGCGCCTGACGGACGATCAGGCCCAGCTCCGGGTGATAACCGCCGTAATAGACGGCATCGATCTTCTTGTCCTTCAGGCTGGTGATCAGCGCCGAGAAGTCGCGCTCGCCGGCGGTGACGGAGCCGCGATAGGCGACCTTGCCGCCGGCCTTCTCCAGCGTGTCGGCCACGACGTCGGCCAGCCCCTTGCCATAGGCCTGCTTGTCGTCGAGGACCGCGATGTTCTTGCCCTTGAAGGCATCGGCCAGATACTTGCCGGCGACCACGCCCTGCTGGTCGTCGCGACCGCAGACGCGGAAGATGTTCGGGTGGCCCTTGGAGGTCAGCAGCGGGTTGGTGGCGGTCGGGGTGATCATCACCACGCCCTCCTCCTGGTAGACGTCGGCCGCCGGGATGCTGGCGCCGGAGCACAGATGGCCGACGACCGCCGCGACCTGATCGCGGACGAACTGGTTGGCGACAGCCACCGCCTGCCGCGGGTCGCAGGCGTCGTCGCCCACCTTCAGCACCAGCTTCTGGCCCAGCACGCCGCCCTTGGCGTTGATATCCTCGATCGCCTGCCTGGCGCCGTACACCGACTGCTCGCCCAGCGCCGCCACCGGACCGGTGGTCGCCGTGCCGAGGCCGATGACGATGTCCGCCTGCGCCGTGCCGAAGCCGGCCAGCAGTGCCGTCGCACTGACGAAGGAAAGGACGGTGAGACGCATATTATTTCTCCTGGGATGACCATTTTGCGCCGGACCACGCGCAACGGCCCCGGCACATTCCCATTTCTGACCCAAGCGACAGGATTTTGAAAGCGCGATCATGGGTGGCCCGGCACGTGGACCACCCCCCGCGGCTCTTCGTCGTCGCCCAGAGATGTCTCACTATTTGGCATAGCACGAAACTATTTGACACATATTGAGACATACGCAAGCATGCAAAAAACGACGGCAACACACAAGTCATGGGCGGCATCATCCAAGGAAGCGAGCAGGAAGCGGAAGCCGGCAAGCCGCAGGGCGCCGGAACCCAAACCCTGCTGCGTGGTCTGGCCTTGCTGGAATGCGTGGCGGCCGGGGTCGGCGACGTGAAGGGGATCGCGGCGCGGCTCGGCACCCCGCGCAGCACCACCCACCGCATGCTCGTCAGCCTCGTGGCCGAAGGGTATCTGCACCATATCCCCTACAAGGGCTATCTGCTGGGCCCGAAGCTGATCCAGCTGGGGATGAAGGCGCTGGAGCAGCGCCCCCTGGTCGCCGTCGCCCGCCCGCATATCGAGGGGCTGGCACTGGCAACCGGCGACACCGTCCATCTCGGCGTCGAGGACAACGGCGAGGTCTTCTATCTCGACAAGATTCCCGGCACCCGCGGGCTGGAGATGCGGTCCCGCACCGGACAGCGCATGCCCATCGCCTCCACCGGATTGGGCAAGGCGCTGATGCTGGGCATGACCCCCGCCCGCTGGGCATCGCTGCACGCCCTGCTCTGCTCCCCCGACGCGCCGGCCGACCGGCCGCGTCCCGCGGACTGGCCGCAGTTCCGGATGCAGTTGGACCGCTACCTCGCCCAGGGCTGGGCGATGGATTTGGAAGAGAACGAACTCGGCATCCGCTGCGTCTCCGCGCCGGTGCGCGACGGCCGGAATCTGGTGGTGGCGGCGATCAGCGTCGCCAGCGCCGTCCCCTACATGCCCGACGACCGCATGGCCACTCTGGGACCGCTGGTCCGTGCCACGGCGGACGCGATATCCAAGGATCTGGGATGGATCTCACGATAACCTCCACCGCCGACGCCACCACCGAACCGGCGCTGGTCGCGCTGGACTGGGGGACGTCGAGCCTGCGCGGCTTCCTGATGGACAGCGACGCGCGCGTGGTTGCCGAACGGGCGTCCGCCCACGGCATCCAGAACCTGCCGCAGCCCGGCCCGGCCGGATTCGACGCCGCGCTGGCCGCCCTGTGCGGGGACTGGCTGGACGCGCATCCCGGCTTGCCGGTGGTGGCCGGCGGCATGGTCGGCAGCGCCCAGGGCTGGGTCGAGGCGCCCTATGTCACCACCCCGGCCGACGCGGCGACCCTGGCCGACAAGGCGGCGCGGGTGGTGACGGCGGCCGGCCGCCCCATCCTGATCGCCCCCGGCGTTCTGCACGACCCGGCCGGCGCGCCCCCCGACGTGATGCGGGGCGAGGAAATCCAGATCGCCGGCGCGCTGGCCCAGAATGCCGACTGGGCGCGGAACGCCTGCATCGCGATGCCCGGCACCCATTCGAAATGGGTCCGCGTCACCGACGGGCGCGTCACCGCCTTCTCCTCCTTCATGACGGGGGAGCTGTTCGCGGTCCTGAAGACCCATTCCCTGCTCGGCCGCCTGATGCCCGCCGACCGCGAGGCATCGCCCGAGGATGAGGCGGCGGCCTTCGCCGTCGGCATCCGCGCCGCGCAATCCGCCGGCCCCGGCGACCTGCCCCACCAGCTGTTCGCGACCCGCACGCTGGGCCTGACCAAACGCATGCCGGCCGAGGCGCTGGCGCATTACCTGTCGGGCCTGCTGATCGGGCACGAGCTGCGCGCCGGCCTCGCTCTGCTGGCGGAGATGCCGGCGGGCACGCCGCTGCTGCTGATCGGCGCCCCGGCGCTGTGCAGCCGCTATGGCCGCGGTCTGGCCGCCTTCGGCGTCACGCCGGCGGCACAGCTCGGCAATACCGCCCCGCGCGGCCTGTTCCAGTTCGCCGCCGCGGCCGGGCTGCTTCCGGCCGGCACCACCCCTGCACGATGAGCGCGCCATGACCGAGCTTTCGCTTTCCGCCCGCTTCGATGCCGCCTTCTCCGCCCTGCCGCTGGTCGCGATCCTGCGCGGCCTGACCCCGGCGGAGGCGGAGCCGGCGGCGGCGGCACTCTACGAGGCGGGATTCCGGCTGATCGAGGTGCCGCTGAACTCGCCCGACCCGTTCGACAGCATCGCCGCCATCCGCCGTGCCCTGCCCTCCGACGCCCTGGTCGGGGCCGGCACGGTGCTGACGCTGGATGCCGTGGAGCGGCTGTCCGCCATCGGCGCCGATCTGGTGGTGATGCCGCATGCCGACACCGCGATCATCCGTGCCGCCAAATCGCGCTCGATGGTCTGCACCCCCGGCGTCGCCACCGCGACGGAAGCTTTCGCCGCGCTCGCCGCCGGGGCCGACGCGCTGAAACTGTTCCCCGCCGAACAGATCCCCCCGACCGTGGTGAAGGCCCTGCGCGCGGTGATCCCGCACAGCGTGCGGCTGCTGCCGGTCGGCGGCATCACGCCCGACACCATGCAGCCTTTCCGCGCCGCCGGCGCTTCCGGCTTCGGGCTGGGTTCGGCGCTCTACAGCCCCGGCATGCCGGTGGCCGAGATCGCGGTCCGCGCCAAGCGCTTCGCCCAGGCCTGGGCGGAAGGTTCGTCCGGCCGCTGATCGACCTCCCTTCCTGATCGTCGTCTTTCAACGACCGGCGCAGAAGCCGGCACACCCAGAGGGATTGCCATGAAGGTCTCCACCCGCCTGACCCGTACCGTTCTGACGGCCGGCCTGTCCGCCGGCATGCTGTTCGCCGGAGCCATGACCATCTCCGGCGCCGCCATGGCCGCCGAGTATCCGGCCAAGCCCGTCGAGCTGATCGTTCCCTATGCCGCCGGCGGCGGCACCGACCTCGTCGCCCGCGCCTTCGCCGATGCGGCCAAGAAGCAGCTGCCGCAGTCGATCGGCGTGGTGAACAAAACCGGCGGCGGCGGCGCCGTCGGCCTGACCGAGATCATGGCCGCCCGTCCCGACGGCTACAAGATCGGCATGGGCACGGTGGAAATCACCCTGCTGCCGCACATGGGCGTCGCCCGCTTCACCGTCGACGATTACACCCCGATCGCCCGCCTGAACGCGGAGCCGAGCGCCATCACCGTCAAGGCCGACGCGCCGTGGAAGACGGTGGAAGAGTTCCTGGAGCATGCCAAGGCCAACCCGGGCAAGGTCCGCATCGGCAACTCCGGCACCGGCGCCATCTGGCACCTCGCGGCCGCGGCGCTTGAGGAGAAGTCCGGCACGACCTTCAACCATGTGCCCTTCGACGGCGCCAACCCGGCCGTGACCTCGCTGCTGGGCGGCCATATCGAGGCGGTTTCGGTCAGCCCGGCCGAGGTGTCGAGCCAGCTCGCCGCCGGCCAGCTGCGCATGCTCGCCGTCATGGCCGATGAGCGCAGCAAGACCTTCCCGGAGGTGCCGACGCTGAAGGAGAAGGGCATCGACCTGTCCGTCGCCACCTGGCGCGGCATCGTTGTGCCGAAGAAGACGCCGGCCGCGGTGGTCGACACCCTGCGCACCGCCAGCAAGGCCGCTGCGGAGGACCAGGCTTTCCGTGACCAGCTGGCCAAGATGAACCTGACCTGGGCCTATGCCGACGGTCCCGAGTTCGGTCAGGCCATGCAGAAGGACAACGCCTTCTTCAAGGATCTGATGACCAAGCTGGGCATGGCGAAGTAAAGCCGCAGCGACGCGGTTCCCGGCGGGTCGCCATCGGGAACCGCGTCATAGGTTGAGGAGACCGGATCATGAGCACCGCACCCGCAGGGGGAGCAGACCCCGGCCTTGGCAACGCCATGCCGCTGACGACGAAGATCGCGAACCTTGTCATTGCCGTCGTTCTGATCGCCATCGCGGCCTCGGCCATCGCCGCGACCGGCAATTTCCCCAAGAGCATGCTGGCGACCGACGTGGGTTCAGCCCGCTTTCCAATCATCCACGCCGGCGCGCTGATCCTGCTGTGCCTGATCCTGATCGCCAACACGCTGCGCACGCCAACCGCCCCGGCAGCCGCCGGAGCGGCGTCGGTCGGCATCGCCGGCTATGCCGGCGTGGCGCTGGGCATGCTGGCGACCGCCGGCTGCATCGCCGTCATGGGGTATGTCGGCTATGGCATCGCCACGGCCGTCTACATGGCGGTGATCCTGGCGCTGATGGGACAGCGCAGCCCGGTCTGGAACCCGGTGCTGGCGGTCGGCGTGACGGCGCTGGTCTATGGCGTCTTCCACTACGCGCTTCAGGTGCCGTTGCCGGTGGGGGTCCTGTTCGAATGAGCCACCCCACCCTTCTTATGGCCGCACCGATCGTCGGGGAGAATCGCCGCCATGCATGAACTCGATCTTCTGATGAACGGCTTCGCCACGCTGGCGTCGAACCCGCTGGCGCTGCTTCTGGCGCTGTTCGGCGTCACGCTCGGCATCTTCATCGGCGCCTTGCCCGGCCTGACGGCGACCATGGGCGTCGCCATCCTGCTGCCCTTCACCTTCGGCATGGATCCGGTGTCCGGCCTGCTGATGATCTCCGGCGTCTTCTTCGGCGGAATCTATGGCGGCTCGGTGACGGCGATCCTGCTGCGCATCCCCGGCACCCCGGCCGCCGCCGCCACCGCGATGGACGGGTTCGAGCTGACCCGGAAGGGCAAGGCCGGCGTGGCGCTGGGTACAGCGACCCTGTCCTCCTTCCTCGGCGGCACCGCCAGCATCGTCGTCCTGATCTTCCTGGCCCCGGTGCTGGCCGGCTTCGCCTTGAAGTTCAGCGCGTCGGAGAGCTTCGCGCTCGCCGTCTTCGGCCTCAGCATCATCGCCAGCATTTCCGGCCGGTCGGTCATCAAGGGCCTGATCGCCGGCTTCCTCGGGCTGCTGATCGCCACGGTCGGCATGGACCCGATGGACGGCTTCCCGCGCTTCACCGGCGGCTATACCGAGCTGTTCAATGTCCCCTTCATCCCGGTGATGATCGGCCTGTTCGCCGCCGCCGAGGCCTTCAAGTCGCTCGAGGATCCCAAGGTCCGCATGGGCATGGCCGCCGCGCTTGGCCGGATCATCCCGGAATGGGCGACCTTCCGCCCGCTGCTGGGTACGGTGGCGCGCTCCAGCGGTCTCGGCGTGGCGATCGGCATGATCCCCGGCGCCGGCGCCGACATCGCCGCCTATGTCGCCTACAACGAGGCCAAGCGGTTCAGCAAGACGCCGGAGAATTTCGGCAAAGGCGAACTGTCCGGCGTGGCCGCCTGCGAATCCGGCTCCAACGCCTGCACCGGCGGCGCGCTGCTGACCATGCTGACTCTGGGCATTCCCGGCGACGCCGTCACCGCGGTGATGCTGGGCGCCCTGACGCTGCAGGGGCTGCAGCCCGGCCCGCTGCTGTTCAAGGACCATGCCGAACTGGTGTTCACCCTGTTCGCCGGCATGCTGTTCTGCTACGTCGCCATGCTGGTGGTCGGGTTGGGGTCGCTGCGCGTCATGGGACGCGTCCTGCAGATGCCGAAATCGGTGCTGACCCCGGTGATCCTGGTCCTGTGCATCGTCGGCACCTATGCCATCAACAACAGCCTGTTCGACATCGGCATCATGCTGGCCGCCGGCGTCGCCGGCTACTTCATGCTGAAATGGGATTTCCCGGCCTCGCCGGTGGTGCTGGCGCTGATCATGGGTCCGATGGCGGAGGCCAATTTCCGCCGCGCCCTGTCGCTGTCGGGCGGAAGCTATGACTTCCTCTACACCCGTCCCATCACCGTCGTGCTTCTGAGCGTCGCCATCCTGACCCTGTTCCTGCCGCTGGTGAAGCGCTGGCGCAGCCATCGGTCGGAAACCCGGCGAACCGGAACCCAAAGCCCTCTGAATCAAGCCTGAGCACAAGGAAAGCAATCATGTTCGACGATCTGAAGGGCCGCCGTGTCCTGATCACCGGTTCGACCCAGGGGATCGGTCTGGCCGCGGCGCAGGCCTTCGCCCGCCACGGCGCCAAGGTCGGCATCAACGGCCGCAAGGCGCCGGCCGATCTCGACTCCATCCTCAAGGCGATGGAATCCGCGGGCGGCGAGGCGGCCTTCTTCGCCGGGGATCTGTGCAGCAGCGCCGCTTGCAAGTCCGTGGTGGACGCCTTCGTCGAGCGCTTCGGCGGCATCGACGTGCTGATCAACAATGCCGGCGGTCTGGTCGGCCGCAAGCCGCTGGAGGAAATCGACGACGAGTTCTTCGACGCTGTGACCGACCTGAACGCCCGTTCCGCCCTGATGACCACCAAGCACGCCCTGCCCCACCTGCGCCAGTCGGCCAAGGACAGCGGGCAGACGGCCTCGGTGATCCTGGTCGGGTCGGTCGCCGGCTATACCGGCGGCGGGCCGGGCGCCGGGCTGTACGGCGCCGCCAAGGCGTGGCTGCACAACATCCAGAAGAACTGGGTCGCCTTCCACACCAAGGAGGGCATCCGCTTCAACACCGTGTCGCCGGGCACCTTCGACACCGCCTTCCATGCCGACAAGGACGAGGCCGCCAAGGCCCGCGTGTCGACCGGCATCCCGATGGGCCGCTTCGGCAAGCCGGAGGAATGCGCCCCGACCTTCCTGTTCTTCGCCTCCCATGGCTGCTCGGGCTACATCACCGGGCAGGTTCTGGACGTGAACGGCGGCCAGTTCATGCCGTAAGGCCAGTACCGGCAGGGATCTGCAGGACAAGCGCCCTTTCCCGCTGTTGTCGGAAGACACGGCTTGGAGATGGACGACCATGGCCTCGCAGATCCCCCTGTCGGAGGACAGCAGCGCGATCGATCCGGCGCTCGACGCGCTGCGCAACGACCATACGCACGAGATCGCGCCCGACCTCGCCTATCGGCGGCTCGGCATCGTCAACGTGGTGTTCTGGGGTCCGCCCGGCGCCGGCGACCGCGAATGGGTGCTGATCGATGCCGGGCTGATGGGCACCAAGGGCTTCATCCGCGCCGCGGCGGCCGAACGTTTCGGTCGCGACTCCCGCCCCGCCGCCATCGTCATGACCCATGGCCATTTCGACCATGTCGGCGTGCTGGAGGATCTGGCGGAGGAATGGGACGCGCCGGTCTACGCCCACCCGCTGGAACACCCCTATCTGAACGGTCAGGCCGCCTACCCGCCCGGCGACCCCTCGGTCGGCGGCGGCGCCATGGCGGCATTGGCGCGCTTCTACCCCCGCAAGCCGGTGAATGTCGGACCGCGCCTGCGGAGCCTGCCGGAAGACCGCTCGGTGCCGGTCATGCCGGGCTGGCGCTGGGTCCACACGCCGGGGCACAGCGTCGGCCATGTCTCCTTCTGGCGCGAGCGCGACCGCTCGATGATCGTCGGCGATGCCTTCGTCACCACCGGGCAGGAATCGGCCTACGCGGTCGCCGTGCAGCGGGCGGAGATGCACGGCCCGCCGATGTATTTCACCGTCGAATGGGACAAGGCGCGGGAGTCCGTCGCCAAGCTGGCCGCGTTGGAACCGGAACTGGTCATCACCGGCCATGGCGAGCCGATGCGGGGAGCGGAGATGCGCACCGCCCTGCACCGGCTGGCGGACGAGTTCGACCGCATCGCGATTCCGCGCCGGGGCATCTATCTGGAAAAGCCGGCACGGGCGGAGGACGGGACCGCCTATTGCGGGCCGGAAGGTTGAATTTCGTACTGGGCATGAGGCACCGGGGCACACTGCCCCGGTTATCTCGCGATGAGCCGCGGCAGGCACCCAGATTGCTGATCCGGGGCGCCGGCTCGCGCCTCAGGCATATTGCGCAAGGCCGTTGCCGAGCGACCAGTTCTCCTTCGCCACTTCGACGATGTTGACGAACACGTCCTGCGGCCGAATGCCGGGATCTTCGCCGAGCAGTTCCACGATCCGCGCGAACAAAGCCTTTTTCTGTTCCACGGTGCGGGTGTTGCTCGCCGTGATCTGGATGTATACGAGGTCATCCCCTCGCGAGACGCCAAGATAAGATGAACTGTAGCGGAAGTTCACGGCATCGTGTTCGGTGATGGCCATGAACTGATCATCCTCCGGAACGTTGAAGGTTTCATGCATCGCGCGGTAAAGGCCATCGAATATTGCCTGCCGGTAGGCCTCCGGCTTTCCGGCGCGCAGGGAGATGTGAACGAGCGGCATCGTAGATCCTTTCCATGACGTCCTCGTTCAAAATAGCCGTGGAGCAGTCATTTCCATATGCTATGATTTTTTATATCTAAGATAATGGCTGGAAATGATGGACCAACCTCTCGACCTCGACGCGGTTCGGGCCTTCCTGCGCATTGCCGAACTGGAGAGCTTTACACGCGCGGCCGAAGCCATGCGGACGACGCAAGCTGCGGTCAGCCTGAAGCTGAAGCTTCTCGAAGATAGGCTGGGGTGCCGCCTGTTCGAACGGACGCCGCGGTATGTACAGTTGTCGCCACGCGGCGCCGCCTTTCTCGATCACGCTCGCGACCTGCTGGAGGCGCATGATCGCGCGCTCGCCTCGCTGAATGAGGGGCGCCGGCGCATAGCCATCGGCATCAGCGACCATGTGGCGGGGCCGGAGCTTCCCGCCCTGATCGCCCGGATGAACGCGCAGGATCCGCAACTGGTGATCGAGATCCGGATCGGATCGTCGGGGGATCTGCTTCAGAGCTTCGACCGCCGGGAACTCGACACCGTGATCGTCCGCCTGCACGCCGGGCGCAATGACGGCCAGCTACTCACCGAAGAACAATTCGGCTGGTTCGCGGCGCCAAGCTGGCAGCATCGGGCGGACGAACCTCTGCCGATCGCCACGATGGCCGAGCCCTGTGGAGTGCGGGCACTGGCCGGACAGCTTCTCGACGCGGCGGATGTGCCTTGGACGGAAATCTTCGTCGGCGGCGGCGTGGCCGCGGTGGCGGCGGCCGTCATGGCCGGACTAGGCGTCGCAGCATTGTCCCCACGCATGGTGCCATTCGGTGCCGTCGACGTCGGTCCCAGGCTCGGCCTTCCGGCCTTGCCGCGTCTGCCTGTGATCTTGCACACGAGGGTGAAGGATGGACGACCGCGCGAGGCGCTCGCCGGACTGGCTGCCGCCTTCAGGAGCGCGGTGCGAGGCTGAAAGCTCCACAATAGAAAACCCCCGCCGGAGCGCTCCGGCGGGGGTTTTCGTCACTGACCGCTGTGTCCGGCTATCAGGCCGGGACGGCGACCTTTTCCGCGACTTCCTGGAAAGCCGGGATCTGGTCGAAGTTCATGTAGCGGTAGACGTCGGCGGCGGCCTTGTTCACCACGCCGACCTGGGCCAGATACTCCTCGTTGGTCGGGATCTTGCCCAGCAGCGCCGCGACGGCGGCCAGTTCGGCCGACGACAGGTAGACGCGGGTGTCGATGCCCAGACGGTTCGGGAAGTTGCGGGTCGAGGTCGAGATGGCGGTCGAGCCCTTGCGGATCTGCGCCTGGTTGCCCATGCACAGCGAGCAGCCCGGCATCTCCATGCGCGCACCGGCCTTGCCGAGGGTGGCGTAATAGCCTTCCTCGGTCAGCATCATCGCGTCCATCTTCGTCGGCGGGGCGATCCACAGGCGGGTCGGGATGTCCGACTTGCCGTTCAGGATCTTACCGGCGGCGCGGAAGTGGCCGATGTTGGTCATGCAGGAGCCGATGAACACCTCGTCGATCTTGTCGCCGGCGACCTCGGACAGCGTCTTCACGTCGTCTGGATCGTTCGGGCAGGCCAGGATCGGCTCCTTGATGTCGGCCAGATCGATCTCGATCACCGCGGCATACTCGGCGTCGGCGTCCGGCTTCAGCAGCTGCGGATCGGCGATCCACGCCTCCATCGCCTTGATGCGGCGCTCCAGGGTGCGCGCGTCGGCGTACCCGTTGGCGATCATCCACTTCATCAGCGTGATGTTGGAGGTCATGTACTCGATGATCGGCTCCTTGTTCAGGAGCACGGTGCAGCCCGCAGCCGAACGCTCGGCCGAGGCGTCGGTCAGCTCGAACGCCTGCTCGACCTTCAACTCCGGCAGACCTTCGATCTCCAGGATGCGGCCGGAGAAGATGTTCTTCTTGCCCTTCTTCTCGACCGTCAGCAGGCCGGCCTTGATCGCGTAGAGCGGGATGGCGTTGACGAGGTCACGCAGGGTGACGCCCGGCTGCATTTCGCCCTTGAAGCGGACCAGCACCGATTCCGGCATGTCCAGCGGCATGACGCCGGTGGCGGCGGCGAAGGCGACCAGACCGGAACCGGCCGGGAAGCTGATGCCGATCGGGAAGCGGGTGTGGCTGTCGCCGCCGGTGCCGACGGTGTCCGGCAGCAGCAGCCGGTTCAGCCAGGAGTGGATGACGCCGTCGCCGGGGCGCAGCGCGACGCCGCCGCGGGTGGAGATGAAGTCCGGCAGCTCGTGGTGCATCTTCACGTCCACCAGCTTCGGATAAGCGGCGGTGTGGCAGAAGGACTGCATCACCAGATCGGCCGAGAAGCCCAGGCAGGCCAGATCCTTCAGCTCGTCGCGGGTCATCGGGCCGGTGGTGTCCTGCGAACCCACCGTGGTCATCTTCGGCTCGCAATAGGTGCCCGGACGGACGCCCTTGCCTTCCGGCAGACCACAGGCGCGGCCGACCATCTTCTGGGCCAGCGTGAAGCCCTTGCCGGTGTCGGCCGGGGATGCCGACTGGCGGAACAGGGTCGACGGGGCCAGACCCAGCGCCTCGCGGGCGCGGGCGGTCAGGCCGCGGCCGATGATGAGCGGGATGCGGCCGCCGGCACGCACCTCGTCGAAGATCACCTCGGACTTGACGGCGAACTCGGCGATGACCTCGCCGTTCTTCAGGGCCTTGCCTTCATAGGGGCGCAGCTCGATGACGTCGCCCATCTCCATCTTGTTGACGTCCAACTCGATGGGCAGGGCGCCGGCGTCTTCCATGGTGTTGTAGAAGATCGGGGCGATCTTGGTGCCGAGGCAGACGCCGCCGAAGCGCTTGTTCGGGACGAACGGGATATCCTCGCCCGTGAACCACAGCACCGAGTTGGTGGCGGACTTGCGCGAGGAGCCGGTGCCGACCACGTCGCCGACATAGGCGATCAGGTTGCCCTTCTTCTTCAGCTCTTCCAGCTGCTTCGTCGGGCCGCGCTGGCCCGGCTCGTCGGCCTCGATGCCCGGACGCGGGTTCTTCAGCATGGCGAGCGCGTGCAGCGGGATGTCCGGGCGGCTCCAGGCGTCCGGGGCCGGCGACAGGTCGTCGGTGTTGGTCTCGCCCGACACCTTGAAGACCGTCAGCGTCATCGAGGCCGGGACTTCCGGACGCGAGGTGAACCACTCCGCGTCGGCCCAGGATTGCAGGACCGCCTTGGCGTTGGCGTTGCCCTTGTCGGCCAGTTCCTTGACGTCGTGGAAGAAGTCGAAGACCAGCAGGGTCTTCTTCAGGCCTTCCGCGGCGGCGGCGCCGCATTCGGCGTCCGACAGCAGGTCGATCAGCGGCTGCACGTTGAAGCCGCCGAGCATGGTGCCCAGCAGTTCGGTGGCCTTCACCTTGGAGATCAGCGGCGAGCTGTCGTTGCCCTTGGCGACGGCGGCCAGGAAGCCGGCCTTGACGCGGGCGGCATCATCGACGCCGGCCGGGACGCGGTTGGTGATCAGGTCGAGGAGAAAGGCCTCCTCCCCCGCCGGCGGGGCCTTCAGCAGGTCGATCAGCTCGGACGTCTGCTTCGCGGTGAGGGGCAGGGCCGGGATTCCGAGGGCGGCGCGTTCGGCCGCGTGCTGGCGGTAGGCTTCGAGCACGGCAGGGTTCCTCATAAATGAAAGGCCGGCCCTTGGATGGGAACCGTGAGACGGCCCGCTTGAACTCAGGTCGGGTTTATATGCCCGCTTAAATGAAAGCGCAAGGGGGCGCCCCGCTTACGTGAAGCGGACAGGACGAAATGGCCTCTGCTTCTGCACTGGTATTACCGGTGTTTGGTATGACCACTTCCCCGCCCCGGGTTTATTTCAGCGCGGCGGCCTGCTCCGGCGTCAGGACGACGATGCCATCCTCGTCGGCGAACAGCATGTCGCCCGGCTGGACGAGGGCGCCCGGCAGTTCCACGGCCACGTCGACCAGCCCCTGGTCGCGCCGGGTCGAGGCGCGCGGAATCGATGCCAGCGCCTTGATGCCCAGCGGCAGGGTCGCCAGTTCGGCCACGTCGCGGACGCAGCCCCAGATCACCACGCCGGCCCAGCCGTTCCTGACCGCGGAGGCGGCGATCATGTCGCCCATCAGGGCGCAGCGCAGGCTTCCGGCGCCGTCCACCACCAGGATGCGGCCCGCACCGGGCGTCGCCAGCAGTTCCTTGACGCGGGAGTTGTCCTCCAGACACTTCACGGTGACGACCTCCCCGGCGAAGCGGGTGACGGCGCCGAAGTCGCGGAAGCCCGGCAGGACATAGCGGGCGGCGTCCTTGAAGCGGTCGAACAGGTCGCAGGTGGGGACGAAATTCTGGCCGGTGGACATGGCTTGCGGCTCCGCAGCGTGGACGTTGCAGGTGGTCTTCCCTCACCTCTTGCGCCAAAGGCGAGCGGGAGGCAAGACCCGGGATCCACTGCCGCGGCCGGCCGGCGATCATGCCGCAGGAGGCTTGGCCGCTATAGGTTTGGCGGCAAGGAGCTTGGCGAAGGTGCAATCGCCGGGTCGGCGATGCGCCCCCATATTCGGACAGGTGCAAAGAGAAGGAACGGTGCCCGCTCATGAGAACTCCGAGAATCCCCGCCGTTGCGGCGGCAGGCGCGCTGACCCTCGTGCTTGCGGCCTGCGGATCCATCGCTCCGCCACCGGTCGCCCCTCCTGACCCAGCCGTGCTGGCCGCACTGGACCGCAACGCCTCGAACAGCTGCAACCCGTCGGTGGCATCCGTGCTGACCGGCGCCGGCATCCCGGCTTCGGACATCCGTGGGTTGAGCTACGGCATCTACCGCGACGAACTCCGCGACAGAATCGTCCGCTGGGATGCCTGGGTGTACCTGAACGACCAGCCGGGCGCGGTGGTGGTCACGCTCGACGAGGATTGCCGGCCGATCCAGCTCTATGCCCGTGGGGGAGCGAAGCTACCGGGGGCGCGGTAAGCCGCGGTGTGGGGACATGCACCCGCCGGAACCTCTGACCTGTCTTAACTATCCTCGGCCGCCTGCCGCTCCGACACATGGGCATCCACGGCGCGGTCATGCCGCTTGAGGCGCTCCTGCAGGGTGTCGCCCATCCGCAGGGCCACGGCGATGGACAGGATGTCGCCCAGCACCAGATGCGCGATGCGGACGGTCATGGGAGAGTGGATGTCGAAATCGTCGGCGATGTCGGCCACCAGGCTGACCGTCGCCATCTCCGCCAACGGCGTGCCGGAGCGGGTCAGGGCGATGACGGCGGCGCCGGCCTTGCGGGCGTTCTGGACGGCATCCAGAATGTCGCGGGTCCGGCCGGTGCTGGACACCGCCACCACCGCATCGCCCTTCGTCAGCGTGAGGGCCGACGCGAAATAGAGGTGGGAATCGCTGTAGGCGACGGTGGGAATGCCCAGGCGGAAGAACTTGCGCTGGATGTCCTCCGCCACCGAGCCCGAATTGCCGGAACCGTAGAACTCGATCCGGCGCGAGGCCGCGAGAATGTCGGCGGCGCGGTCCACCGCATCCGTGGGCAGGTTGTTGCGCACCTGCATCAGCGTGGCGATGGTCCGGTCGAACAGCTTGCCGGCCAGCACCGCCCCGGGCACGCCGCCGTCGCCATCCAACTCCCCGCCGACCGACAGTTCCTGGTGCAGGAAGGGCATGCCGCCGGCGATGTCCTGCGCCAGTTTGATCTTGAACTCACGGAATCCGCGGCAACCGAGGGCCGAGCAGAAACGCGCCACCGTCGGTTCGCTTACTCCGGCGCGTTCGGCGAGCTCCGCCATCGATAGGTTGATGACATCACCCGGATGTGCAATTGCGTAGTCCGCCAACTTGCGCTCAGATGGGCGGATCTGGTCGCGGACGGCGGCGATTCTCGCCAGCATGTGGGGGAAACTCCATTGAGAATGGGCGTCAGTCTAGCATATGTAGTAAAGCTACATACATAGCGCTGCGAACGACCGATTCCAACCCGGCGGCGAGGCATGCTTCCCATGAATTGCCAGTATTTTGCACCGCACACTGCGACAAAATGTCCGGCCTCCCCTCTTGTCGAGGGGGTCGTGCGAGAGTATGTAGTAAAACTACAGAGTGGGGCGAAACGCGGCATCGACCGCGGCCGCCCCGCCTGAAAAATATGACGTGTATCAACGATTTCGGCGCCCTTCGCGCCTATGTTTCCTGTCGCCCCGCCGGTTTGCGGGCACCACGAGACCGCCGACACGGGATTCGATCCGCGCCGACGGTTTAATCTCTGAGGAGTCATCATGGACACCCTGCTGATGGACGGACTTGCCGAGGCCACGGAGCAGAAGTCCGCCGCCAACCCCTGGCGCGGCTTTGCCCCAGGCGTCTGGCGCCGCTCGGTCGACGTCCGCGATTTCATCCAGCGCAACCTGCGCCCCTATGAAGGGGACGCGGGCTTCGTCGCCGGCCCCACCGCCCGCACCACCGCGCTGTTCGCCAAGGTCACCGACCTGCTGAAGCAGGAACGCGCCGCCAAGGGCGGCGTGCTGGATGCCGACACCGAAACCTTCGCCTCGATCACCTCACACGCCCCCGGCTACATCGACCGCGATCTGGAGGTCATCGTCGGCCTGCAGACCGACAAGCCGCTGAAGCGCGCGATCATGCCGTTCGGCGGCTGGCGCATGGTCAAGAACGGCCTGGAGGCCTACGGCTTCACCCCGTCACCGAAGCTGGAGGAGGTGTTCCCGAGCCTGCGCAAGACGCACAATGACGGCGTGTTCGACGTGTACACGCCCGAGATGCTGCGCTGCCGCAAGTCCGGCGTCATCACCGGCCTGCCCGACGCCTACGGCCGCGGCCGCATCATCGGCGATTACCGCCGGCTGGCCCTGTACGGCGCCGATTTCCTGATCAAGGACAAGAAGGAGCAGCAGGCCTCGCTGGAGGTCAGCCGCATCGACGAGGACGTCCTGCGCCTGCGCGAGGAGATCTCCGAGCAGATCCGCGCGCTGAAGGAACTGGTCCAGATGGCCGCCTCCTACGGCTTCGACGTCAGCCGCCCGGCCTCCAACGCCCGCGAAGCGGTGCAGTGGACCTATCTGGCCTATCTGGCGGCGGTCAAGGAGGCCAACGGCGCGGCCATGTCGCTGGGCCGCGTGTCCAGCTTCCTCGACATCTACATCGACCGCGACCTGCGTGACGGCGTCATCACCGAGGCCGAAGCCCAGGAGATGATCGACCACTTCGTCATGAAGCTGCGCATGGTCCGCTTCCTGCGCACGCCGGAATACGACCAGCTGTTCTCGGGCGACCCGACCTGGGTCACGGAATGCCTGGGCGGCATGGGGCTGGACGGCCGGACGCTGGTCACCAAGACCAACTTCCGCATGCTGCAGACCCTGCACAACCTGGGCCCGGCGCCGGAGCCGAACCTGACGGTGCTGTGGTCGGAGAGGCTGCCGGAGGGCTTCAAGCGCTTCTGCGCCGACACCTCGATCAAGACCTGCTCGGTCCAGTACGAGAACGACGACCTGATGCGCGGCTATTGGGGCGACGACTACGGCATCGCCTGCTGCGTGTCCGCCATGCGCATCGGCAAGCAGATGCAGTTCTTCGGCGCCCGCGCCAACCTGGCCAAGACGCTGATGTACGCCATCAACGGCGGCAAGGACGAGGTTTCCGGCGAGCAGGTCGGCCCGGCCTTCGCCCCGATCACCGGCGACGTGCTGGACTATGACGAGGTCATGGCCCGCTTCGAGCCGATGATGGAGTGGCTGGCCAAGGTCTACATGAACGCGCTGAACTCCATCCACTACATGCACGACAAGTACATGTACGAGCGGCTGGAGATGGCCCTGCACGACCGCGACATCCTGCGCACGATGGCCTGCGGCATCGCCGGCCTCAGCGTGGTGGCGGACAGCCTGTCGGCGATCAAGCACGCCAAGGTCAAGGTCATCCGCGACGAGAAGGGCCTCGCCACCGATTTCGAGATCGAGGGCGACTATCCGGCCTTCGGCAACAACGACGCCCGGGTGGACGACATCGCGGTCTGGACGGTCGAGCGCTTCATGAAGGCCCTGCGCAAGCAGAAGCCCTACCGGAACGCCGTCGCGACCCAGTCGGTGCTGACGATCACCTCCAACGTGGTCTACGGCAAGAAGACCGGCAATACGCCGGACGGCCGCAAGGCCGGCCAGCCCTTCGCGCCGGGTGCGAACCCGATGCACGGGCGGGACAAGAAGGGTGCGGTCGCGTCGATGGCCAGTGTCGCCAAGCTGCCCTACGCCCATGCGCAGGACGGCATCAGCTACACCTTCACCATCGTCCCGGGCGCCCTGGGCCGGACGGAAGACGAGCGCGTGGACAATCTGGTCGGCATGCTGGACGGCTATGCCGCCCAGGGCGGCCACCACATCAACGTCAACGTCTTCGACCGCGACACGCTGCTGCATGCCATGGATCATCCGGAGCTGTATCCGCAGCTGACCATCCGGGTTTCCGGCTATGCGGTGAACTTCATCAAGCTGACGCGCGAGCAGCAGCTCGACGTCATCAGCCGCACGTTCCACGACAAGCACTGAGGACGTGCGGAAAGCGGCGGCGCCGGGTTGGTTTTCCCGGCGTCGTTGCCAGTTAAGGTTCCAGGCCCCTTCCCGGCCCTCTCCCGCCCTCGGCGGGAGGGGGCCGGACGGGCGCCGAGGGCTTCCGGCAAAGCCGCTTTTCGAGAGAGCAAGGTCCATGACGCAGGTACTTTCCCAAACCCGCCCCAACTCCGTTTCCGGCTGGATCCATTCGGTCGAAACCGGCGGCACCGTGGATGGGCCGGGGATTCGCTATGTGCTGTTCATGTCCGGCTGTCCGCTGCGCTGCCTCTACTGCCACAACCCCGACACCCAGCACATGCATGACGGAACGCGGACGACCTCCGCCGACGTGCTGGAGGACATCGCGCTCTACGCGGACTTCCTGAAGCGGGCCCATGGCGGGCTGACGTTGAGCGGTGGCGAGCCGCTGGTCCAGCCGGAATTCACCGCCGCCATCCTGCGCGGGGCGAAGGAGCTCGGTCTGCACACCGCACTCGACACGTCCGGCTTCCTCGGCAAGCATGCCGACGACCATCTGCTGGAGGACGTCGACCTCGTCCTGCTCGACATCAAGGCCTTTTCGGAAAAGTCCTACCGCCATCTGACCGGCGTTGCGCTGCGCCCGACACTGGAATTCGCCGAAAGGCTGGCCGAGCTGAACAAGCGCATCTGGCTGCGTTATGTGCTGGTCCCCAACCTGACCGACGACGCGGCCGAGATCGACGGGCTGGCCGATTTCGTGGCCGGGCTCGGCGTCGTCGACCGGGTCGACGTGCTGCCCTTCCACAAGATGGGCGAACACAAATGGAAGGCGCTGGGCCGCCGCTACACCCTCAGCGACACCGAGCCGCCCTCGCGCGAGCTGGTGGAGCGGGTGCGCGGGCAGTTCCAGGCGCGGGGGCTGCGGGCGGACTGATCCCGCAGGCCCCCATTCGACGGCCCAACGAGGCAATCGGGCCGGGCAATCAGGCCGGGCGGATCGCCTGCGCGAAGGTGAAGAGCATGGTCGGATCGACCGCCTTCTTCACCTCGGCCAGCTTGGCGAGATTCTCGCCGTAATAGGCCCGCTGCCAATCGGCCAGCGCCGGGTCGGGGAAGTTCTGGAAGGCGCCGGTCGCCTTGGTGCGGCGGTTGACGTCGTCGTAGAAGCGCTGCTGCCACTCCAGCGCCTGCTCGATCAGCAGGGCCGAATCCGTCGGCCGCCACCAGTTGGCCTCGACCGTGAACAGCCAGTCATAGCCGCGGTGGACATAGGCGGTCTCGGCCGGCCCGACCCGGTTGATGGCGCCGCCGACCTGGAAGAACTTGAAGGCCACCGGCATCGACGTGGCGGGCATCTTCGCCGCCCAGTCGAACATCGCGGCGATGGCCTCGTCGCCGATGTCCGCCGCCTTCATGTAGCTGGACTTTTCCTGGTAGTAATAGGGGAAGGTCGTCTCGACCAGGAAATCCTGCGCCGCCCAATAGGGCACATCCTCCAACAGCTCCGACTTGGACCAGTCGATCCACTCCCAGGTGGATTTGAAGATCTCCTTCAGCGTCACCTTCGACTTGTGAAGCTGGCCAAGGATGGAGACGCGGACCGGCGCCTTGTCGCACTGCTCCTGCCGGCTGGGGATGGTGACGTTGATCTTGCTGCCGAAATCGTCGGGCGCGGTCGCCAGTTCGGTCAGAAGAAGCTTCAGAACCTTCGGCAGATCCTTGGACCAGGTCAGGTTGAACACCGTCACCGCCTCCGCCGGGCGGGTTTCCAGGGTGAAGGAGGTGTTGATGCCGAAATTGCCGCCGCCGCCGCCTCGGCAGGCCCAGTAGAGGGCGGAGTCGGTGCCGGCATCGACCTTGACATGGCTGCCGTCGGCGGTCACCAGTTCGGTCGCGTGCAGCAGGTCGGAGGCCATGCCGTATTTGCGCATGTTGAAACCGATGCCGCCGCCCAGCAGGAAGCCGGCGGCGCCGACGGTATCGCAGCGCCCGTGGGTGATGGTCCGGCCCAGCCGTTCCATCTGCTTGTAGACGGCGGAGTTGAGCGTGCCGCCCTGGACCTCGACCAGCCCGTCCTTGCCCGGCAGCGGTTTCGCCCCCGTCATCCTGGTCATGTCGATCAGCAGGCCGGGCGTGGTGGAAAACCCGGCATAGCTGTGGCCGCCGGAGCGCACGGCGAAGGGCATGGCCTGCTGCTTCACCCATTGGATGCAGGCCTGGACATCCGCAGGGCTCGCGCAGCGGGCGATGCCGGCCGGCAGTGTGGCGCCATAGCGCAGGTTGTTGGGGCGGCAGACATCGGCGAAGAACGGATCCTCCGGCCGCAGCACCCCGCCCTTCACCGCCTTCGCCAGATCGGACCAGGCCGAGGGCGGCGGGCAGTACGCCCCACCCGCTTCCGCCGCGAAGGCGGCCCCCGGCATCAGCCGCGCCGCGGCGGCGGCCCCGGCGAAACCGCCGGCACCGACAAGGAAATTACGGCGGGATGAGTGCAGTCCGAGCGCCATGAGCGTAATCCACCCTGCGTTATGGGTTGTGTTTGAACTTACTTATTATCCTAATGATAATAGTAAGCGTCAACCACACGCGCGTGCGGATATGGGAATGGCGCTCCAAACCTTTGAAGGAAGGGCTGTCCCCCGCCTCCTACCCCTTCCCCACCGGCCGGGTGCTGCCGCGGATCACCAGTTCGCAATCGAGGTTGTGGTGCCGGGGCGTGGTGCGGACTCCATCCAGCGCCGCGAGAATCTGCGTCGCGCTGAGGCGGCCGATCTCGCGCTGGGGCGGGCGGACGGTCGTCAGCGGCGGCGGGCAGGAGTTGCTGAAGGGCAGATCCCCGAATCCCACCACCGCCAGATCCTCCGGCACCCGCAGGTCGCGGCGGGTCACCTCGAACAGGACACCCAGCGCCAGCGCGTCGTTGGAGCAGACCACGCCGTCGATGTCGGGATGGCGCGTCAGGATCTCGTCGATCAGCCAGCGCCCGACCTCCGTCGTTGCGGCGTCGGGAACGGTGAAGTCGATGGGCTCGTGCAGGCCGCGGCGCAACACTTCCGCCTCATAACCGTCGGTGCGGCTGCGCACGCGCAGGTCCTGATGGGCGGCGGCGCCGATATAGGCGACCTTGCGGCTGCCCTGGTCGTAGAGGTGGCTGGTCTGCATGCGGCCGACCTCGAAATGCGAGAAGCCGACGCTGATGCCGACCGCTTCGCCGGGATGGAAGGGCATATCCCACATCTCCACCACCGGCACCCCGCAGGAGGCCAGCATGGCGCGGGTGCGCTCGGTGTGGTGGAAGCCGGTGACCACCATCGCCGCCGGCGACCAGGCGAGGAAGGCGCGGATCAGGCTTTCCTCCTCCTCCGGGCTGAACTCGCTGACGCCCAGCAGGGTCTGGTAATGCGCCGCCTGGAACATGCCCTGCAGCGTGTTGTAGGTCTCGGCGAAGAAGGAGTTCAGGATACTCGGCAGGATGACGCCGACGGTGCGGCTGCGCGCCGCGGCAAGGCTGCCGGCCACCAGATTGGGCACATAGCCCATCTCGTCGATGACGCGGGCGACCCGCTCGGCAAGGTGCCGGGACACCGCCTCGGGACGGCGGAGGTAGAGCGACACGGTGCTGGGCGACACGTCGGCGGCGTTCGCCACGTCGGTCATGGTCACCCGTTGGGTGCCGCGGCGTGTCCGCTTCCTCGGTTCGGTCGTCTGCATCGCCGGTCTTCCTCGCGTATAGTCAATCGCCGCCCGATCATCCTGGGCTCGCCCAAAGGTCGCAATCTTCCTGCAGAGCCGGGGAGACATGCAACAGGCGATGGCGAAGCACCGCCGCGTCAAGCTCCAACTCGGCGATTCGAAGGGTCAAGGTCGGTGTCGCCGAAGCCGTGCCTTGCGGGACGCAACCGAACGGACGCGCCCCGACCTGCGATCACCCGACCCGGAGCTACCCCCTACTCCTTGAACCCCGCCATGTGCTCGAACATCTGGCGCTTGCGGCGGATCTCCGCCTCGGCCTCGTCCAGCAGGGCTTGGTAGCGCTCGGGGTTGCTGCGCTCCACCGCGCTGAAGCGCGACTCGCCGGCCATGAACGCCGCAAGCCCGGCGGAGGGGGCGCCGCTGTCCAACTGCAGGGCGGACTTGCCGGCGGCAAGGCGGCGCGGGTCGCGGCGGTAGAGCGACCAGTGGCCGCTGTCCACCGCCTGCTTCTGGTGCTCCAGCCCGTGCGACAGATCGAAGCCATGGGCGACGCAATGGCTGTAGGCGAGGACCAGCGACGGGCCGCGATAGGATTCCGCCTCCATCAGGGCGTTCAGCGTATGGCTGTCGCGGGCGCCGAAGGCGGTGCGGGCGACATAGACATGGTCGTAGGCCATCGCCATCAGCCCCAAATCCTTCTTGGCGGCGGACCGGCCGGCGGCTGCGAACTTGGCGGAAGCGCCGATCGGCGTCGCCTTGGACTGCTGGCCGCCGGTGTTGGAATAGACCTCCGTGTCCATCACCAGGATGTTCACGTCGCGCCCGGACGCCAGCGCATGGTCGAGCCCGCCATAGCCGATGTCGTAGGCCCAGCCGTCGCCGCCGACGATCCACACCGATTTGCGCACCAGATAATCGGCCAGCTGCTCCAGCCGGCGGGCCAGCGGATCCTTCACCCCGGCAAGCTGCCCCATCAGGGTGGCGACGCGGCCGCGCTGGGCGGCGATGCCGGCCGAATCGGATTGCTCGGCCTCCAGCAGCTCCGTCACCAGACCGGGTTCCAGCCGGGCGGACAGAAGCGCCAGCGTGTCGCGAGCCTGTTCGGCCATCTGGTCGATGGCGACGCGCATGCCCAGGCCGAACTCCGCATTGTCCTCGAACAGCGAGTTGGCCCAGGCCGGGCCGTGGCCGCTGGCGTCGGTGGTGTAGGGGGTGGTCGGCAGGTTGCCCCCGAAGATCGACGAGCAGCCGGTGGCATTCGCCATCACCATGCGGTCGCCGAACAGCTGGGTCAGCATCTTGATGTAGGGCGTCTCGCCGCAGCCGGCACAGGCGCCGGAGAACTCGAACAGCGGCTCCAGCAGTTGGGTGTGCTTGACCGTGGCCGGAACGGATTCGCGCGGGATGGCCGGCAGGCTGCGGAAGAAGTCGAAGGCCTCCTGCTGCCCGGCCAGCGCCTGGACCGGCCGCATCTCCAGCGCCTTGCGGCCGGAGCCGCCCTTCTCCTGGGCCGGGCAGACGGCGACGCAGAGCGTGCAGCCGGTACAGTCGGCCGGCGACACCTGCAGGCGATAGCGCCCGCCGGGGAACTCGCGGCCCTTGTAGGGGATGGTCTCGAAGCCGGCCGGCGCGCCGGCCAGGGCAGACTCCGGAACCACCGTGGCGCGGATCGCCGCATGCGGGCAGACCAGCACGCATTTGTTGCATTCGATGCAGAGGCCGGCGTTCCAGCCCGGCGCCTCCGCCGCGATGCCGCGGCGTTCGTATTTGGAGGTGCCTGTCGGCCAGGTGCCGTCCACCGGAAAGGCGGACACCGGCAGCCGGTCGCCATGGCCGGCGATCATCATGGCGGTGACGCGCTTGACGAAATCGGGAGCCGTTTCCGGCACCGGGGCCGGCCGGTCATGGTCGGCGGTGACGCGATCGGGCACCGGCACGGCGCGCAGATGGGCAAGCGCCTGATCGACGGCGGCGATGTTGCGCCTCACCACCTCCTCGCCGCGGCGGGAGTAGGTCTTGACGACGGCCGCCTTGATGTCGGCGATGGCGTCCTCGACCGGCATCACGCCCGATAGCGCGAAGAAACAGGTCTGCATGATGGTGTTGACGCGGCGGCCGAGCCCGACCTCGCGCGCGACCGCGCCGGCGTCGATGGCATGGAGCGACAGCCGGCGGTCGATGCAGATGCGCTGTACCTCGGCCGGCAGGGCGTCCCACACCTGTTGCGGCGTGCCGGGGGCGTTCAACAGGACCGTGGCGCCGGGGGCGGCCATCTCCACCACCTCCACCCGCTCCATCAGCGGCAGATGGTGACAGGCGACGAATTCGGCCTCACCGATCAGATAGGGCGCATGGATCGGTTCGCTGGCGAAGCGCAGGTGCGACACCGTGGTGGAGCCGGATTTCCGGCTGTCATAGACGAAATAGGCCTGGGCGTGGCCGCCGGTTCCGGATCTGGCGGCGCGGGCCTGGATGATCTTGATCGAATTCTTGTTGGCGCCCACCGTGCCGTCGGCGCCAAGCCCGAAGAAGACCGCGCGGGACACGCCCGGCTCCTCCATGCCCCAGGCCGGATCCCAGGGGATCGAATGGTGGGTGACGTCATCGGTGATGCCGATGGTGAAGCGGCGCTTCGGGCGTTCGCGCTTCAGTTCGTCGAACACCGCCTTCGCCATTGCCGGAGTGAACTCCTTCGACGACAGGCCGTAGCGGCCGGCGATCACCACAGGTTCGCCAAGCGCCGGGTTTTCCGCACGGGCCTCCGCCAGCGCCGCGACCACGTCGAGATAGAGCGGGTCGGCGACGGCGCCCGGCTCCTTGGTGCGGTCGAGAACGGCGATGCGCCGGACGGTCGGCGGCAGGGCCGAAACGAAGCCGGCGACGGCGAAGGGGCGGAACAGGCGGACGGTCAGGCAGCCGACCCGCTCCCCCTCCGCCGCGAGCCGACGGACCGCGCCGGCGCAGGTCTCGGCACCGGACCCCATGACCACCACCACGCGCTCCGCCTGCGGATGGCCGGCATAGTCGAACAGCCGATAGGCGCGGCCGGTGCGCGCGGCCAGCCGGTCCATCATCTCCTGCACGATGGCCGGGCAGGCATCGTAATAGGGGTTGGCGGCCTCGCGCGCCTGGAAGAAGACGTCCGGGTTCTGCGCCGTGCCGCGTATGACGGGATGGTCCGGGGTCAGGCCGCGGCGGCGGTGGGCATCGACGCAGGCGTCGTCGACCAGCGCGCGCAGATCCTCGTCCGACAGTATCTCGACGCAGTTGAATTCGTGCGAGGTGCGGAAGCCGTCGAAGAAATGCAGGAAGGGCACCCGCGCCCGCAAGGTGGCGGCATGGGCGACCAGAGCCATGTCGTGCGCCTCCTGCACATTGGCGGAGGCCAGCATGGCGAAGCCGGTCTGGCGGCAGGCCATCACGTCGGAATGATCGCCGAAGATCGACAGCGCATGCGTCGCCAGCGTGCGGGCCGCCACATGCATGCAGAAGGGCGTCAGTTCCCCGGCGATCTTGTACATGTTGGGGATCATCAGCAGCAGGCCCTGCGACGCGGTGAAGGTCGTCGCCAGCGCGCCGGCCTGCAAAGCGCCGTGAACGGCGCCGGCCGCACCACCCTCCGACTGCATCTCCACCACCTCGGGGACGCTTCCCCACAGGTTGGGACGACGCGCCGCCGACCATTCGTCGGCGAACTCCCCCATCGGCGAGGACGGCGTGATCGGATAGATCGCGATCACGTCGCTGGCGCGGTAGGCCACCGATGCCGCCGCCTCGTTGCCGTCCATGATGCGGACGGAAGTTGCGGCGGAACGCTGAGCGGCCTGGGTGGAGGCGGTCGGTGTCGGTGTGTTGGTCATGCCGGAAAAAGTCCTCTTGCGTGGCGGCGGCCGTCTCCTTGCTGCGCCTCCGCTGGGCAGGTCCGGCAATGGCGGAACCCGGCGGAGAACGCGGCAGGAAACGGCGGTCGGCCGGGGAAAGAGTCCGCTTCCCGATGGACCGACGCAATGACGCGTGTCATTTCGTCGCGGATTCCACTCCCGCCGCCGCACTGCGCTGCATAGCGACCTGATATATCACCTTTGCAAGATATGTGTCGCCCTGTCGCCTCACAACATGGGCCGGCGCCATTTTCGCCGAGGCCGAGAGGCGATCGGACAAAAAGGCTGACGGGCGGCCGAAGATGCTTGCCAAAATGATAAGATATTAGTATATTAGTCTTCGTACCGCTGGATGCGCCGTGGTCAGATCGCGGCACAACTTGTTGGACGTTCCTCTCGGACTTCAGAGCCGCCGGATTTCCGACGGCTCTTTTTTTTGTGCCGGATCGGGGCCGGAGGGCACACGGCAAGCCACCGGCCGTTCAGCGGCGCCCGCCGACCTCGTCCAGATGCTTCAGCATGTCGGCGGGATCCTCGTAGACGCGCAGGGCGCCGGAGCGCTCCAACTCCTCCCGGCCATAACCGCCCGACAGCAGGCCGATGCCGAGCGCACGCGCACGCTGGGCCGCGATCATGTCCCAGATGCTGTCGCCAACCACGAAAGCGCTCGCGATGTCGACGCCGATCCGGGCGGCGGCGGCCAGGAACAGGTCGGGGTCGGGCTTGGCATATTGGACCTCGCCACGGGTCACCACCGGGGCGCGGCCGGGATCGACGCCCAGCTTTTCCAGCGCCGGCCTTGCGGTTTCCATCCGTCCGCTGGTGGCGATCGCCCAGGGAATGCCCATACCGGTCAGCGCCTCCAGCAGATCCCGCGCGCCGGGCAGCGGCACGACCCCGGTGGACAGCCGCCTGTAGGCCTCCGCATGGCGGCGGCGCAGCCGGTCGAGAAGGTCCGGGTCGACGGCAAGGCCGGTTTCCCGCAGCAACATGTTGGTGAACAGCCCGCCGCTCATGCCGATCTTGCGGTGGATGCGCCACACCGACAACGCAATCCCCTCCTCGTCGAGCGCCTCCTTCCAGGCCAGCACATGCTGATACACGGTGTCGGTCAGCGTACCGTCCAGGTCGAACAGGAAGGCGTTGGTCGTGTGGGGAAAGCTGGTCATGTCCCTCTGGTCCATCGCTTGACTGGGCAAGATCGCCGATGCCGGCATGCCGGCCAGGAACAGACGTGGGAGCCGACCCCACGTTTCGCCAAATCTTTGCAGCGGATCGCGATGAGTTTCCCGCACCGATAATCCGCAAGAACTTTTAAAATACTTTTACTACGCCTGCGCGAGCACCTCCGCTTCCGCTGGTGTATTGACTCCGATACAGTCGCCGACAAAGCTTGCGGCCGGTCGGTTCAATGTGGTTTCGGGAGTGGGAGACGCGCGTGTTCGAAACGCCGCAGGGCGACGGCTGGTCTGCCGATGATGATCTGATCACCTTGCTGGATCATGTCAGCAGGCTTGTCTACGGCATCGGCTTCGCCGACGGGCTTTTCCCGGCGCAGTGGGTGGCGTTGCGCTATTTCCACGACTCGCCGGAACCGGCACGCACCCTGACGGCGCTGGCCCGGTTCCAGCGAATCCACCTCGCCCCGGTCTCGCGCACCGTCGCCACCCTGGTGGACAAGGGCCTGCTCGCCCGCCGGCCCCATCCGGGATTCAAGCGCGGCTGGCTGTTCGACCTGACCGACGAGGGCCGGGCATTGCTGGTCCGCGACCCGTTGCGCCAGTCGCTGGGTCCGCCCGTCGCCGGGCTGGCGGAGGACGAACGGGCGATGCTGGCCCGCCTGATGAAGCGGATCATCACCCACATGCAGGCCGGGCCGGAGGCGGAGGACAAGACGGGAGACAAGGCGGAAGAGCCGCCGGTCGCCTGAACCGGCGGACGCGTCGAATTTCCGCGCCCGCCGCACCTCCGCATCAGAAAGTCAGCCTTTCGATGTTCTGCAGAACCAGCTGATGTTGGTTCTGGTCCTCCAGCGTGACCGTCGTTTCGGTATCGAAGGTCAGGCCGCGGCCCGAAGGGTCGACGGTATAGGCAATGCCCTGGTCGTCGAGCTGCTCCATCCAGTTGCCACCGGCATTGGCGACGAAGGCCCCGACCTCGACCACATCGGTCCAATTGCCCGCGCCGCCATTGATCGTCAGGTCGCCGTTGAGCGGCGCGAAGATGAACAGGTCGTCGCCATCGCCGCCCGACATGCTGACCGTGGCGCTGCCGGCATAGAAGATGTCGGCGCCCGCGCTTCCGGTCATCGTCGCATCGCCCGAAACCAGTACCTCCAGCGCCATCGGGTCGCTCGACAACCCCTGGTCGTCGCTGACCGTCACCTCCAGCGTCCGGGCGCCGGTGCCGCCGGGCGTCAGGGCCATATGGCGGAGGATTTCGGTGTAGGTGGCGGTCGGTGCGGCTCCGGCCAGGGTAAGCTGGTGGGTGGCGTCGTTCCAGCTGACCTCGATCCCCGTACCGGACACGGTCTTGTGGCCGGTGGCCGGATCGGTGTCGATGGTCATTCCGGCCAGGGTCAGCGTGTCGCCGGCCTGCGAGCCGGCGGCGATGCGGATCGACATGCCGGACATGACGCTGCTGTCCACGTCGGTGATCGTCGCATCGGCGGCCACCGCCGGATGGTCGATGGCGCTGGCTGCGATGACGACGGCGGCGTGGCCGGCGGCCAGGGTCGGCTTGTCGTTCACCGGATCGACGGTCACCGTCACGGTCCTGGTCACCTCGGCGCTGTCGGTCCCGTCCTGGGCGATCGCCGTGACCGACAGGATGACCTGTCCGGTCGCGTCGGCCGGCGGGGTGTAGGTCAGGCCCGCCAGCTGTGCGGTGGTGAGGGTCCAGCTGCCGTCCGCATTGTGGGTGCCGTGATTCAGGCTGGCGCCGCTCGGCACGCCGGTGATCCGCACGCTGACCGTTTCCGACCCGTCGATGTCGGTGGAGGCGGCGGTGATCGTCAGGGCGATCGCCGTATCCTCACTGCCGTTGACCGCCGGGACCACGGTGAGATCGGGCGTATCCGCCTCCGGGGTCACCGTCACCGCCAGCGTGCCGGAGGTGGTGGCCGCCGGCGCGTCGCCGTCCTTCGACGTGGCGGTGACGGACAGGGTGAAGCTGGCGCCGCTGTCGGGCGCCGGCTTGATCGCCAGCCCGGCCAACTGGTCTGGGGTCAGCGTGATCGAACCGTTGGAATGGGTCAGCGTCTCCCCGGCGGCATTGGACAGGGTGGCTTTGGCCGGGATGCCGCTGATGGTGACGGTCAGCGTCTCCGAAGGATCTATCAACGCCGGAGTGATCGACAGCGGGATCGTCCCGTCCTCCACCCCCGTGGCGGGGAGGAGAACCAGGGTCGGCGCGTCGGAGACGGCCGTCACCGTAACCGGCAGCTGCGCCACGACGAAGGCCGGGGTGGCGCTGCCGTCGGTGGAGGTGGCGGTCACGGTCAGGGTGAAGTCGGTGTCGTCGTTCGGCGGCGGGGTGATCTTCAGACCGGCAAGCTGGCCGGGGTTGAGGGTGATGCTGCCCCCGGTGATGGTCAGAGTCTCGCCCGCGGTATTGGTCAGCCTGGCGCCATCCGGGATGCCGCTGATGGTGACGGTCAGCCTCTCCGAACTGTCGGTCAGGGCCGGGTTGATGGTCAGCGCGATTGCCGAGTCCTCGTTGCCCGAGGCTGCCGCCACGGTCAGGGTCGGGGTGTCCGAAACCGGGTTGACCGTCACGGACAGGGTCTTGCTCACCTCGACCGGAGCGGCGACGCCGTCCTTGGCGATGGCCTTGACGGTCAGGGTGAAGTCGTTGTCGTCGTTCGGAGGCGGCTTGATCTCCAGACCGGCCAATTGCTTCGGATTAAGCGTGATCTTGCCGCCGCTGATGGTCAGGGTGTCGCCGGCGGAGTTGGAGAGTTTCGCACCGCTGGGGATGCCGCTGATGGTGACGCTCAGTGTCTCCGAGCCATCGGTGTCGCCCAGCAGCGCGCTGATCGACAACGGAATGCGGGTATCCTCGTCCCCGGTCGCAGGCGCGACATCCAGGGTCGGGGTGTCGGTCACCGGCGCGACGGTCACCGGCAGCTGCGCGCTGGTGCTGACCGGCAACGCATTGTTGCGGTCGGTCGCCGTCGCCGTGACGGTCAGGGTGAAGTCGGCGTCGTCGTTCGGCGGCGGGGTGATCGCCAGACCGGCAAGCTGGTCCGGTTTCAGGGTGATGCTGCCGCCGGTGATGGTCAGGGTTTCGCCCGCGCTGTTGGCCAGCCTGGCGTCATCCGGGATGCCGCTGATGGTGATGGTCAGCGTCTCCGAGCCATCTTTGTCGGTCAGCGCCGGATCGATCGTCAGCCTGATCGCCGTGTCTTCGTTCCCGCTGGCGGCGGTGACCGCCAAGGTCGGGGTGTTGGACACCGCGTTCAGTGTGATCGGCACGGTCACCACCTTGGTCGCCGTGCTGCCGTTGGACTCGATGCTGACGGCGGTGACGGTCAGGGTGATGGCCTCATCGCTATAAGCCGGCGGGGTCAGCGACAGGCCGTTCAACTGGGCCGGCGTCAGGGTCCAGCTGCCGTCGCCGTTACGGGTGCCCGCCGACAGCAGCGCGCCGGCGGGCACGCCGGTGATGGTCACCAGCCCCAGCCGCTCCGACCCGTCGGTATCGGACAGGGCGACCGACAGGTTCAGCGGCAGAACGGTGTCTTCCGTCCCGATCAGCGCACCGGCCGTGATGATGGGCTGGTCGGCGACCGGATCGACGCTGACGCGGAACAGCTGACTGGTGGTGGCGGTGGCGCCGGTCGATTGCTCCTTCGTCGTCGCGGTCAGGGTCAGGTTGAAATCGGTGCCGCTGTTGGGGGGCGGCAGCAGTTTCAGCCCGCTCAGCTGCTCCGCGGTCAGGCCGACCGCGCCGGCGACGGGCGCCAGCCTGTTGCCGTTCGCATCGATCAGCACCGCCCCGTCCGGAATGCCGGACAGGACGATGGACATCGTCTCCGACCCGTCTGTATCGACGAGGGACGCCTTGAGGTTCAGTGCGATTTCCGTGTCTTCGCTGCCCGAGGCGTTGGCGACGATGACGGTAGGCGCGTCGGCCACCGCCGTGACGTCGACATGGATGTTGGCGGTGGTGATGGCGGTGCTCTTGTTGGAGCTTTCAAGGCTGGTGGCGGTCAGCGTCAGGTCCATGCCACCGGAATAGTTGCGCGGCGGCGTGACGGTCAGGCCGGACAGTTCCGAGGGCTTCAGCGTCCAGGATCCGTCGCCGTTGTTGGAGCCCCTGTTCAGCACCGCGCCGTCCGGCAGGCCGGACAGGATGACCGCCATCGTCTCCGACCCGTCGGTATCGACGAGGCTTGCGGACACATTCAGGGCGATGGCCGTATCCTCCGCCCCCGTCGTGTCCTCGACGATGACGCGCGGCGCGTCGGCGACGGCGGTGTAGGTGACGTCGAGGGTCTTGGACGACCAGGCCTCCGCCGCCGTGCCGTCCCTGGCTGCGGCGGCGACGGTCAACGTCACCGTGCCGGCGAAGTTGGCCGGCGGCGTCAGGGTCAGGGCGGAACGCTGCGCTGGGGTCAGGCCGGACAGATCATAGACGCCGTTGCCGAGCGACGTGCCCTCCGACAGGGTGAAGCCGGCCGGAACCGTCACCCGGAGCGCGGTGATCGCCTCGCCGCCGACCATATTGGCGACCGCAGCCGAAATCGACAGGCCGGCGGCGTGATCCTCCTGCGCCGTGACCGAACTGGCGGAAATCGACGGCGCGTCGCTGACCGGCGCCACATCGACAGTCAGGGTCTTCGTCGTCGTGGCCCGGTCGGCGTTGCTGATCTCGCGCGCGACCGCGGTGACGGACAATTGGAAGGTGCCGCTCGCGTCTTTCGGCGGGATGAATTTCAACCCGGCGAGCTGGTCGGGGGTCAGAACCCAGCGTCCGGTGGAGGCGTCCAGATATCCGGCCGACAGCGTGGCGCCGGCCGGCACCCCTTCGATGACGACGCTGGCCAGGATTTCCGAGCCGTCGGTGTCCTTCAGAGCGGCGGCGATGTTCAGCGCGATGGCCGTGTCCTCGTCGCCGGAAGCCGGTTGCACGGTCAATTCCGGGCTGTCGGCGACGGCGGTGACGATCACGTCCTGCGTCAGCCTGGTGCTGGCGTTGCCGCCCGAGGCCACATCGAGGGTGAGCGTGAAATCGGCATCGCTGTCGGAGGCCGGCTTGAGCGTCAGGCCGGCCAACTGCGCCTTGGTCAACGTGATGGAGCCGTTGACGACGATCAGCGTGTCACCGGCGGTATTGGTCAGGCTGGCACCCGTTGGAATGCCCGACAGGACGACGGCGGTTACATCCGACAGATTTGACAACCCGGCCTCGATGCCCAGGGCGACCGCGGTATCCTCGGCGGTGGTCACGGCCGCCAGCCGGCCGCTGCCGGCGTCGGGGTCCAGCGGAGGAGGCGGGGGCGGTGGAGGGGGCGGGGGCGGCGGAGGGGGCGGAGGCGGACTGGTGCCCCCGCCATTGTCCCCACCGTTCGAACCGCCCGGATCGGGCGAGCCGCCGCCGGGGCTGGTCGAGGTGGTCCAGCGCACCACGAAACTGTCGGACACGCTGGTGTTGCGGTCGCCCTCGCTTTCGATGGTGTAGGGGTTGACCGTCAGCGTGATGCTGGCCGTGTCGGCGCTGTGGACGATACCGGCGGCATTGACGTCCTTGACTGTCAGCCTCAGGCCACCGCCGCCGCCCTCTTCCTCGGAAATCGCCTTGGCGTACTCCTCCGCCGTCAGCGTCCAGGTGCCGTTGCCGTTGTCCAGGCCGTGGGACAGCACCGTGCCCTTGGGGACTCCGGAGATGGTGACCGCCAGTTTTTCAGAACCGTCCATATCCTGCAGGTGGGCGTTCAGGTTCAGCACAAAGTCGGTCGGCACGCCGCCCGTCAGCGTGTGGTCGTCGACGTGATAGGCCACGAACGACCCATCGGCGGCTTTCGACACCGGCGCATCGGCCACGGCGGTGATGGTGACGGTCGGGGTGTAGGTCTTGGTCAGGCTGTCGGCGCCGTCGACCACGGTCACCTTGACCGTGATGGTGAAGTCGCCGGCCCGGTGCTGCGGCACGATCAGCCGCAGATTGTCGAGCCTGGATGGATCGACGCTCCAGTTTCCGTCGCCATTGTCGGTCAGCGCACCCGCGTCCGTGCTGGTCAGCTTTGCCCAGGACGGCAGGCCGGAAACGACGATCGCGGAGATTCGCTCCGAATTGTCCACATCGCTGGTAAGCGCCCTGATGTGCAGGGGAATGCCGCCGACTGCATCCTCCAGCGCGCTGGCGCTGATGGAGACGCTCGGTTCATCCGCCTTGGGATCGACGGTGACGATCAGGTCGCGGGTGTCCTTCAGCACCCCGCCCGAGGTCACGCCGTTCACCGTGACGACCGGCGCGCCGTTGCTGTCGGTGGTGATGACGTCCACCTTCAGCGAAACGGTGCCGGCGAAGTCCTTCTTCGTCGTCAGGGTCAATTCGTCGCAGTATTCGACATCGACCGACCAGCGGCCGTTGCCGAGATAGACCAGACCGCTCTCGTGCCCCGCCGCCAGCGACAGCCAGGAATCGGCCGGCAGGTTGCTGATGACCAGAGACAGGCGCTCCGACCCGTCATTGTCGAACAGCTTCAAATCGCCGAGGCGCAGGTTGATCGCCGTGTCCTCGTCGCCGCAGGCGCTGAGCGGGCCGTTCGGCGTCACCACGTCGGCGACGCCCTGCACCTCGACACGGACGGTCACCGGGTCGGCATCGGCGAAGGAGCCGTTGGAGGTTTCCGTCGCCCGGGCGGTGAAGGTCAGATCGAAGGCCGTATTGCTGTTCAGCGGCGGCGTGACCTTCAGACCGGCGAGCTGCTCCGGCCTCAGGGTGATCGACCCATTGCTGACGACCAGCGTATCCCCGGCCGCGTTGCTGAGGCTGGCGCCGTCCGGGATGCCGCTGACGTGGATGGTCAGCGCCTCCGACCCGTCGCGGTCGGTCAGGGCGGCGACCACCGACAGCGGAATTGCGGTATCCTCGCGCCCAACCGCGTGGGAGGCCGACAGAACGGGCGTATCGGCGACCGCGGTAACGGTCACCACCAGCGACACAGGCTCCGAGGTGGCGGTTGTCGTCCCCTCCACCGAGGTGGCGGTGATCTTCAAGGTCACCGCGCCCGAATAGTTGGAAGGCGGCGTGAAGCTCAGGTTGCTCAGTTGCGCCGGCGTCAGCGTCCAGCTGCCGTCGGCGTTGTGAATGCCGGCGGACAGCTTGGCCCCTTCCGGGACGCCGGTGATGGTGATGCGATCGAGCGTCTCACCCGTCAGGTCGGACAACCGGGCGTCGATGACCAGCGGAATTGCGCTGTCCTCATAGCCGGATGCCGGCTGGGGCGTGACGATGGGGGCGTCGGCCACGCCAGTGACGGTGATCTTCAGGTTGGCCTTGGCCGAATCGGCGGTGGAGCCGTTCTCCCTCTCCTTGGAGGTGGCGACGACGCCCAGCGTGATGGTGCCGGAGAAGTCCTTCGGCGGGGTCAGCCGCAGATCCGCCAGCTGCTCCGGGGTCAGCGTCCAGGTGGTGCTGCCGTCCGACTGGGTGCTCACCACAGCGCCGGCACTAAGGCTCGCGCCCTCCGGCACGCCGCTGATGGTGATCTGGCTGATGGACTCAGACCCGTCGGTATCGGTGAGGGTCGGTTTGATGGAGAGAGCGACCGAGGTATCCTCGGTCGTCCGGGCCGTAGCGGCCGTCACCTTGGGAGCGTCGGCGACGGCGTCCACGATGATGGTGCCGGTCGCCGTCTGCTCGAGGCGGCTCGCGCCGGATCCGCTGCCGTCGACCGTACCGACCTTCAGCGTGTAGTTGAGGTCGGCATCGGAATCGGGGTCGGTGACGATCTTCAACCCCTGGATTCTCCAGACCCCGGGAGTGGTGCCGTCGGCCTGCAATGCCGTGGTCGGAATCGTCCAGCTGAAGCCGCCGCCATCGCGGAGTTCGACGCGGTCCAAAAGCTTGCCGTCGAGATAGAGATTGGCACCAGCCGCATCCAGCTGCGCCGGAATCGTCAGGGTGATGCTCTCCACCTTTTCCGGGCTGGCGTCATCGACGTCCTTCAGCGTGATGGTGGGGGCGAGCGGAATACCGCCCGCCGCATCCTCGTTGCCGCGCGCGTCCAGCGTGGTGATCTGGAACGGGTCGGCGACCGGGGCGACCGTGATCGTCTGCGTGGCGGTGGAGGTGCCGCCATAGCGATCCGTCACCGTGAAGGTGAAGGTTTCCGTCCCACTGAAATCTGCGTCCGGCCTGTATTCGAATTCGCCGTTGGACTTCACCACCAGCGTGCCGTGCTGCAGGCGCACGGATTCACCGTCCGCACCGGGGCCCTTGTAGGTCAGCGTGTCGTCGGTGCGGCCATTGACCGTGTCCTGGTCCGTCGCGCTCAGCCGGCCGGTGACGGTGACGTCCTCGTTGGTTCTGGTGGTGGCGCCCTCCGCGGCCGGGGCGTAATTCAACGCGGTCCGCACATCGACCGGCTGACCGTCGACATACAGCTCCAGCCTTTCGAAGTCCGCAACCTTGATGCCGAGCGCGGACAGGGTGGCAGCCTTGGTGACATCGGTGTCCCTGGTCGCGGCATCGGGTCTTGCAGCCGCCTCCTCAATCCGGTCGCGCAGGGTGCGCAGATCGGCCAGGATCGACGCATCAGACAGCTGGGCCGTGGTCAGCATGACCCGGAAGGTGTCTATACCGGTGTCGCCGTCCTGAAGTTCGGGCGTGGACGAGGTGCCGCCATCGGTGCCCACGGTGAAGATCGACAGGTCGTCGCCCGCTCCGCCCTGGATGGTGTCCACCCCGGCCCCGCCGGTGATGGTGTCGTTGCCGGCGCCACCTTCCAGTTTGTTGGCACCGCCGTCGCCGGTGATGACGTCGTTGAAATCCGAGCCGATGACGTTCTCCAGATTGCGAAGAACGTCGGTGCCGTCGCCCGTGCCGACTCCGGTCGTCAGATTGGCATTCACCGGGCCAGCGGAGGAGGCATAGGTCACCGTGTCGTTGCCGGCGCCGCCGTCGATGGTGTCGTTGCCGGGACCGCCCGCCAGCAGATCGTTGCCGGTTCCGCCGTCCAGGCTGTCGTCGCCCTCTCCGCCGATCAGGGTATCGTTGCCGGCGCCGCCGAAAATGGTGTCGTTGCCGTCACCGCCGTCCAGGCTGTCGTTGCCTTGCGGCGTACCGGTGAAGTTGATGGTCAGCGTCTTGGGCTCGCTGTCCGCGGTGCTGGTGTTCTCCGCCTCGGCCGAGGTGGCGACCACGGTCAGGGTGATCGGCCGGTTGCTGTCGCCTTCCTTGGCGGTCAGCGTCAGGCCGACCAACTGGGCCTCGGTCAGGGTCCAGGTGCCGTCGGCGTTGCGGGTGCCGGCGCTGAGGGTGGCGTCGGCCGGCACGCCGGAGATCGTCACCTTGGAGATCGTCTCCGAGCCGTCGATGTCCTTCAAGGCGGCGGCGATGGACAACGCGGTCGTGAAGGTTCCTGTGCCGTCGCCATAGATGACGTCGTCGCCCCCACCGCCCCGAATGGTGTCGTTGCCCGCACCGCCCGACAGCGTGTCGTTGCCGGAGGTTCCTGTCAGCGTATCGTTCTGGCCGGTCACCAGTTTGTAGGTGACGTTGGTGACGGAGACCGTCGGCTTGTCGGCCACCGCGACGACGGTGACAGCCAGCGTCTTCTCGACCGAAACTGGGGAAAGCCCGCGGTCAAGGGCGGTCGCAGTGACGGTCAGGGTGAAATCGTCGCCGCTGTCCTCCTTCGGCTTGATCTTCAGCCCGGCCAACTGATCCGCCGTCAGGGTGATCGAGCCGTTGGTGACCGTCAGCGTGCCGTTCTTCGTATTGGACAGCGTGGCGCCGCTGGGAATGCCGCTGATGACGATGCTCAGCGTTTCCGACCCGTCCTGATCGGTCAAGGCGGAGGTGATGTCCAGTGCGATGGCAGTGTCTTCATTGCCGCTCGCCGGATTGACCGTCAGCGTCGGTGTATCAGTTACCGGATTGACGGTAACATGGAGGTTTTCGGTCTTCGTCGCCTCTGCCGCATCGCGGTCCTTGGCGATGGCCGTCACACTCAGCGTAAAGTCCTGATCGCTGTGCTCCTTCGGCGTGATCCTCAGCCCGGCCAGCTGCTCCGGCGTCAGGGTGATGGTGCCGCCGGTGACCGTCAGCGTGCCGTCCTGCGTGTTCTCCAGCTTGGCGCCGTCCGGGATGCCGCTGATGCGGATGGTCAGCGTCTCCGACCCGTCGGTATCGGTCAGCGCCGGGCTGATCGTCAGCGGGATCGCCGTGTCCTCGTTGCCGGTGACGGCCTGCACCGTCAGCGTCGGCATGTCGGTGACCGGATCGACGGTGACGCGCAGCGTCTCGCTCTTGGTCGCCTCGACCGCGCTGCCGTCCTTGGCGATGGCGGTGACGGTCAGATCGAAATCGACGTCGCTGTTCAGCGGCGGCGTGATCCTCAGCCCGGCCAGCTGCTCCGGCGTCAGGGTGATGGTGCCGCCGGTGACCGTCAGCGTGCCGTCCTGCGTGTTCTCCAGCTTGGCGCCGTCCGGGATGCCGCTGATGCGGATGGTCAGCGTCTCCGACCCGTCGGTATCGGTCAGGGCCGGGCTGATCGTCAGCGGGATCGCCGTGTCTTCGTTGCCGGTGACGGCCTGCACCGTCAGCGTCGGCATGTCGGACACCGGATCGACGGTGACGCGCAGCGTCTCGCTCTTGGTCGCCTCGACCGCGCTGCCGTCCTTGGCGATGGCGGTGACGGTCAAATCGAAATCGACGTCGCTGTTCAGCGGCGGCGTGATCCTCAGCCCGGCCAGCTGCTCCGGCGTCAGGGTGATGGTGCCGCCGGTGACCGTCAGCGTGCCGTCCTGCGTGTTCTCCAGCTTGGCGCCGTCCGGGATGCCGCTGATGCGGATGGTCAGCGTCTCCGACCCGTCGGTATCCGTCAGCGCCGGGCTGATCGTCAGCGGGATCGCCGTGTCCTCGTTGCCGGTGACGGCCTGCACCGTCAGCGTCGGCATGTCGGACACCGGATCGACGGTGACGCGCAGCGTCTCGCTCTTGGTCGCCTCGACCGCGCTGCCGTCCTTGGCGATGGCGGTGACGGTCAAATCGAAATCGACGTCGCTGTTCAGCGGCGGCGTGATCCTCAGCCCGGCCAGCTGCTCCGGCGTCAGGGTGATGGTGCCGCCGGTGACCGTCAGCGTGCCGTCCTGCGTGTTCTCCAGCTTGGCGCCGTCCGGGATGCCGCTGATGCGGATGGTCAGCACCTCGGTGCCATCGGTATCCGTCAGCGCCGGGCTGATCGTCAGCGGGATCGCCGTGTCCTCGTTGCCGGTGACAGCCTGCACCGTCAGCGTCGGCATGTCGGACACCGGGTTCACTGTTACCTGCAGCGCCTCGGTCCGGGTCGCCTCGACCGCGTTGCCGTCCTTGGCAATCGCGGTCACGCTCAGCGTGAAGTCCACATCGCTGTTCAGCGGCGGCGTGATCTTCAACCCGGCCAGCTGCTCCGGCGTCAGGGTAATCGTGCCGCCGGTGACCGTCAGCGTGCCGTCCTGCGCGTTCTCCAGCTTGGCGCCGTCCGGGATGCCGCTGATGCGGATGGTCAGCGTCTCCGACCCGTCGGTATCGGTCAGCGCCGGGCTGATCGTCAGCGGGATCGCCGTGTCCTCATTTCCCGTCGCGGCCTGAACGGTCAGGTCGGGAGTATCCGACACGGGGTTGACAGTCACCGACAGCGTCTCGCTCACCGAAACCGGATCGGCGACGCCGTCCTTGGCAGTGGCGGTCACCGTCAGGTCGAAATCGACGTCGCTGTTCAGCGGCGGCGTGATCTTCAGCCCGGCCAGCTGCTCCGGCGTCAGGATGATCGAGCCGTTGTCGATGACCAGCGCGTCGCCGGCCGTGTTGCTGAGGCTCGCTCCGGCCGGAATGCCGCTGATGGTGATCGTCAGTGTTTCCGAGCCGTCCAGATCCGTCAGGGCCGGGTCGATGGTCAGCGGGATGCCGGTGTCCTCGTTGCCGGTGACGGCCTGCACCGTCAGCGTCGGCATGTCGGACACCGGGTTCACCGTTACCTGCAGCGCCTCAGTCCGGGTCGCCTCGACCGCGCTGCCGTCCTTGGCAATCGCGGTCACGCTCAGCGTGAAGTCCACATCGCTGTTCAGCGGCGGCGTGATCTTCAACCCGGCCAGCTGCTCCGGCGTCAGGGTAATCGTGCCGCCGGTGACCGTCAGCGTGCCGTCCTGCGTGTTCTCCAGCTTGGCGCCGTCCGGGATGCCGCTGATGCGGATGGTCAGCACCTCGGTGCCATCGGTATCCGTCAGCGCCGGGCTGATCGTCAGCGGGATCGCCGTGTCCTCATTTCCCGTCGCGGCCTGAACGGTCAGGTCGGGAGTATCCGACACGGGGTTGACAGTCACCGACAGCGTCTCGCTCACCGAAACCGGATCGGCGACGCCGTCCTTGGCAGTGGCGGTCACCGTCAGGTCGAAATCGACGTCGCTGTTCAGCGGCGGCGTGATCTTCAGCCCGGCCAGCTGCTCCGGCGTCAGGATGATCGAGCCGTTGTCGATGACCAGCGCGTCGCCGGCCGTGTTGCTGAGGCTCGCTCCGGCCGGAATGCCGCTGATGGTGATTGTCAGCGTTTCCGAGCCGTCCAGATCCGTCAGGGCCGGGTCGATGGTCAGCGGGATGCCGGTGTCCTCGTCCCCGATAGCGGCGGCGACGCTCAGCGTCGGCGTGTCGGTGACCGGATTGACCGTGATCAGCAGCGGCGCGCTGGTGCTGGCGGGATCGGCTCCGCCATCCCGAGCGGTGGCGGTGACGGTCAGGGTGAAATCGACATCGCTGTTCAGCGGCGGCGTGATCGTCAGGCCGGCGAGCTGGCCGGGCGCCAGCGTGATGGCGCCGTTGCTGATCGTCAGCGTCTCGCCGGCCGTGTTGCGCAGGCTGGCGCCGGCCGGGATGCCGCTGATGGTGATGCTCAGCGACTCCGAACCGTCGGTATCGGTCAGGGCCGGATCGATGACCAGCGGGATGCCGGTGTCCTCGTCCCCGGTGGCGGAGGTGACGCTCAGCGTCGGGGTGTCGGACACCGGATTGACGGTGACGAGCAACGGCGCGCTGGTGCTGACCGGCGTTGCGGTCCCGTCGGTGGCGGTGGCCGTGACGGTCAGGGTGAAGTCGGCATCGCTGTTGTAAGGCGGCGTGATCGTCAGGCCGGCGAGCTGCTCCGGGGTCAGCGTCACGCTGCCGTTCACCACCGCCAGCGCACCGCCGGCATTGCGCAGCACCGCCCCGTCCGGGATGCCGGACAGGGTGATGGTCAGCGTCTCCGACCCATCGGTGTCGGTCAGGGCCGGGTTGATCGTCAGCGGGATCGCCGTGTCCTCGCTGCCGCTCGCCGCCTGGACGGCCAGGGTCGGCATGTCGGAAACCGGGTTGACCGTGACCAGCAGCGGGGCGCTGGTGCTGGCTGGAGCCGCGGTGCCGTCGGTGCTGGTCGCCGTCACCGTCAGGGTGAAGTCCACGTCGCTGTTCAGCGGCGGGATGATCGCCAATCCGGTGAGCTGGCCGGGCGTCAGCGTGATGGAGCCGTTGGCGATCGTCAGCGTCTCGCCGGCCGAATTGGTCAGGACCGCGCCGGGCGGGATGCCGCTGATGGTGACGCTCAGCGTCTCCGAGCCGTCGGTGTCGGTCAGGGCCGGATCGATCGTGAGCGGAATCGCCGTGTCTTCCGCCCCGGTGGTGGCGGCGACGCTCAGCGTCGGGGTGTCGGACACCGGATTGACGGTGACCGGCAGGGTCGCGGTGACGCTGTTGGGGGCGGCGGTGCCGTCGGTGCTGGTCGCCGTGACGGTCAGGGTGAAGCTGTCCCCGCTGTTCGGCGGCGGCGTCAGGGTCAGACCGGGAACCTGCGATGAGGTCAGCAGGATGGTGCCGTTCACCACCGTCAGGATGGTGCCCGCGGCGTCGCGCAGGATCGCCCCATCCGGGATGCCGGACAGGGTGATGGTCAGCACCTCCGTCCCGCCGGTGTCGGTCAGGGCGGCATCGATGTTCAAGGCGATGGCCGTGTCTTCGTCGCCGGACACGCCGTTCACCGACAGGTTCGGCGTGTCGGAAACCGGGGCCGGCGGCGGGGTCGGGGCAGTCCCCCCACCGGCGGTCGCCGGCGCGGCCTGGACGGCTACTGGCGCCACGATGTCGGGGAGGACCGCGGTGGCGATCACCGGGTCGGGCGCCTCCGCCACCGGGGTGTCGGACAAGTCGGCGGACAGTTCGGTGAATGTCGTGGTGGTGCGCGCGTTGGACAGCAGATCAACCCGCTCAGCCGGCGCGGCGGCCGTTCCGCGGCGCTCCTCCGTCAACAGGCCCGATCCGTCGGGGCCGGAGGGGCCGGAGCCCAGCGTGCCCGGCGTACGCAGCACGTCGCCGGCCAGCAGTTCGGCCACTTGCGCCTGGTCGGTCGCCACCGCCACCGATTCGCCGGCCACCTCGCCGGTCTGCACGATGCCGCCGATCATGAGTTCTTCGGCGCCGCGATAGTCGGTCTGGACATAGCCGAGCGTGTCGTCCGGCCGCTGAAGCTGTACGGAGCTCGCCTCGTGGATCAAGCCGCCCAACCGCGTCGAGTCGACCTGCTGCAGGAGGGTCAGATCGTCCAGGATCTGACGGTCGTCCACCGACGGGGTGTTGCCCTCAACCGCTTCCTCAGCCATCGGACCGCTCCATAAGTCGGGTGCAAAATCGCGCCACGCTACACGTCACGACGCTAGGTTCTAGCGCCCCCACTTGCTTGTGATAAGAAATTTCCTGTGATGATTTTCAACAGCTTGGCTGGCATCCCACCCGCCGCCGCCCCGCGGCCATAGGTGCCCGAAGGACGGAAAAGCATTTTGGAATAAACATTTAACACCCCTTTCGCGCAGTTTCGAAAGGGGTGCGCGAAGGAAGCTTTGCCACTCGGTTGCCTTTTGTTGCTATTCGTGGATTTACCTATCACTAGCAATTATGCTGTTGATTGGCTGCTAGGTTAACCCTGTGCCCAGGTTGGTCGTTTTGCAGCCCGCATCCCCCTCTGCCACCCGCATCGAACCGTCCGCCGCCCACGCATCGGCGAAGACCGCATCGGCGAAAGCCGCCGCCGCCCACGACCGGGCGGCGGAAAAGGCCGCGCGTCGTCTGCTGTCGGGCATGTTGGGTCCGCGCCGTGACCGGGCCATGCTGGTGCTGGCTTCCTTCGCGCTGAACGTCTTCGGGCTGGCGCTGCCGGTGACGCTGCTGCACGTCTACGACCGCATCCTGCCCAACGAGTCCTACGGCACCATGCTGCTGCTCGGCATCGGCTGCGGGGTGGCGGTGGTGATGGAGGCGATCCTGCGGGTGGCGCGCTCGGCGCTGACCACCTGGATGGGCGCCCGGATCGAACACCGGTCGAGCGCGTCGCTGATCGACCGCCTGATGCACATGCCGCTGAACGCCTTTTCCCAGCAAGGGATCGGCACTCATTTCGAGGTCTACCGCGCCATCAAGATGGTGCGCGAGTTCTACTCGGGCCAAGCGCTGCAATCGGCCATCGACATCCCCTTCGCCGTGCTCTACCTGGGGCTGATCGCGCTGCTGGCCGGCTGGCTGGTGCTGATCCCGCTGGGCGTGCTGGCGCTGTTCCTGGTGGTCGGCGCCGTCCTGGGCCGCCGGATGCGCCGGGCGCTGGAGAACCGCCATGTGCTGGAGGAGCGCCGCCTGAACTTCATCAGCGAGGTGCTGAGCGGCGTCCACACGGTCAAGGGGCTGGGGGCGGAGGCCGGCCTGCTGCGCCGCCACGAGCGCCTTCAGCAGGGCTGCAGCGAGGAGGACTTCAACGTCGCCCGGCTGAGCGGCTCCGCCTCCGTCGTCGCAACCACCCTGTCGCAGGCGACGATGATGCTGGTGGTCATCCTGGGCAGCGTTTCGGTCATCGACGGGATGATGACGACCGGCGTGCTCACCGCCTGCTCGATGCTGGCCGGGCGCTGCGTCCAGCCGGTGCAGTCGCTGTTCGACCGCTGGGTGCGCTATCAGTCGGTGACGCTGTCGCTGCGCCGCATCGGCCATGTCCTGCTGGAGGTCGGGTCCGACGGGGGCACGCTGCGGGCTGGGGATCAGACTGGGAATGGGGCCGCGGACGCGGTGGAGGAGCCGCTCCTCCCCGGCACGATCGAGATGGACAAGGTCCGCTTCGCCTATGAGCGCGGACCGGAGATCCTGACCGACCTGTCGCTGAGCGTCGGGCCGGGCGAGTTCCTGGGCATCGTCGCGACCAATTCGACGGGCAAGACGACCCTGCTGCGCCTGATCCTGGGCGTGCTGCGGCCGAACTCCGGCGAGGTGCGGGTGGGCGTGCGCAGCCGGACCGACACCGACGCCATGATCGGCATCGGCGGCGTCGTCTATGTCGGCGAGCATCCGGAGCTGTTCAAAGGCACCATCCTGCAGAACCTGACCCTGTTCGACCCCGGGCGGGCCGATCTGGCGATGGAGGTCTGCCGCCGCCTCGGGCTCGACCGCCGCATCGCCAGCCTGCCGCAGGGCTACGAAACCATCGTCGGCGACGCCTCGCAGGAGGCGCTGCCGCGCGGCGCCCGCCAGATGATCTGCCTCGCCCGCGCGCTGGTCCGCGAGCCGGCGGTGCTGCTGCTGGACGAGCCGAACTCCTCCCTCGACACCGAATCCGACCGGCAGTTCCGCCGCGCGCTGGAGGAGCTGCGGGGCAGCGTCACCATCCTGCTGGTGACCAGCCGCCCGTCACTGCTGACGCTGGCCGACCGGGTGGTGCAGATCGTCGAAGGCCATGCGGTCAGCCGCGGCCCGGCCGGCGGTGAAGCCGCAGGCGCCCAGCCCGCCCTCCCCGCCCCCAACGCCGGCACGCCGCCGGCCGGCGGGACCGCCGTGCCGGATGCCGAACCCATCCGCGCCGCCCACGACGATGGCGACATCCTGCGCCGCCGCCTGTCGGAGGCGTCGGCGGTGGGCGCCTGCATGGTGCCGCTGCTGGATGCGCTCGGCTGGCGCGGCGCCCCGCAGACCCTGGCGGAAGCCCTGCCGCACTTCTCCGAGGTGCAGACGGTGGAGGAGATGTGCGACGTCCTCCAGCGCCTTCATTTCGAGGGGCGCAGCCTGCGCATCGACCTCGCGCGGCCTGATCCGTCGCTGATGCCCTGCCTGTTCCGCAGCCGCGATGGCGGCGTCTACACCCTGCTGTCCGCCGATGCCGACGGCGTCGTCGCCTTCAGCGGCCAGTCGCGCGACACGATGACGCTGAATTTCGGCAAGGGAACCGCCTATGCCTTCAACCCTCTGGAGACCACGACCGGCGCCGGGACTCAGAACTGGGTCGGCACGGTCATCCATGGCTACATGCCGCTCCTATGGGCCGTTCTGGGGCTGAGCGCCGTCATCAACCTGCTGTCGGTCGCCGCCCCGCTGTTCACCATGGCGATCTACGACAAGGTGATCGGCACGGGATCCTTCGACACGCTCGCCACCATCGCCGTGGGCGCGGCGCTGGTGATCGGCGGCGATTTCGCCCTGCGCCAGATTCGCGGCCGGGCGCTGGCCCATGCCGGATCGCGCATCGCCCGGACCATCAGCAACGCCACCATCGACCGCATCCTGATGCTGCCGGTGGGCATGAGCGAGCGTGCCGCCATCGGCACGCAGATCGCGCGGGTGAAGGATCTGGAATCGATCCGCGATTTCATCAGCCAGGGACAGGTTGCTGCCCTGTTCGACGTGCCCTTCGCCCTGTTCTACCTGGGCGTCCTGGCGGTTCTGGGCGGCCCGCTGGCGCTGGTTCCGCTGGGCGCCGTGCTGATCATCGCCGCCATCGGCGCCGCCGTCCATCCGCTGGTGCGCGCCCGCACCGGAACCACCGCCCGCGCCGACACCGAGCGGCAGGAATTCTTCGTGGAGATGGTCGCCAAGATGCCGGCGCTGCGTGCCATCGGCGGCCTCGCCCATTGGCGCGACCGCTACGATCGCCTCTCCGCCCGCACCGCCCGGTCGGGCCACACCGCCGCCAACCTGTCGGCCACCCATGCGGCGCTGGCCGGCCTGGTGGTGCCGATCGCCGGTCTCGCCACCGTCGGCGTCGGCGCGCTCCAGGTCTTCACCGGCACGATGACGCCGGGCGCGCTGATGGCGTCGATGATGCTGCTGTGGCGGGTGATGGTGCCGCTGCAGACCGCCGTCTCCATGCTGCCGCGCATCGAGCAGCTGCGCGCGAACGCCCGCCAGATCAACGGCCTGATGAGCATCCGGCCCGAGCGCGAGCCTCGTTGCGCCACCCTGCCGCCGCGCAAGCTGAAGGGCGAGGTGTCCTTCTCCCGCGTTTCGCTGCGCTATCGGAACGATGCCGATCCGGCCCTGGTCGGCGTGTCCTTCACGGTCAAGCCGGGGCAGATCGTCGCCATCGTCGGCTCGGACGGCGCCGGCAAGTCGTCGCTGCTGAAGGTGATGCTGGGGCTCTACGCGCCGCAGGCCGGCAACGTGCGCATCGACGGGATCGACATCCGCCAGATGGACCCGATCGACCTGCGCAAGTCGGTCGGCTATGTCCCGCAGGCCAGCACCCTGTTCTACGGCACCATCGCCCAGAACCTGCGCTTCGCCGACCAGACCGCCGACGATTCCGAACTGCGCTGGGCGCTGTCGCTTGCGGGCGCCCTGGACGAGGTGGAGGCGCTGCCGCGCGGCCTGGACACCCGCATCGGCGACAACCAGTCGCTGCGCCTGTCCCCCAGCCTGACGCAGAAGATCTGCCTTGCCCGTGCCTATATCCGCCGACCGCGCATCCTGCTGCTCGACGAGCCGGCCAGCCGGTTGGATTTCGAGGGCGACAAGGCCCTGCTTGCAGCGCTGTCCGCGTTGCGCGGACACAGCACCATCTTCCTCGTCACCCACCGGCCGAGCCACCTGACGCTGGCCGACACGGTGCTGACCATGGATGCCGGCATGATCGCCCCGGCCGGCCCGGCCGGCGGGCTGCCCGGCCCGCGGCCCGCCGCTCCCGGAGCGGGGCCCGCAACCGGACCGATGGGCGGTCCGGCCGGCGGCGGCAACAGCGTCGCCAACACCATCGCCGGGGCGCTGCTGGGCGGGATCGGGTTGCCTCGCCCGCCCGGCGGCGTCGCCACGCGCCAGCACTGATCCGCCTTTCCCCATTCCTCTCCGATCGCGTGTGAACAGCAACATGGCCGCTTCAGACCTCGCCCGCCCCACCGGCAAATCGCTCAGCGCCGACGATGCGACGCTGTCGCTGGTCCGCGCCACCATCGTCGTGCTGGTCCTGCTGATGGGGGCCCTGCTCGCCTGGGCCACGATGATGCCGGTCAAGGAGGCCGTCGTCACCGCCGGGCAGGTGGTGCCGTCCGGCAACGCCCAGGTGGTCCAGCATCTGGAAGGCGGCATCGTGTCCACCATCCTGGTCAAGGAGACCGATCTGGTGGAGGCCGGCCAGCCCCTGATCGTCTTCGACCCCAAGCAGGTCCAGGCGGAGCGGGAGCAGATGAACGCCCGCCTGCTGACGCTGGAACTGCGGGCGGAGCGGCTGCGCGCCTTCGCCGCCGGGCGGGAGCCGGAATTCCTGCGCGTCGCCGGCGCCGACACGCCGCAGGCGGAGGCGCAGATCGCCGACCAGCGCCTGATCTACGACACCCAGAGCCAGGCCCGCGACACCGCCATCGCCGTGCTGCGCGCCCAGGTCTCCCAGCGGGAGGCGGAACTGGCGCTGTATGAGGGCCAGCTCGCCAGCATCAAGGACCAGATCACCTTCATCACCGGATCGGTCGACATCCGCAACAAGCTGGAATTGATGGGGCTGTCGTCCAAGCTGCAATCGCTGGAAACCCAGCGCGAACAGTCCCGCCTAATGGGCGAGCAGCGGCGGATCGAGGGACAGATCATCGCCACCCATCAGGCGATCACCGAGGCCGGCAACCGCATCCTCGACCAGACGGCCAAGCTGGCGCAGGACGCGGTCAACGAGATGGGCACCGTCACCGCCGAGATCGCCCAGCTGCGCGAGGCCCGCGCAAAGCTGGACGACCGTTCCCAGCGGCTGACCGTGCTGGCGCCGGTGCGCGGGCTGGTGCAGGATCTGCGCATCAACACCGTCGGCGCCGTGGTGCCGGAGGGCGGCGTGCTGATGCAGATCGTCCCGATCGACCATGAGATGACGGTCGAGGCCCATGTCACCCCGCGCGACGTCGGCCACCTTCATGTCGGGCAGGAGGCGACGGTCAAGGTGCTGACCTACGACTTCGCCCGCTACGGCGCCATCACCGGCACGCTGCAGCGCATCTCCGCCTCCACCTTCCTGGACGAGCAGCACCGCCCCTACTACAAGGCGGTCATCGCGCTCAGCCGCAACCATGTCGGCCGCGACGATGCCCAGCACCCGATTCTGCCCGGCATGACGACCCAGGTGGAAATGACCACCGGCGAGCGGTCGCTGCTGGAATACCTGCTGAAGCCCATCTACTTCGCCCTGTCCGACAGCTTCAACGAGCGGTGAGGATCGCCCTTCGCCGGCCCTGCCCGACAAATGGCCGGCGATTGTTCATCCCAGCCGAATTGTGTTGCCGCTGACCCGGTATTTATTGGCATGCCCACGGGAGCCACACTCTACCGCATTGCAATGCGGGAGGGGTGCCACGGCACCGGACGGCGATGGGACGGTCGACGAGCACAAAAACGACGGGCGCGGAGCGCGGCGGGGCACCGGACATGGCGCCCTGCCCCTTCGCGGTCGACGACCGGACCATCGCCGGCCATGTCCAGGACATCCGGCTGCGACTGTACCGGCCGCTGATCGGACTCGCGGTTCCGGCGCTGCTCTATCTGCATGGCGGCGGCTTCACCTCCGGCTCTCTGGAGGAGGCGGAGGAAACGGCGGCGGCCATCGCCGCCGAAACCCCGGCGCTGGTGGTGTCGGTCGGCTACTCCCTGGCCCCCGCCCACCCCTTCCCCACCGCCGCACAGGACGCCTACCGCGCGGCGCTGTGGACCGCCGAGGCGGCGCCGTCCCTGGGCGTCGGCCGCGGCGGGCTCGGCGTCGTCGGCTATGATGCCGGCGGCCATGTCGCCGCCTCCCTGACCTTCCTCGCCCGCGACCTGGGCGGGGTGAGCCTTGCGGCGCAGGCGCTGCTCGGCCCGATGCTGGACCCCAGCCTGACGCGGGCCAGCCGCAGCGGCATCGGCGATGGCGACCGGAAGGGCGGCGCCACGGCACGCCTGTTCGACAGCACGATGGCCGACTGCGCCCGCTGCTACCGCGCCTATCTGCCCGAGGCGGCGCAACGGCTGCACCCCTATGCCGCGCCGCTGGAATCGCGCCGGCTGGGCGGGCTGCCGCCGGCCCTGATCGTCACCGCCCAGAACGACATGCTGCGCACCGAGGCCGAGCAATACGCCGCCGGCCTGATCGCCGCCGGGGTACCGACCGAGGTCACCCGCTTTCCCGCCATTTCCCACGACGCCCTGCCCGGCCACCGGCCGGCGTTGCAGGCCGTCACCGACTTCCTGCGCCGCCGGCTGCCCGCCGCGCGCGCCTGACATTTTCCTCACCCTATTCACCTCCAGGCCGGAGTCAGACCTCATGACCAAGTCACGTTCCAAACTCGCCCTTCTCCTGATCGCCGGGGTCGCCGCGGCGGGTGCCGCCGGGGTCGTCGTCACCCAGGGCCATGCCGACGCCCCGCAGACGGCCGCCACCGCCCCGCCGCCGCCCGAGGTGGACGTCGCGCCCGTCGTGGTCCGCAAGATCACCGACTGGCAGTCCTATTCCGGCCGGCTGGAAGCGGTGGACCGGGTGGAGGTGCGGCCCCAGGTGGCCGGCGCCATCACCGCGGTGCATTTCCGCAACGGCGCGCTGGTCCGCCAGGGCGACGTGCTGTTCACCATCGACCCGCGCCCCTTCGCGGCGGAGGTCGCCCGGCATGAAGCGCAGGTCGCCGCCGCCCAGGCCCGCGTCCGCTTCACCGCGGCGGATCTGGAACGCGCCCAACGGCTGGTCCGCGACGACACCATTTCCCGCCAGTCCCTGGAGAGCAAGGAGAACGAGGCCCGCGCCGCCGCCGCCAATTTGAAGGCCGCCCAGGCGGCGCTGGAGATCGCCCGAATCGACCTGGAGCACAGCCAGGTCCGCGCGCCCGTCTCCGGCCGCGTGTCGCGGGCCGAGGTGACGGTCGGCAATGTGGTGGCGGCGGGCGCCGCCGCGGCGCCGCTGACCACGCTGGTGTCGGTTTCGCCGATCTACGCCTCCTTCGATGTCGATGAGCAGACCTACCTGACCCACATCGCCGGGGTGAAGGACGCGGCCGGCGTGCCGGTGCAGCTGGGTCTCGCCAACGAGGCCGGCTATTCCCGCGACGGCGCGGTGGAGCATGTCGACAACCGCATGGACGCGGCGTCCGGCACCATCCGCGTGCGCGCCCGCTTCGACAATGCCGACGGGCTGCTGGTCCCCGGCCTCTACGCCCGCATCAAGGTCGGCGGCAGCCAGCCGCATGAGGCCCTGATGGTGGACGACCGCGCCATCGGCACCGATCAGGACAAGAAATTCGTCCTGGTGGTGGCGGAGGACGGCACCGTCGCCTACCGCGCCATCGTGCCCGGCAGCCAGCAGGCCGGCCTGCGGGTGGTGAAGAGCGGGCTGGAGCCCGGCGAGCGCATCGTCGTCAACGGCCTTCAGCATGCCCGTCCCGGCAGCCGCGTCAGCCCGCGCACGGTCGCGATGAACGGCACGCCGGAATCCATCCGCACCGCATCCACGGCGCAGTAATCCACGCCCGCCGGGAGAGCCGTCATGAACATCTCGAAATTCTTCATCGACCGCCCGATCTTCGCGGGGGTCCTGTCCGTGGCGCTGTTCCTGGCGGGTGCGATCTCGCTGTTCCAGCTGCCGATCTCCGAATATCCAGAGGTGGTCCCGCCCTCCGTCGTCGTCCGGGCGCAGTATCCGGGCGCCAACCCCAAGGTCATCGCCGAGACCGTCGCCGCTCCGCTGGAGGAGCAGATCAACGGCGTCGAGAACATGCTGTACATGCAGTCGCAGGCCAACAGCGACGGCAACATGGCGCTGACCGTCACCTTCCGGCTCGGCACCGATCCGGACAAGGCGCAGCAGCTGGTGCAGAACCGCGTCTCCCAGGCCCTGCCGCGATTGCCGGAGGATGTGCAGCGCCTGGGCGTGACGACGGTGAAGAGTTCGCCGACGCTGACCATGGTCGTTCATCTGCTGTCGCCCAACGACCGCTATGACATGACCTATCTGCGCAACTACGCCATCCTGAACGTCAAGGACCGGATCAGCCGCATCCAGGGTGTCGGCGAGGTGCAGGTGTGGGGTGCCGGCGACTATTCCATGCGCGTCTGGCTCGACCCCAACAAGGTGGCGGAGCGCGGCCTGACCGCGTCGGACGTGGTGGCGGCGATCCGCGAGCAGAACGTGCAGGTCGCGGCCGGCGTCATCGGCGCCTCGCCCAGCCTGCCGACCACGCCGCTGCAGCTGTCGATCAACGCGCAAGGCCGGCTGAAGACGGTGGACGAGTTCGCCGGCATCGTCCTGAAGATCGGCAAGGACGGCGGCGTCACCCATCTGCGCGACGTGGCGCGGGTCGAACTGGCGGCGGCGCAATACGGGCTGCGGTCGCTGCTGGACAACAAGCCGGCGGTGGCGCTGGGCATCAACCAGTCGCCGGGTGCCAATGCGCTGGCGATCTCCGACGCCATCCGCGCGACGATGGCCGAGTTGAAGGCCGACATGCCCGACGGCATCGATTTCAGCATCGTCTACGACCCGACCCAGTTCGTGCGGTCGAGCATCGACGCGGTGATCCACACCCTGCTGGAGGCGGTCGCCCTGGTGGTGCTGGTGGTGATCGTCTTCCTGCAGACCTGGCGGGCCTCGATCATCCCGCTGCTGGCCGTGCCGGTGTCGATCGTCGGCACCTTCTCCCTGATGCTTCTGCTGGGTTACTCGATCAACGCGCTGTCGCTGTTCGGCATGGTGCTGGCCATCGGCATCGTGGTGGACGACGCCATCGTCGTGGTCGAGAATGTCGAGCGCAACATCGAGTCCGGCCTGTCGGCCAAGGAAGCCACCTACAAGGCGATGCAGGAGGTCAGCGGACCGATCATCGCCATCGCGCTGACCCTGGTCGCCGTCTTCGTGCCGCTGGCCGCCATGAGCGGCCTGACCGGCGAGTTCTACAAGCAGTTCGCGATGACCATCGCGATCTCCACCGTCATCTCCGCCTTCAACTCGCTGACCTTGTCGCCGGCCCTGTCGGCGGTGCTGCTGCGCGGACACGACCAGCCGCAGGACTGGCTGACCCGCGCCATGAACCGGGTGTTCGGCGGCTTCTTCCGCCTGTTCAACCGGGTGTTCCATCGCGCCTCCACCGGCTATGGCCGCGGCGTCGGCGGGGTGGTGCGGCACAAGGGCATGATGATGCTGGTCTATGTGCTGCTGCTGGGCGCCACCGTCCTGCTCGGCCGCGCGGTGCCGATGGGCTTCGTCCCGGCCCAGGACAAGGAATACCTCATCAGCTTCGCCCAGCTTCCCAACGGCGCCTCGCTCGACCGCACCGAGGCCGTCATCCGCGAGATGACCGACATCGCGCTGAAGCAGCCGGGCGTGCAGAGCGCCGTCGCCTTCCCCGGCCTGTCGGTCAACGGCTTCACCAACAGCTCCAGCGCCGGCATCGTCTTCGTCACGCTGAAGCCCTTCGCCGAGCGCGGCGACGCCAGCCTGTCGGCCGACGCGATCGCCGCCACCCTGCAACAACGCTATGCCGGCCTGAAGGAAGCCTTCGTCGCAATCTTCCCGCCGCCGCCGGTGATGGGCCTCGGCACGCTGGGCGGCTTCAAGATGCAGTTGGAGGACCGCGGTGCGCTGGGCTACGAGGCGCTGAACGCGGCGGTGAACGCCTTCGTCACCAAGGCGATGCAGACGCCGGAATTGGGGCCGACCTTCTCCAGCTACCAGATCAACGTGCCGCAACTGGACGTCGATCTCGACCGGGTGAAGGCCAAGCAGCAGGGCGTGGCGGTCGGCGAGGTGTTCGACACCATGCAGATCTATCTGGGCTCGCTATATGTCAACGATTTCAACAGCTTCGGCCGCGTCTACCAGGTGCGGGTGCAGGCGGACGCGCCGTTCCGGGCCGAGTCCGGCGACATCGGCCTGCTGAAGACCCGCAACGACCGCGGCGACATGGTGCCCTTGTCCTCGCTGGTGCGGGTGGCGCCCAGCTACGGCCCGGAGATGGTGGTGCGCTACAACGGCTACACCGCCGCCGACATCAATGGCGGGCCGGCGCCGGGCTTCTCCTCCGGTCAGGCGCAGGCGGCGGCCGAGCGCATCGCGGCGGAGACCCTGCCGCGCGGCGTGCGGTTCGAGTGGACCGACCTGACCTATCAGCAGATCCTGGCCGGCAACTCCGCGCTGTGGGTGTTCCCGATCAGCATCCTTCTGGTCTTCCTGGTGCTGGCGGCGCAGTATGAGAGCCTGACCCTGCCGCTGGCGATCCTGATGATCGTGCCGATGAGCCTGATGTCGGCGCTGGCCGGCGTGTGGATCACCGGCGGCGACAACAACATCTTCACCCAGATCGGCTTCATGGTCCTGGTCGGCCTGTCCGCCAAGAACGCCATCCTGATCGTCGAGTTCGCCCGCGAACTGGAGGAGCAGGGCCGCAGTACCGTCCAGGCCGCCATCGAGGCCAGCCGCCTGCGCCTGCGCCCGATCCTGATGACCTCCATCGCCTTCATCATGGGCGTGGTGCCGCTGGTGACCTCCACCGGCGCCGGATCGGAGATGCGGCACGCCATGGGCGTGGCGGTGTTCGCCGGCATGATCGGCGTCACCCTGTTCGGTCTGGTGCTGACCCCGGTCTTCTACGTCCTGCTGCGCCGGCTGGCCGGCGCGAAGGCGGAGCGGTCGGCGGACCTCCCCTCCACCCCGGCGGGAGCGGTGACGCACCACTGACTGCTCGCCATTGACCGCTTACCGTCTGAAGACTTCCTCCGCAACGGCATCCAGCAGGGCCTCGTCGCTCTGCTGGTTTCCGTTCGTCAGGAAGATCAGCGCGGTGCGGCGGCCGGGGTAATAGCGGACATCGGCCTCGAACCCGTCATAGCGGCCGTCATGGCCGACGCTACGCCCCCAGCGGTCCTTCGACAGCGCGACGCCCAGCCCCTGCCCCTCCTCGTTCTCCGACGGGGTCATCATCCGCCGGACCGTCTCGGGTTTCAGCAAGCGGTTGTCGCGGAACAGGGCGAAGACGAAGCGTTCCAGATCGCCGGCGGTGGTGACCAGCGGCCCGTCGCCGGTGGTCGCCGCCCAGGACCGGCGGCTGACGTCGCCCTCCTCGGTATAGCCATGGGCAAGGCTGCGGTCGCGCGGATCGGCACCCACGGTGGTCGAGTTCATCCCGGCCCGCTCCAGCACCCGGCTGCGCAGCACCTGCGCGAAGGGAACGCCATCGCGCAATGCCGCGATGTGGCCGAGCAGGACATAGTTGCTGTTGGAATACCCGTAATGCCCGCCGACCGGCCCGGTCGCCTCCTCCCCCGCCGCATAGGCGAGCAGAGCGCCGCTGCGCGGCAGCCGTTCCGGCTTGGCCGCCTCGTCCTCTTCATAGGCATCGGTGATGTAATCGGGAATGCCCGAGCTGTGGTCGAGCAGATGGACCAGCCGCGCCCGGTTGGCATTGGCGACCTTGCCCAGCGGCAGATCCGGCGCCAGTTCCCGCACGGGCCGGTCGAGCGAGAGCAGCCCCTCCTCCACCTGCTGCATCACGACGGCGGCGGTCGCCATCTTGCCGACGGAAGCGACATAGAAGCGCGTCTCCTCCGTCACCGGCCGCTCCCCCCGCCGGTCGGCGATGCCGGAGACGACGACTCGCCGGAGGTCGGGGCCGGACACCAGCAGGACGCCGCCGTCGAGTTCCTCCTCGGCGATGAAGCGGTCGAGGAGGCGTTGGAGGTGGTCGGCCGCGTGAGCGGGGGTGGAGGCGAGGCCCAACAGAAGCGCTAGGGTCAGGAGTTGCCCGATCAAGCGCCCAATCCGGGCTGGTACCCGGTCAGGCTGGCATTCTCCACACCTCTGCATAGCCCTGCCCCTTCGCAATCCGGCGGGTTTAGGCCCAAAGTGGTGGCTGCATTCGAAGCTACGCAGGGCAATCAGGAAACGGCAAGAGGCCAGACGAGCGGCTTAGGTGAAGCTGTCGCTCAGCCAGATGGTCTTCAGATTGGAACCGGCATCCTCGCAGGACTGACGGAGCTTGCGGACGATGGGACGGGCAAGGCGAGTGCCGCCATTTCCCCTCAATGCGCCTCCTCCCAATTGTCCCCGATCCCCGCCTCCGCCACCAGCGGCACGCCGAGATGCGCGGCGCCCTCCATCACCCCGCGCACGATGCGCGCCGCGTCCTCGGCCTCCGCTTCCGGGACCTCGAACAGCAGTTCGTCGTGCACCTGCAGCAGCATCCGCGCGCTGCTCCCCGCTGCCGCCAAGGCTGCGGGCATGCGGTTCATGGCGCGCTTCATGATGTCGGCGGCGGTGCCCTGGATGGGGGCGTTGATGGCCTGGCGCTCGGCGAAGGCGCGGCGGGCGGCGTTCTTGTCCTGGATGCCGGGCATGTAGCAGCGGCGGCCGAACAGGGTCACCACATAACCGTGCTGGCGGGCGAAGGCCTTGATCGACTCCATCCACACCTTCAACTCGTGGAAGCGCTCCAGATAGGTCTTGATGAAGGCGTTGGCCTCGCCGGGCGTAATGCCCAGCTGGCGGCCCAGACCGAAGCCGGAGATGCCGTAGATGATGCCGAAGTTGATCGCCTTGGCCTTGCGGCGGATGTCCGGCGTCATCTGCTCCAGCGGGATGCCGAAGACCTGGGCGGCGGTGGCGGCGTGAATGTCCAGACCGTCGCGGAAGGCGTCCTTCAGCGCCTGGATGTTCGCCATCTCCGCCACCAGTCGCAGCTCGATCTGCGAATAATCGACGCTCAGCAGCTTGTGGCCGGGTGACGCCACGAAGGCGCGGCGGATCTTCTTGCCCTCCTCCGTCCGCACCGGGATGTTCTGCAGGTTGGGATCGGTGGAGGACAGGCGGCCGGTGTTGGTCGCCGCCAGCGCGAAGGCGGTGTGGACCCGGCCGGTGACGGGGGAGATCTTCTCCTGCAGCGCGTCGGTGTAGGTGCTCTTCAGCTTGGCGAGCTGGCGCCAGTCCAGAACGCGCTGGGCGATGGTGTGGCCCTGCTCCGACAGCTCCTCCAGCACGCTGCTGTCGGTGGAATAGGCGCCGGTCTTGCCCTTCTTGCCCGTGCCGAGCTTGAGATTGTCGAACAGGATCTCGCCCAGCTGCTTGGGCGAGCCGATGTTGAAGCTCTGGCCGGCAAGGGCGTGGACGTCCTTCTCGATCTCGGCGAGGCGGACGGACAGGCTCTGCGACAGGTCGGACAGCGCCTTCTTGTCGATGCGCACGCCGGCCCGCTCCATGTCCGCCACCACCGGGACCAGCGGGCGGTCCAGCGTCTCGTAGACGGTGACCATGCGGTCGTCGACCAGCCGCGGCTTCAGCAGCGTCCACAGGCGCAGCGTGATTTCGGCGTCCTCGGCGGCATAGGCCAGCGCCTTGTCCAGCGGCACGCGGTCGAAGGTGATCTGGTTCTTGCCGGTGCCGCAGACCTCCTTGAAGGGGATCGGCGTGTAGGCGAGGTGCAGCTCCGCCAACTCGTCCATGCCGTGGCCGTGGGCGCCGCCGTCCAGCACGTAGGAGATCAGCATGCTGTCGTCCACCGGCGACACCTTGATGCCGTTGCGGGCGAACAGCTGGTGGTCGAACTTGAAGTTGTGGCCGATCTTCATGACCGACGGGTCTTCAAGCACGTCCTTCAGGATCGCCATCGCCTCGGCCGTCGGGATCTGCACCGGGGGCGGCGGGGCGTCGAAGTCCAGCTGGCCGGCGGCGGCGCCGGACGCGACATGGGCCAGGGGGATGTAGCAGGCGATGCCGGGCTCGGTCGACAGCGACACGCCGACCAGCGTGGCGGTGGCCGGGGTAAGGCTATCGGTCTCGGTATCCACCGCCAGCACGCCGGTTTCCCGCGCCCGCTCGACCCAGCGGCGCAGCGTGTCGGCGTCCTGCACCAGCTCGTAGCGCACCTCCGGCACATGCAGCACCGTCTTGCGGGCCGGACGCTCCGCCGCTTCGTCGGACGGCACGGCGGCGAGGGCCTTCGCCGCCGGGGCGGACGAGACGGAGGGGGCGGACTCCCCGGCGCCGTCGGCGATGCGGCCATCCTTCTGCATCTCCATCTCGACGCGGGAGACGATTGTGCGGAAGCCCTGCGCCTTCAGGAAGTCGATCAGCCGCTGATGATCGGGTTCGCGCACGCGCAGCTCGTCCAGGGGCTTGGGCGGCGGCACGTTCTCGTCCAGAAGGACCAGACGGCGGGAGATACGCGCCTGCTCGGCGAACTCGATCAGCTTCTGGCGGCGGGCCGGCTGCTTGATCTTCCCGGCATTGGCCAGCAGGGCTTCCAGGTCGCCATATTCGGTGATCAGCTGCGCGGCGGTCTTCACGCCGATGCCGGGCACGCCGGGGACGTTGTCGACACTGTCGCCGGCCAGCGCCTGGACGTCCACCACCTTTTCCGGCGGCACGCCGAACTTCTCGAACACCTCGTCGGGGCCGATGGACTTGTTCTTCATCGGGTCGAACATGCCGACTCCGGGGCGGACCAGCTGCATCAGATCCTTGTCGGACGACACGATGGTCACCTTACGCCCGGCCTCCTGCGCCAGACGGGCATAGGTGGCGATCAGGTCGTCGGCCTCATAGCCCTCAAGCTCCAGGCAGGGCAGGCAGAAGGCCTCCGTCGCCTCGCGGATCAGGGCGAACTGGGGCTTCAGCTCCTCCGGCGGTTCCGGGCGGTGGGCCTTGTAGTCGGGATAGAACTCGTTGCGGAAATTCAGGCGCTTGCTGTCGAAGACGACCGCCACGGCTTCCGCCCTGGCGTCGGCCAGCAGCTTCAGCAGCATGTTGGAAAATCCCAGCACCGCGTTGACCGGCGTGCCGTCCGGCCGCGTCAGCATCGGCAGCGCATGGAAGGCGCGGAAGATGAAGCCGGAGCCGTCGACCAGATACAGGCCGCTGCCGTCGCCGTTGGAGGCGGTTTCGGAGGCGTCGTTCTTGGAGGCAGCGGTGGCGTCGGTCATGATGGTCTCTCGTCCCTTCCTTGCGGGCGCTACCATCGCCGAAGGAGGCCCGGGAGTCGAGTGCCGAGACCGGAATCTAGGGCGTGCTGTCCTCGACCACGCTGCTGACCACCGGACCGACGAAGGCATAGCCGACGCCGTGCACCGCCTGAACCGGTAGGGCGCAGCCGCTGCGCTCCTCCACCTTGATGCGCAGGCGGCGGACCAGCGAATCGATGGAGCGGCTGTAGGGATCCCAGTCGCGGCCGGTCAGTGCGACGGAGATGTCCTGCCGTGTCACCGGCTCGCCCGGAACGGTGACCAGCAGGGAGAGGAACTTGTACTCGGTCGCGGTCAGCGGCACGGCGGCACCGGTCGGCGGCTGGATGCGCCATTCGATGTCGTCGAACACCCAGGCCTTGCGCGCGTCGCCCATGGCCGCCGGTGCGGCGGCCGGCGGCTCCGGCGCCGCCGGCGGGGTGGCGCCCCTCTGCATCCGGCGCATCAGCGCCTTGACCTGCGCCTCGACTTCGCGGAAATCGACGGGCTTGACCAGATAGACGTCGGCGCCCAGCTCCAGCCCGATGACCCGGTCGATCAGGCTGGACCGCGCCGTCAGCATGATGATGGCGGCATGGGACGAGGCGCGGATGCGCCGCGCGACCGAGAAGCCATCCTCGTCGGGCAGGTTTACGTCGAGCACGATGACGTCGGCCGGGCCGCTTTCCAGCAGCCGGTCCAGTTCCGCGCCCCGCGACGCGCCCCGCACCTCGAATCCACAACGATCGAGGTATTCGACGAGATCGTCACGAAGGTCGGCTTCGTCTTCGACCACAATGATCCGGGCCACGACGCCTATGCCCCCATTCACATTCGTATGAGGTTATCTTAAACACCCAATCGGGTTACGCAAACCCAATCAGCACGGTCGGACCAAACCGGGGCCGCGCAAGATCGGTTCCGCAACTTTACCTAAAGGACAGGTACTGGTCGCCCACGGTCGCGGAGTAGCGCGCCACCGCGGCCTTGTCGATGGCATCGATCCGGCCCTTCTCCTTCAACTCGGCAAAGCAGCGGTCGAAATCGCCGCGCAACGATTCGTCGCGGAACACCATGCTGTAGGGCGTCGGCGGGAAGATGGCGGTGAACTGCACCGGCTGGGCCGGGTCGAAGGGCAGGCCGCCGCCAGCCTTCACCTTGTCCTGGAGCTGGCGGTTGTATTCGGCGAAGATCAGCCCGTCGGCCAGGACCGCGTCGACCCGGCCGGCGAACAGCAGGTTGGAATGCACCAACTGGTCGGCGCGTTCACGGAAATCGCCGAAGCTCGGGATCGCCTCCCGCAATCCGGGCAGCACATCGGGCGCGCCGGAGAATGTGACCACCCGCTTGCCCGCCAGATCGGCCAGCGACGTTACCGCCAAGCCGCTGCTCTTCAGCACCGACGCGCCGTTCTGATACAGGATGTAGGGGGCGGAGCGCGCGCCCTGCATCTCCATGCCCGCCGGCACGGTGGTGACGGCGTCGGCCTGGGCGCCATCGCGGAATTCGTTCCAGTGACGGCCGAAGGGCACAACCTTGAAGCGCGCCTCATGCCCGCAGGCCGCCAGCGTCTCCGCGATGATGGAGGCCTCCCGCCCGGTGCCGTCGGCGGTCATCATCGGCGGCAGTTCCGGCGCCAGCACCGTCACCGGACGGGCCGCGGCGGGTGACGCCGCCATATGAAGGGCTGCGGCGAGCGTGGCGGAAAGGATCCCTGCGGCACCGAATGCACGAACACCGAACGCCATTCCTCGCCCTCCACGTTTGCGGTACACGCCGCGACCGCCCTACCGGGATGCGGCGGGCGGGAAGGTAGCATGGGCGACTGTGCGGCCGTCCACCGAAAACCCATTCCCTGCAATGGCTTCTCCCCACCCAGGCCACAATTCGGCCCATGTCCGTTACAGTTCGTCGCAATTGGACAAGATTGGTCGCCCCTAGTTACCGGACGTTCGCATTCTCTTGGGCTTTTCGACAATGTAGAAAGCCGTTGCCGAATGTTATTTCACGACTGGTTAAAACGATCGTGTTATGAATAGCTCATTCGCCGCATGCATCATGCCCGCCGGCCTTTATCGATGACTGTCGGCGCAGCGCAAGCGGGGGTTGATTTACTGATGGGCGTGGGACTACCGCAGCCCCGATCGACCGGATCGGGTCTGACTTGAAATCCGTCATGAACGAACACGCCCCGGTCGGCCGGGTCAGGAGGATGTGGATGAGCGTCACGGGATGGGACGACACCGAATCCTACACGCTTCGCGGCACCGGTCCCGGCGGCACGGACGAGGATGCGGTCACCGCGGGCGGATCGTCGCTGCTGACCCGCGTCATCCTGATGATCGTCGGCTGCACCCTGCTGGTCGGGCTGGTCGCCATGGGCGTTTCGTCCCTTCTGGTCGGCCGCCAGCAGCGTGAGGCGGTGACCCACCGCGCCATGCTGGTCGGCACGCTCCAGGCCTCGGCCATGGGGCAGGCGGTGTGGGAGTTCGATACCCGCGCGGTGGAGGGAATGATCCGCGGCCTGATGGCCGAGGATCCCGCGGTGCGAAGCGTCAAGGTCTGGGCGGCATCCGGCGGCCGCGGCAGCCATGGCGAGCCGCTGGTGGCTCTGGACCGTCCCGCCGGCCGGGCGGAGTTGACCACCGTCGAACGGCAGATCGCGATTTCCGGCAGCGACGGCGAACGCAACATGGTCGGCCTGCTGCGCCTGACCTACTCGCTGGAAGAGGCGGAAAGCGCCACCATGACGGCGCTGGCCCCGATGGCCGGACTGGTCTTCTTCTCGCTGCTGGCCGTCATCGGCATGATCAGCATCCTGCTGAACCGGCTGGTCCTGGCGCCGCTCGCCCGGCTGACCCGTTCGGCCGGCGCCATCGCGGCCGGCGACTACCGGGTGCGGCTGCGCAACCGCCGCGCCGACGAGATCGGACAGCTGACCGTCGCCTTCAACCACATGGCGGAGACCGTCCACGACTACACCGAGCGGCTGGAACAGCGCGTCGCCGAACGGACGGAGGAGCTGCGCCAGTCCAACGAACAGCTGGCCGTGGTCAACCGTCAGGTCATGGACAGCATCCAGTACGCCAGCCTGCTGCAGTCCGCCATCCTGCCGGACGAGCGCGAGATGGCGCGGCGGCTGGACGGTGTCTGCGTGCTGTGGCGGCCGCGCGACGTGGTGGGCGGCGATTTCCACATCTTCCGCGAACTGGAGGACGGCCGCTTCCTGATCGGTGTCGCCGACTGCTCCGGCCACGGCGTGCCCGGCGCCTTCATGACGATGACGGTTTCGGCCATCCTCGACCATGTGCTGTCCGACATGCCCGACAGCGACCCCGCGGCGATCCTGGGGCGGCTGAACCGCATGGTGCGCGCTGCGCTGGCCCGCGGGCGGGACAACCCGCGCTTCGACAACGGTCTGGACATCGGGCTGTGCCTGGTACGGCCGGACCGGGGCGACCTGCTGTTCGCCGGCGGCCGGATCGGGCTGCACATCGTCGACGCCCAGGACGGCGCCGCATCGGTCAACGAGGTGAAGGGCGACGCCCAAAGCCTGGGCTACCGCCGGTCGGACATCGGCCACCGCTTCACCACCCACCGGGTGGAACTGGCACCGGGGCGCAGCTTCTACCTGACCACCGACGGATTCCTCGACCAGGCCGGCGGCGCCCGCGGTTTCGGCTTCGGCAACCGGCGCTTCAACGCCATGCTGCTGGAGCACGACGGCATTCCCATGGCAGACCGCAAGGCCGCCTTCGCGCAGGCTCTGGCCGACCACCAGGGCGACCGCGCCCAGCGCGACGACATCACGCTGATCGGCTTCTCGCTGTCTCCGGCACCGGCCGCAGCGGTTTCCGAGGCCGCCGGCCCCTCCTCCCACTTCATCCACCCGTAAGGCAGGTCGTCAGGCTACGATGAAAGGCAACGAACTCTTCAACCTTCAGGAACTGCTGTCGCGCCAGAAGCTGCTGATCTGCTTCAGCGGCCCCTTCAGCCACAGCGTCATCGAAGAGCTGGGCAAGGCGGTCCGCAACCACCTGGAAAACGAGCAGATCGAGAAATCGGCGATCATGGACGTCTTCTCCGTCTATGTGGAGCAGGCGCAGAATGTCCGCAACTATGCCGCGTCCCGTGATGCGCTGGGCCGACCGGTCCCCGCCAACACCGGCATTGTCGTGATCGGCAAGGAGGGCGAGCATTACGTCGTCAGTTCCGGCAATCTGGTCGAGGCGGAGGACGTTCCCGGCCTGTCGGCGACGCTGGAGAAACTGCGCGGCCTGGACAAGGCGGGGCTCAAGGCCGCCTACAAGGAACAGTCGCGCAAGCCGCGCGAAGCGGGCGCCAGCGGCGCCGGCCTTGGCCTGATCGACATGGCGCGCAAGGCCACCCGGCCGCTTGAGTATTCTCTGCGCGCGGTGGACGAGCGCTATTTCTTCTTCAGCCTTGAAGTCCAGCTATAAGAAATCACGGAACACGCATAATGGACAGTTTGCGGATCGAGGCAACCTCCTGCTCGCCCCTGATCGATTTCGATCCGGCGGCGGGCCTCCTGCGCATCGAGGGGGAGTCCTACCCGGAGAACTCCTTCGATTTCTATGCGCCGGTGTTCAGCTGGCTGGAGGAGTACTTGAAGGAACCTGCCCCGGCGGTGGTGCTCGACATCGGGCTCAGCTATCTGAACACCAGCAGCATCAAATGCATGATCGACGTGCTGGAGATGCTGGACGTCGCCCATCAGAAGGGTCAGGCCGTGTCGGTGCGCTGGCATTACGACAGCGACAACGACCGCGCTCTCGACATGGCGGAGGAGTTCGCGGAAGACGTCTCCCTGCCCTTCGAGATCTGCGCCCATTGATGACCCGTCATTCAGACGAGATGAACTGAGCACCAGAGATGACGATGCGGTCGCAGGAACAGGAGCTTCGTCAGTGGATCGAGCGGCTGGCCCAGGATCCGGCCAATGCCGACAATCCTCTGCTGCCGGAATTCCAGAAGCTGGCGGAACGGCACGGCAAGCTGCTGCAACAGTTCCGCAAGATCGCCAAGATCAGCGACCGCCTGCAGACGGAGACCAAGGACATGGCGCGCCAGCAGCGCCAGTTCGTTCTGATGGTCAGCCACGAGTTCCGCACGCCCCTGGCGATCATCGACAGCGCCTCGCAGTTGCTGGAAATGGAGCCGAAGCTGCCGGTCTCGGCCATGCCGCGGGTGGGAAAGATCCGCAACGCGGTGCAGCGGATGCTTCACCTGATCGAACGCTGCCTGACCGATGAACGTCTGGGAACCGCCGCCGCCCGGCCGATGTCCTTCGACCTCGCCGCCATGCTGACGGGGCTGGTCGGGGACATGGGGGCGTCGCCGGCCCGCCACAGGTTCGAATTGCACGGTGTCGATCGCCCGGTGCCAATTCCCGGCGACCGCGACCTTTTGGCCGTTGTGTTTTCCAACCTGCTGGAAAACGCTGTGAAATACTCGCCGAACGGCGGGACGATCCGCCTCGACCTCTCCACTGGCGAGGGGCAGGTGACGGTGCGGGTCGCGGACGAGGGGATCGGTGTCAATGCGGCCGACTCCACGCGGCTGTTCGACAAGTATTTCCGGGCGTCCAACGCCGCGGGCACCACCGGAGCCGGTCTGGGTCTCCACCTCGCCCGCTGTATCGTCGACACCCATGGCGGCGGGATCGCGGTGGCGAGCCAGCCGGGCCAAGGCGCCGCCTTCACGGTCCGCCTGCCGCTCGCCCGCGCCGCTCCCGCTCAGCCGGCGTCAGCCGTGGCTGCGACGGAAACGCCGGTGCTGGTGCCGTCCCTGACGGAACCGGCCTCATGAGCCGCGGGGCGGTATCCGGTGACGCAAGGGCAACGGGCCTGCCCAGAAGATGGGCGCTGCGGCGGGGAACGGTGGGAATGATGCTGCAGGAACAGAAACTCCGGGACTGGATCGCCCGCCTCGCCGAAAACGAGGACTACGCAGCCCACCCGCTGATGACCGAATTCCGCGCCCTGGCCGACGAACACCTGAAGCTGATGCGCCAGTTGACGAAGATCGCCAAGATCAGCGACCGCATGCAAACCGACACGCGGCAGATGGCCCAGGCGCTGCATGCGGCCTCGCAGACCGATCCGCTGACCGAACTGCCCAACCGCCGCCAAATGGTCGACCGCCTGGAAGCCGAGCTGTGCCGCCTCGGCCGGAACGGTGGCGGTAGCGGCAGCTTCGCCCTAATCATGCTGGACATCGACCATTTCAAGGAGGTCAACGACGCCTTCGGCCATGCCGCCGGCGATCACGTTCTGGTGGAAGCCGCCGGCCTGTTCCGCCGCAATCTGCGTGGGCAGGATCTGTGCGCCCGCTGGGGCGGCGAGGAGTTCCTGATCCTTCTGCCGGAAACGGATCAGCTCCAGGCGGAAGCGGTGGCGGAAAAGCTGCGCGGGCTGATCGCCCACCATTCCATCACCCACCAGGGGCGCAGCATCGCCATCACGCTGAGCCTGGGGGTCGCCGCCTACCGCCCCGGGCGGACCGCAGACGACTGCATCCAGGCCGCGGACGATGCGCTCTATATCGCCAAGCGCGCGGGACGGAACAGGTGGGCTGCGGCGGCGTAAGCCATCGCGATGCCGTCCTTTCTCAATCCGCATCGACCTGCGGCTCGGCGGCGGCCGGTGCCGTAACGCCGATCTGCAACTCCTCCAGCTTCGCCAGGGCGCCGGCCATCCCGGTGGCGACCATGTTGGCATCGGTCTCCGCGCCGGCGCGCTTGGGGACTTCGGCTTCGGGGTGTGCGCTCCATAGGCAAAGCAGGATCGGCACGTTGGGACCGAAATGCAGGCGCAGCCGGTGCAGCAGCCGGCGCGAACTGCCGAGCGACGAGGGGTTGAGGGAGGACAGAACCACCGCGTCGATGCCCGCCGTGCCCAGGCTGGCGACGGCGCGGGCGGACACCTTCTCGGCCGGGATCACGTCGCTGCGGACGCCGCGGCCGGTCAGCAGATAGGCGAGCAGCCCGGCCGCCGCCTCGTCCAGGGTGTTGCGGGCGCCGATGCAGAGCACGCGCGGCGCATCCTCCGGCAGGGTGCCGGATTCCGACAGTTCGTCGAGCAGGCTCGCCATCCCGTCCGCCACCGCCTGACGGCCCTCCGGATTCAGGGTGCCGCGCTGGCGCTCCTGCTCGGCCAGCGACAGGGCGGGCAGCAGCAAGTCGTCCGCCATCTGCACCGGGGTGCCCTTGCCGAGCCTTTCCTCCGCGATCTCGGTCGCCTCGACGGGATCGCGGGCCAGCAGGCGCTGATAGACCTTCGCCTCGTCGGGCAGGACGGGGCGGTCGCCCAGCATCACCTCCAGGAAATGCAGCTGCGGCACATGGCGGCCCAGCACCACGAGGCAGACGGTCAGGGGGGTGGCCAGCAGCAGGCCGATCGGCCCCCACAAGGTCGTCCACACCACCGCCGCGACGATGATGGCGAGGGAGGACAGGCCGGTCGCCGTCCCGTAGAGCCAGGGCTCCACCACATTGTTGGAAAACAGCTCCACCGCCACGAACAATGCGATGCACAGCAGCGGCAGGGTCCAACCGGTGTCGACCGCGAAGGACAGCAGAATGGGAAAGGCCGAGGCGATCACCGGCCCCAGGAAGGGGATGAAGCGCAAAACCGTGGCCAACAACCCCCACAGCAGCGGATTCGGCACGCCGAGCAGCCACAGGCCGACGCCGATCGGAATGCCGTAGGTGACATTGACCACCACCTGCATCAACAGGTAGCGGCTGACCCGCTCGCCCGCATCGTTCATCGCCTCCGTCGTCCGGCTGAGGTCGCCGGACCCGACAAGCCGGATCATGCGGTCGCGCAGATCCTCGCGCTGCAACAGCATGAAGATGGTGAAGACCAGCACCATGCCGGCCGTGGCGATCGGCGTCATCGCCGGGCCTAGGACCCGTTGGACGAGGTCGAAGACACCCGCGTCGGGCTGGTCGAGGCGGACCGGAACCGGTTCCCGGCGCTGCTGACCGGCGGTCGTGCCGGAGGGCTGCGCGGTCGGAGCCGCACTGGCCGCGGGCGGCGCCGGCTGGCCGCCGCCGGTCGCCTTCTCCAACTCCTGCTGCAGGTCGCGGAAGGCTTCGGTCGCCTGCTTCAGCGGGCCGTGGTCCTCGGCCGTGGAGGTCGCGGTGCGCAGGGCCTCGATCTTGGTGTGGATATTGCGTTGGTAGGTCGGCAGATTCTCCGCCAGATCACCAAGCTGGCTGCCCACCACCGCACCGAAGCCGATGATGGCCATGAACACCAGGACCACCACCGCCAGCACCGACGGCACCCGGCCCAGGCGCCAGCGCTCCAGCCGGCTTACGATCGGCGTCAGCACGAAGCCGAGCAGAACCGCCAGCGCGATCGGCATCAGGATGTCCGCCGCCAGATAAAGCGTAACCACGATCAGCGTGATGATCAGCAGGATCGTCTGGGTCGAGGCGGGCGGAGCGGCCTTTGTCACCGCGATAGGGCGTGCCTTCAGCCGGCGGGCGGTGTCCTCGGCCATGGTCTCGGGCTTTCCGGAAAGGAGAATGCCCGAGAAGAACACCGGCCTTGCGGACGCGTTCCCTCTCGCACCGAATACCGGTGACGGAGAGGGAGGCGCCGTCGGAACGCCGCCGTCAGGGAAGCGGCTGCTGCTGGGTGATGCAGTGGATGCCGCCGCCGCCGCGGACGATGTCCATGGCCGCGATCTGCACCACCTCGCGGTCGGGGAAGGCCTTGCGGACGACGCGGTAGGCCTCGTCGTCGGCCGGATCCTCGAAGGCCGGCATGACGATGCCGCCGTTGGCGATGTAGAGGTTGGTGTAGGACAGCGTCAGACGCACGCCGTTCTCGTCGCGGCGGGCGGGCTGCTGGATCGGGATGACCTCCAGCGCGCGGCCCCTGGCGTCGCGGGCGCGCTTCAGCCGGTCGAGATTGTCCTGGAAGGCCTTGAAATTGGCGTCGTGGGGATCGTCGGTGGTGATCGCCATCACCACGCCGGGCCGCACGAACAGCGCGATCTCGTCGATGTGGCCGTCGGTTTCATCGTCCTGATAGCCCTCGCCCAGCCAGATCACCGCCTCGATGCCGAGATGGTCCTTCAGGTTCCGCTCGATCTCCTCCTTCGACAGGCCGGGATTGCGGTTGGGGTTCAGAAGGCATTGTTCGGTGGTGAGCAGCGTCCCCTCCCCGTCCACATGGAACGAGCCGCCCTCCATCACCAGCGGGGCGGAAAAACAGGGGAGCTTGAGGTGGTCGAGGATCAGGCGGCCGACCTGCCGGTCCTTGCCGCAGCCGTCGTAATTGCCGCCCCAGGCGTTGAAGCCCCAGTGAACGCCGGCCAGCCCCCCCTTGCCGTCGATGACGAAGCTGGGACCGGTGTCGCGAATCCAGGAATCGCTGATCGGCAGCGGCAGGATCTGAATGCCGGGACCGCAGGCGAGCGAGGCCTCGGCCACATCCGCCGGGTCGCACACCATCGTCACCGGCTCGAACCGGGCAATGGCCTGCGCGACCTCGGCGTAGGCGTCGCATGCCGCATCGAAAGCGCCCTCCGGCCAGGTTTCCGGCCGGCACGGCCACGCCATCCAGCAACCGCTGTGGCGAGCCCATTCGCCGGGCATGTGAAAGCCTTGACCCGTCGGCGTCGGGGCGTTCGGTGTCGTCATGCGTCGATCCCTCTACCCTTTTGTTCTCTCGCGCACATCCATTGGGCGCACATCCCCCGGCCCATTACGGCGGCGGCACCAACGCTGGCCGACACACCGAATGGTCGGGACATTTTTCATCCCAACCCACCCTAACCACGGGAACGCGCGTTTGGCAATCGCGTCCGCGAAGCGGGCATTTGGCCTGATGGAAGAGAAACTTTTCAAAGGACGCGATCAAGCTTTCGCGTCGGCATGCCGGGAGAGGGAGCCGGCATGAAGTCCGGTCAATAGCCGGACGGCGGGCGCAGGGCGCGGCGGGCGGTAACCGTACGAGTCGTTGAATAAGCGGTAGAAACGGGATTAAAAAATCCGAGCCTCAACAAGGGGAACCACAGGAGTGCACGCATGGCACAGCCTCTTTCGCTGTTGACGATGGTTTCAACATAGCAAAAGAAACGGACGATTGCCATCCGTAGCGGCACGGGTCTGCCGAGCGCGGATGGGTAGGCTGGCGAAAGCGACTGCGGACCGGCCGGCATATGCTTCGGGCCGGTCCGCATCGATTCTCAAAATTGCGAATCAACCATTCTGGATCGCCATTTGCTCGTCACGCTTGCGCTGGCGTTCCTGGCGGGCCAGGACGATGCTGGCGATGAAGATACCGGTCGCCACCACCAGAACCATCAGGGTCGCCAAGGCGTTGATCTGCGGGCTGATGCCGAACTTCACGCTGGAGAAGATCACCATCGGCAGCGTCGTCGATCCGGGACCGGACACGAAGCTCGCCACCACCACGTCGTCCAGCGACAGGGTGAAGGCGAGCAGCCATCCGGCGACCAGCGCCGGGGCGATCAGCGGCAGGGTGATGACGAAGAACACCTTGGCCGGGCGGGCGCCCAGATCCATCGCCGCCTCTTCCAGGCTGCCGTCCATGCCGGCCAGCCGCGACTGGATGACCACCGCGACATAGGACATGGTGAAGGTGGTGTGGGCGATGGTGATGGTGGTGACGCCGCGTCCGCCGGGCCAGCCCAGCCATTGCTCCATCGCTACGAACAGCAGCAGAAGCGACAGGCCGGTGATGACTTCCGGCATGACCAGCGGCGCCGTGATCATGCCGCCGAAGAGTGTCCGGCCGCGGAACCGCCCGAATCGGACCAGCGCCAGACCGGCGCAGGTGCCGAGCAGCACCGCCAGCGTCGCCGACACCGCCGCCACCCGGAAGGACAGCAGGGCCGCGTCCAGCAGCGTGTCGTTGTTGATCAGCTCCGCATACCATTTGGTCGAGAAGCCGCTCCACACCGTCACAAGGCGCGACTCGTTGAAGCTGTAGACGATCAGCAGCGCGATGGGCACATAGAGGAAGGCATAGCCGAACCACAGCGCCCAGGAGAGGAAGCCCAACCTTTTCATCGGCCGGCCTCCGCCTGTTTGCCCTGCACATGCTGGAAGATCATGATCGGCACCACCAGGACCAGCAGCAACGCGATGGCGACGGCCGAAGCCACCGGCCAGTCGCGGTTGGCGAAGAACTCGTTCCACAGCACGCGGCCGATCATCAGCGTGTCGGGACCGCCCAGCAACTCCGGCGTCACGAACTCGCCCACCGCCGGAATGAAGACCAGCAGTGAACCGGCGATGATGCCCGGCAGCGACAGCGGCAGCGTGACCGACAGGAAGGACTTGAAGGGCCGCGAGCCGAGATCGGCCGCCGCCTCCAGCAGGCTGGGATCCATCTTCTCCAGCGTCGAATAGAGCGGCAGCACCATGAAGGGCAGATAGCAGTAGGTCATGCCGATATAGACCGCCCAGTCGGAATAGAGGATCTCCACCGGACCGCTGGTGATGCCCGTCCATTCCAGCAGGTTGCTGATGACGCCGTTGCCCTTGAGGATGCCGATCCAGGCATAGATGCGGATCAGGAAGCTGGTCCAGAAGGGCAGGATCACCAGCATCATCAGCGGCCCGCGCCGCGACGGCTCGGCCTTGGCGATGGCGTAGGCCATGGGATAGCCGATGGCCAGGCACAGCAGCGTGGTGACCGCCGCGATCCGCAGCGAGTTCAGGTAGGCGAGGATGTAGAGATTGTCCTCGCCCAGCCGGAAGTAGTTGCTGATGTTCAGCAGGATCTGCAGCTTCGCTGTCTCGGCATCCTCATCGATCAGCCATTCCACCAGCGACGAATAGGGTGGCTGGGCGATGATCGATTCGGAGAAACTGATGCCGAAGACGATCAGGAACGGCACCAGGAAGAACAGCAGAAGCCACAGGTAGGGGACGGCGACGACCACGCCGCGGCCCCACAGCCCGATCCGGCTGAGGATGGAAAGGACGCTCCTCATTGGGTCAGCACCACGCCGGCGAAGGGGTGCCAGCTCAGGGTCACCTCGTCCTCCCAGGTGATCGGCATTTCGGTGCGGCGGGTGACGTTGGGGGCGGTGACGCGCACCGTCTTGCCGGTCGGCAGCTGCACCAGATAGATCGACACGTCGCCGAGATAGGCGATCTCCCGCACGATGCCGGTGGTCCGGTTGCGGCCGTCGCCGACTGCGACCGGATCCTTCGACAGGGCGATCTTCTCCGGCCGGATGGCGACGGAAACCGGCGACCCGGCAGGCGCCGGAGTGGCGTGGGCGATCAGCAGCTCGCAGCCGGCCTCTTCCGACGCGACGATCACCTGATCGCCGTCGGTCTCCACGACGCGGCCGTCGAACATGTTGATGGAGCCGATGAACTCCGCGACGAAGCGGCTGTGCGGATATTCATAGATCTCGGTCGGCGTGCCCACCTGCGCGATGATGCCATGGTTCATCACGGCGATGCGCGAGGACATGGTCATCGCCTCTTCCTGGTCGTGGGTCACGACGATGAAGGTTACGCCCAGCTTTTCCTGGATGTTGACCAGCTCGAACTGCGTGCGTTCGCGCAGCTTCTTGTCCAGCGCACCCAGCGGCTCGTCCAGCAGCAGCAGCTTCGGCCGCTTGACCAGCGAACGGGCGAGCGCCACGCGCTGGCGCTGGCCGCCGGACAGCTGATGCGGGCGGCGCTTGCCGAAGGCCGACAGCTGGACCATCCCCAGCATCTCCGCCACGCGGTCGCGGATCTCCGCCTTCGCCACCCCGTCCTGCTTCAGGCCGAAGGCGACGTTCTGCTCCACCGTCATGTGCGGGAACAGGGCATAGGACTGGAACATCATGTTGACCGGCCGCTCATAGGGCGGGATGCCGGCCATATCGACGCCGTCGATGAAGATCTTGCCCTCGGTCGGCTGTTCGAACCCCGCCAGCATGCGCAGCAGCGTCGTCTTGCCGGAGCCCGAGCCGCCCAGCAGGGCGAAGAACTCGTTGCGGTAGATCGACAGACTGACCTCGTCCACCGCAACGAAGTCGCCGAACGTCTTCGTCACCTTTTCGATGCGGACATAGGGCGTCTGGCCCGCGTCCTGCCACGGTTCCAGGCGGGTGGGCTTGCGAATCGGCTGACCGGCCATCCGATATCCTCTTTCATGACAACGCCCCGGCCGTTCCCCATCGCTGGGGATCGGCCGGGGCGGGCCGGCGCCACGGAACGGCGCCTCAGGGTGTCCGGCTTACTTGCCGGTCTTGACCTTGGTCCACACGCGGGTGCGCGCGCGGTCGGTGGCCTGCTTGATCTGCTTCAGCGAGAAAAGCTTCACGTCGCTGTTGGCAGGCAGGAAGATGCCGGGGTTCGACTTGATGTCGTCCGCGACCGTCGCCAGCGACGCCGGGACCGCGTTGGCATAGCTGACCTGGTTGGAGATGTTCGCCATGTTGGCCGGGTCGAGCACGAAGTTGATGAACTCGTGCGCGCCGTCCTTGTTCGGCGCATCGGCCGGGATGGCCAGCGTGTCCCACCAGACCTGCACGCCTTCCTTCGGCGTGATGTATTCCACCTTGGCGCTGTTGGCCTCGGCGGCGCGGGCGGCACCCTGGATGGCGTCGCCGTTGTAGGCCATCACGACGCAGGCATCGCCGCCGGCGAGGATGTTGATGTTCTCACCCGTGACGAAGCGCTTGATGTAGGGGCGGACCGCCATCAGCGTCTTTTCGACCTTGTCCAGATCCTCCTTCTTCTCGGAGTTCGGATCCAGGCCGAGATAGTTCAGCACCGACGGGATGACGTCGATGGCCGAATCCATGACGGTGATGCCGCAGGCCGAAACCTTCTTCGCCACTTCCGGGTTGAAGATCAGATCCCAGCTGTCGAGCGGAACGTCGGGAGCGACGGCCTTGATCTTTTCCGGGATGATGGCGATGCCGACGGTCCCGCCGAGATAGGGCACGGAGAACTTGTTGCCCGGATCGGAATTCTCCAGCAGCTTCAAGACCTTCGGGTCGATGTTCTTGTAGTTGGGGATCTTCGACTTGTCGAGCGGCCCCACGACCTTCGCCTGGATCAGGCGCGACAGGGTCGGCTCCGTGGTCGGCACGATCACGTCGTAGCCGGACTTGCCGACCAGCACCTTCTGCTCCAGCAGTTCCAGGCTGTCGTACAGGTCGACCTTCGTCTCAGCGCCCGTGGCCTTGGTGAAGTCGGCGAGGGTCGTCTCACCCAGATAGTCGTTCCAGATGTAGATGTTGACCGGCTTCTTGGCCTGGGCCATCGCCGGGCCGGCGATTGCAATCGCCGCGACCGCGCCGATGAGGCTGAGAGCGAATTTTTTCATGGTTTGCCCCGACCTTTTCGTCTGTGTTGAGGGCGCCGCCACATCCCGACGGCACACCCGGCTCGCGGGCGCTATTGCACCCAGGCCCGGGTGTGTTGTCAACGGTTTGGGTCGAGTTTCAAGTTACCTGCGGCTCATGCCTGCGGCATCGGGGCGAGCCGAAACGAGGGTGGCGGCCGGCCGCGCTGCCAGAAGGCCGAAAAGCCCATCTGGCAGCGCGGCCGGGAAGGCCCAGCCTCTCCCCGATCGATGGCCTGGCAGCCGGCAACCGGGTCGCCCACGCTGAAATTGCATACGGCAGTATTTTCGCTCGCGACTATGCGGACAGTTATATCCATCGCAACTTTCGGGTCAATGCCACAATTGTCGCGGCTTGTTTCCGATCTGAAAGACGAAACGATACAAAACGCTTCCAGACAGAAGCATGCAGTTCCACGGGTGCGGATGGAACCGGCGGTCTCCCGCCACCTCCCTCAGCTCTGCGCCGTCAGCACCACGCCGAGCACGACCAGCAGCGTGCCGATCAGGCGCGTCGCGCTCATGGTTTCGCCCAGCAGCAGGACGCCGAGCGCCAGCGTGACCAGAAATCCCAGCCCGACGAAGGGATAGGCCATGGTGACGTCGACCTTCGCCAGAACGGCCAGCCACACCACCATGCCCAACCCATAGCAGGCGAGGCCGGTCAGGATATGCGGCGTGGCGACGACCGACAGGGCGATGCGGCCCGCCTCCCCCTGCGCCAGGGCGGTCGATACCGCCGGGCTGGACATGCCGATCTTCAGGGAAATCTGGGCAATGGCGGACAGCGTGACGCTCAGCAGGATCAATCCGACGACGGCGATGGGCATGGGAACTCCGGCAGGGTGGCGGAAGACAGGGGGCCGGCTGTTCAGGTCCGGCCGAAGACGAGCACGACGGCGCAGACCAGACCGATGACGAGGCTCCACTTGTCGCGGGCGGCGAACACCACCGGATCGTCGTGCATAACCCCGCGGTGGGTCTGCAGCCACACCCGCCCGATCCAGAAAAGCAGGAGCGGGCAGATGATCCACAGCACCTGCGGATGGTCATAGATGCGCCCGACCTCCGGGCTGTTGATGTAGAGCGCCATCACCAGCACCGAGAGAAAGCCGGCGGACACGCCGATGGATTGCAGGACCGGCATGTCGGCGGTCAGGTAGCCGCGCCCTTCCGCCTGCTCCAGCCCAAGCTTCTGCATGCTGTCCATCTCCGAATAGCGCTTCACCATCGCGAGGCTGAGAAAGAGGAACATGGAGAAGGCCAGCAGCCAGAAGGACGGGACGATGGCCGTCGCCGTGGCGCCGCCCAGCACGCGCAGCGAATAGAGCCCGGCCAGCAGCATCACGTCCCAGATCACGCGGTTCTTGGCGAACAGGTTGTAGAACAGCGACGAGGCGGCGTAGGTCGCCAGCGCCGCCAGGAACAGGGGCGGCAGGGTCAGCATCGACAGGACGACGCTCGCCAGCAGCAGGCCGGGGATCAGCGACAGTCCGAGATCGAGCGGCAGATCACCCGCGGCGAATGGGCGGCGGCGCTTGCGCGGGTGGCGCCGGTCGGCCGGCAGGTCGAGCAGGTCGTTCAGCACATAGATGCTCGACGCGCACAGCCCGAAGGCGAAGAAGGCCGCGACAGCCTGCAGGGTCGGACCGACCTCCCCCAGCTTCTGGCCGGCCAGCAGCGGCACGAAGACCAGAAGGTTCTTCAGCCACTGGTGCAGACGCAGCGCCTTCAGGATCGACAGCAGGCGCGGCCGGCACGGTGTTGCGATGGTCTCCATCGGGCACAGGGTCGCGGCATGGCGCAGCACGGCGGCGGACGCATCCACCGCGATGCCGCGGCGGGCGGCACTCCAGACGGCATAGTCGGCCTCGTCATTGCCGATGTAGTCGAAGACGCCGGACGGAGCCTGCGCCCGGATCGCCTCCAGTTTGCGCTCGCTCTTCAGGTTGATTTCGTCGCTGCTGGCGAGGACCTGATCGAACAGGCCCAGATGGCGGGCGATGGCATCGGCATAGCGGTGGTGTGCGGCCGTGGCCAGCACCAGCCGGCGGCCGCCTTCGCGCTCGGCCCGCAGCCGCTCCAGAACGGCCTGGTTGTAGACCAGACCGGCCGGATCGATGTCCACCCGCCGGGCCAGTTCCGCCTTCAGCCGCGCCTTGCCCCCGGCCAGCCAGACCGGCACCAGCAGTGCGGTCCAGGGCCGCGCCTTGATCAACCCGAACAGGGATTCGTAGAGCAGGTCGGTCCGCAGCAGCGTGCCGTCGAGGTCGACGAACAGCGGGGGCTCCGCGGCGGCCGGCGATGCCGGCATCTCGGCCGCGTCAGCCGCAGAAAACGAGGCGACGTGGGGAACGGCAGCGGGAGCAGCGGCAGCGGCAGGGAAAGCGGCAGGGGAAGCGGCAGGGGAAGCGGCAGTGCCTGCTTCGGCCTCCCCCCGGCCCGGTCCGAGCGTTGCGGTTCGGTCATGCCGGCCGGCCAGCACGAACACCATGCCCAGCAGCATCAGCGTGGCGAAGAACAGGTAGGACTGCAGGATGTTCAACGGCGTCGCCGCCAGCGCATTGACCGGCCAGAACAGCAGGTTGCCGGCCAGGAAAAAGGCGGTCGCCAGCAACGCGAAGGCTCCCGCGGGACGCTTCACGCCGGGCTCCAGCAGGACGAGGAAGGCCAGCGCGAAGGCCGGCAGCAGAATGCCGTAATGATGCACCCAGGCGACGGGCGACCCGGCGGTGAAGCAGATGCCGGCGACCGCGAAGGCGACGACCCGGTCCGGGCCGCGTTCGCGGCGACGCCACAGCAGGCCGAACACGAAGAAGGCGATGCCGGAAAGCTGTGTCGCGATATGCACCGCGGGGTGATAGGGGGCGAAGGCATCCGCCGACCAGTCCAGATTGTTGCCGTTGTACAGCAGGCGGTTGACCAGTCCGTTGACGGTCTGGTTGACGTGATAGCTCTCGCCATGGCGGCCGATGAACAGCAGCACGTCGAGGTAATCGATCATCGGCGCGAAGCCGTAGAGCAGGGTCGCCACCGCCACGCCGGGAACCACCACGGCCGCCCAGCCGGCCGCCATGCGCCAGTCCCCCCGCAGGACCGCCCAGGCCAGGAACAGCGACATCTGCGGCTTCATCAGCGTCGATGCGCCGAGCAGCGCGCCGCACAACACCCGGCGGTCGCGCAGTAAGGCAATGCAGGCGAAGACGAAGGCGGCATTCAGCCAGACCTGCACCTGCCCGAGCGAAAAAGCCTTCAGCACCGGATAGAAGCACAGGGTCGCGGCAAAGCCGAACCCGCCCAGCAATACCTGCGTGATCCGATCCTCGCGCACGCCGGGCAGGCGCAGCCACGCCGCCAGTTCCAGCATCAGGATCGCCATGCCGGCCGCCGTCGCCAGGACGAACAGCAGGTTGATGCGTTGGAACGTGAAAAGGTCCAGCACCCCGAACGCCTGCATCGCTTCCAGCGGCGGAAGCGAGGTCACGGGATACTGGAACTTGATGCGCTGCTGGAAGAACACCCCTTCATAGACGTTATCGCCGGGATGCTCGTGCAGCCAGTTCAGCGCGGCGATCATCGGATCCCAGGAATCGACCGGAATCAGATCCGGATTCTCCAGCACGAACAGGTTCTGGATGTCGGTCAGGTTGCTGGCATGGCCGCCGCGGTGAAGCGCCAGACCGAGAAGGCCGGTGGTCAGCACGACGAACAGCATCGCCAGAACGACGACGCGCTGGATCCGCCCGGCTCGATGGACACCGGTTGGAAGGGATGTGATCGCGGGCTGCATACTCATGCGTGGCCATCCATCGGTTGGGGCGAAACGATGCGTTTCCGCCGGTTCGACAATCCGGCAGAACAAAAAGGGCGCATGCCACCGCGACGCGGCGTGCAATGCCCGCGGCAAATGCAGTCGAGATGCTTGATTATTTTCAAACGAGATAATAAATTGGCCACTGCGGCATCACCGGGTGGCGCCAGAACTTTCCTTTTCTCAGTCCGACGACATGGCTGAAAAATACACCACTGTTTTATTTTGAAAGTCTTCGATTTCGTGTGCCGCCGCCCATAATCTAGATATCCTCAACCTCGCGTTTTTCTGTTTTTCGCCCACGGCCGTGCCGCGCGGATGGGGAATCCGCGGCACCCCATGCCTGGATGGGGTGGGAACGCCTCTCCGCCGGGTTAAGACCTGGGCCGGAAAGCGCCCACAGGCCGGGACGCTCCGCCGGATGTCGGGGAAACCGGGCCGGATGGCCTCACGAAAGGGGAATCGGCCGGCGCAAGGCGGCAGACGGCGGCCGGGCTTGGCCGGAGAGGAAATGCGCAGGAGCCGGAATTCGGATACGTAAAGGGGCGGCCTGCGGAAACCCCGCCGGCCGCCCCTGTCGTCTGCCGGAGCGTTCGGATCAGACGTTCAGCAGCAGGTTTTCCCGCTCCCACGAGCTGATGACGCGGTTATAGGCCTTGTACTCCGTCTCCTTCACGCAGGTGACGGCGTCGATGAAGCGTTCGCCGAGGATTTCCTTCAGCGGCTTGCAGGCGTTGAACTTGGTCAGCGCCTCCGACTGGTGGCGCGGCAGGGTGAAGGCGAGGCGATAGGCCGATCCCTTGATCGGGTCGTTCGGCTCCAGCCCCTGGGTCATGCCGATGAAGCCGCAGGCGAGCGACGCGGCGATGGCGAGATAGGGGTTGGCGTCGGCGCCGGCCACCCGGTTCTCCACCCGGCGGGCGTCGGGCTGCGACACCGGCACGCGCAGGCCGGTCGTGCGGTTGTCGCGGCCCCAATGCACGTTGATCGGCGCATCGGAGTTCGGGACCAGCCGGCGGTAGCTGTTGACGTTGGGCGCCAGCAACGGCATCGCGTAGGGCAGGTATTTCTGCAGGCCGGCGATATGCGACATGAACAGGTCGCTGTCGGTGCCGTCCGGGTTGGCGAACAGGTTGCGGCCGGTATCGGTGTCCACAACCGACTGGTGGATGTGCATGGCGCTGCCCGGTTCGCCCTGCATCGGCTTCGCCATGAAGGTGGCGTAGACCTGATGGCGGATCGCCGCCTCGCGCGCCGTGCGCTTGAACAGGAATGCCTGATCGGCCAGTTCCAGCGCGTCGCCGTGGTTGAAATTGATCTCGATCTGGGCGGCGCCGGCCTCGTGGGTCAGCGTGTCGATGTCGATGTCCTGCTTTTCGCAGAAGTCATAGACCGCCTCGAAGATCGGATCGAATTCGTTGACCGCATCGATGCCGAAGGCCTGCCGGCCGCTCTCCATCCGGCCGTTGCGCCCGACCGGCGGCACCAGCGGGTAATCGGGATCCTTGTTGACCTGGACCAGGAAGAACTCCAGTTCCGGCGCCACGATCGGCTTCCAGCCGCGATCCTCGTACAGCGCCAGAATGCGCTTCAGGACATGGCGGGGCGAGACGTCCACCGGGCGGCCGTCGGCATAGACGCAATCGGTGATCACCTGCGCCGTCGGCTCGTTGTACCAGGGGACGAAGCGGATCGTGCGTTCGTCCGGGATCATGTAGATGTCGGAATTCTCGTCCGAGGTGATGTCCTCGTCGTCGGGGAACTCACCGGTCACGGTCTGGACGAAGATCGCCTCTGGCAGGCGCAGGCCACGGTCGCGCAGGATGCGGAGGAACTTCTCGGCGGGAACGATCTTTCCCCGCGCTATGCCCGACATGTCTGGCACCAGACATTCGACTTCGGTAATGCGGTTCTTCTTGATGAAGTCTTCCATAAAACCCATGGGTATGGCGGACCGCTCCGGACGATGGGCAGCCCCCTCCGTGCTGTGGACGACAGCGACACTATGACGCCGTTCCGGCGGACCGCGCCAGAGGGTTCCGCATGACCGTTTGGTGAAACACCCGCCTTTCCATTGACCTCCCCCATCGGCAAGGACTTAACTGCCCCCCATGCCGAAAGCCTCATACCTGAACAGCTGGTACGCGGCCTCCGCCGCTCCCCGAGCCGACCGCCCGATCCTGGAGGGGGAGGTCGCCTGCGACGTCTGCATCGTCGGCGGCGGCTATACCGGCCTGACCGCGGCGCTGGAGCTGGCGGAGCGCGGCTTCGACGTCGTGCTGCTGGAGGCGGAGCGCTGCGGCTGGGGCGCTTCGGGCCGCAACGGCGGGCAGATCATCACCGGCTACAACAAGCCGATGGCGACGATCGAGGGTTGGGTCGGCAAGGAGGATGCCCGCCGCCTGTGGGAGTTCGGGGAGGAGGCCAAGGCCCAGCTGGCCGAGCGGGTGGAGCGCCACGCCATCTCCTGCGACCTGACCTGGGGCTTCGCCTATGCCGCGTTGAAGCCGCGCCACATGCAGGACGTCGCCGCGCTGGAGCGCGAGATGCGCGACGGCTACGGCTATGACCGGGTGAGGCGGCTGGACCGCGCCGGCATCCGCGCGCATGTCGGCAGCGATGCCTATATCGGCGGCCTGCTGGACGAGGGCAGCGGCCATCTGCACCCGCTGAACTACGCGCTCGGCCTCGCCCGCGCCGCCGACGCCGCCGGGGTGCGCATCTTCGAGAACAGCCGCGCCACCGCCATGGACAGCGGGCCGAAGCCCTGGGTCGGCACCGGGCGCGGCCGGGTGACGGCGAAGCACCTGATCCTGGCCGGCAACGCCTATCTCGGCGGGTTGTCGCCGCCGCTCGACCGCAACATCATGCCGGTGGCGACCTACATGATCGCCACCGAACCGCTGGGCGAGGAGCGGGCCGCCGCGCTGCTGCCGACGAACATAGCGGTTTCGGACATGAAATTCTCGCTCGACTACTTCCGCCGGTCCGCCGACCACCGGCTGCTGTTCGGCGGCGGCGTCAGCTATTCCGGGGTGGACGCGCCGGGGCTGAAGCAGGGGATGCGGCAGAAGATGCTGGCGATCTACCCCGAGCTGAAGGACGCCCGCATCGATTACTTCTGGGGCGGGCGGGTCGCCATCACCATGAACCGCATGCCGCATCTCGGCCGGCTGTCGCCGACCACGCTGTTCGCCCACGGTTATTCCGGCCATGGCGTGGCGCTGGCCGGCATGGCCGGGCGGGTGATGGCGGAGGCGGTCGGCGGCAGCGCCGGGCGTTTCGACGTGTTCGCCCGCATCCCCCACACGCCCTTCCCCGGCGGGCGGCGGTTCCGCACCCCGGCACTGGTCCTCGCAATGATGTGGTTCCGTCTGCGAGATCTGCTGTAGTCTGAGGCAATCCGCAGTTTCCTTCCCTCCCCGCTCCTTCATACCGCCGAGTACCGCACCCGCCCATGACCGACACTTCCGGCAGCGACGAGACCACCCTCTCTTCGGAGAGCCCCCCGGCCCCGGATGCCGCCCCGGACGAAACCGTCGCCGAAAAAGCCGCGCAGGAGAATGTGCTGGTCCAACCCATGCGGGACACGCATTTCGACTTCCAGCACAAGGTGTTCAGCCTGCCCGGCGCCTTCTTCTGCCAGGAGCCGAACACCAAGGAACCGGTGCTGAACATCCTGCTGGGCGATCTGAAGGCGGCGCTGGCCTTCCCCACCCTGATGGAATCCTTCCAGATCGAGGAGGGCACCCACGACGCCCGCCTGCTGGAGATCATCGAACAGGGGCTGGCCTTCGTGAAGAAAATCCGCCCGGGCGAGGAAATTCCCGGCGAACTGCTCGACGGGCGCGCCTCCTGGTCGGTGGAGGACAAGCACCGCATCATCGCCAAGGGCCGGCTGACCGTGCAGATCGTCTCGTCCTTCACCGGCAACGAGATGATCGTGTCGGACATCGACGAGCTGGAACAGGTGGTGGAGGATCCGCAGACCAAGGAACGGTTGAAGGCCGCCTTCGCCAAGATCGCCGAGCGGCTGAAGCTGACCAACAACGCCGAACAGTATCTGAGCGACCGCATCGACGATCTGGCGCAGGAACTGTCCTACATCGAGGCGCTGCGCGACCGCTTCAAGCATATCCGCCGCATCGATCAGGCGATGGCGAAGCTCGCCACCATCTACCGCACCGACCGCACCTTCTGCAGCGAGTTGAACCGGATGCAGGGGCTGATCCGCAAGCCGTTGCGTGAGTACGACCTGATTTTCGATCAGGCCGACGCCCAGACCGGCGACATCGTCGGCGCGCTGCGCAACTTCCACCCGACCATTCAGTTCATCCGCAAGATCCGCGACGACCTGCGCGCCAAGCTGCTGGAATGGGAGGACCTGCTGCAGGGCTGGGACGAGGTCACGATGGAACGCTCGCCGAAGGTGGAGGCGTTGCAGAAGCAGACCTACCGTTTCCTGGCGAGCCGGTACATCGAGACGACGGTTTGGAAGCGAGGGGGGTGAAGGGCTGGCGGTGCAACTTTTGCCCCACCTTGATCCTCCCCCTCACGCCACCCCGCGAAGCTCCTCCGCGCCGCTCAAGTCCACGCTGACCAGCTGCGACACGCCGCGCTCCACCATGGTCACGCCGAACAGGCGGTCGACGCGCGCCATGGTCAGGCGGTGGTGGGTGATGATGAGGAAACGGGTGTCGCCTTCGCGGGCGATGTCCTCCACCAGATCGCAGAAGCGCCCGACATTCGCCTCGTCCAGCGGGGCGTCCACCTCGTCCAGCACGCAGATCGGCGCCGGGTTCGACCGGAAGACGGCGAACAGCAGCGACAGCGCGGTCAAGGCCTGCTCGCCGCCCGACAGCAGCGAGAGCACCTGCAGCTTCTTGCCCGGCGGGCTGGCGTAGATCTCCAGTCCGGCGTTCAGCGGATCCTCGGCGTTGACCAGCTCCAGATAGGCCTTGCCGCCGCCGAACAGGCGGGTGAACAGCTCCTGGAAGTCGCGGTTGACCACGTCGAAGCTGGCGACCAGCCTTTCGCGCGCCTCGCGGTTCAGGCTGGAAATGCCCTGGCGCAGGCGGGCGATGGCCGCGGTCAAATCCTCGCGCTCGCCATGCAGGCTGGTGATCTGGGTTTCCAGTTCCTCCGCCTCGATCTCGGCGCGCAGGTTGACCGGCCCCATGTTCTCGCGCTCGCGCGTCAGCTTGTCGAGCCGGGCCTCCACCGCCGCCGCATCGGGCATCGGCTCCGCAGGGTCGAGGTCGGCGGCGGCGCGGGTATCCTCCGGCCGGCAGTCCAGCCGTTCGGCGATGCGCTCCGTCAGGGTGCGTTCCTGCTGGAGAGCGGCGGACACCGCGGCCTCGGCCCGCGCCCGCGCCTCGCGGCCGTCGGCCAGCGCCGCTTCGGCATCGCGCAGCGCCTTTTCGGTCTCCGCCAGCCGGGACTCGGCCTCTGCCAACCCATCGGCCGCAAGCTTGCGGTCGCGCTCCGCCATGGCGATGCGGTCGAGCAAATCCTGGCGCTCCGCCGCGATCGCCGCGGGCCGCCCGGACAGCTGGGCGAGTTCGCCCTCGGCCTCGTCGGCGCGCTGGCGCAGTTCGGCCACCCGCCCCCCGGCCCCGGCGGAGCGGGTGTCCCACGACGCCGTTTCGGCCTCGATCGCCGCCAGACGCTGACGCCGGGCCTGGGCCTCGCGCGTCAGACGGTCGACGGCATTCTGCCGCTCGGCCAGCATGGCGCGGCGTTCGGCCAGTGCGGCACGCTGGTCGTTCACCCGTTCCCGGCCCTCGCGCGGGTCCGGCAGCGACTCCAGCAATTCCAGCACCTCGTCGCGCCGGGCGGCGGCCTCGCGCTCGTCGGCGGCAAGCCGCTCGACGGACTCCGCCAATGCCGCAAGGCGGGAGGACGCGGCGTCGGCCTCGCGCGCAAGCTTGGCGTGGCGGTCGCGGGCGGCGTTCAGCGTGGCAAAGCCTTCGCGCACGGCGTCGCGGGCGCGGCGGTCGGCCTGGGCAGCTTCCTCGACCGCCAGTTTCGCGGCGTCCAGAGTCTCGCGCGCCAGATCGACCCGTTCCTCGGCAATCTCCAGATCGCCCCGCAGTTCGGCCAGCCGGTTGCGCTGCTTCAGACGGATCGCCGCGGCGGTGGGGGCGCCGGCCTGAACGGTCAGCCCGTCCCAGCGCCACGCGCCGCCGTCACGGCTGACCAGCACCTGCCCCGGCGCCAGCGTCGCGGCCAAAGCCCCGGCGACGGCGGCATCGTCGACCACCCCGACATGGGCGAGAGCACGGGCGGCGGCGCGCGGCCCCTCCACGCGGCTCGACAGCGGCTCCACCCCGTCCGGCAGCGGCGCCACCGACCCATAGGCCGGCAGCGTGCGCCAATGCACCGGCGCTTCCTCGTCCAGCGGCGCGGTCAGCGCATCGCCGAGCGCGGCGGCCAGCGCCCCCTCATAGCCGGGCGACACCGCCACCGCGTCGACCAGCGGCGGAAACGGCCCGCCGGCTCCGGCCTCCAGCAATTCGGACAGCGCCCGTTCCTCGGCACGCAGCTTGGCGCGGGTGGAGTCGGCGGCGGACAGCGCCTCGCGGGCGCGGGATTGGGCCGGCTCGGCCTCGGCCTTCGCCTGTTCGGCCGCCTCGGCCGCCTCGCGCGCCTGTTCCAGCCGCTGTTCGGCGAGTTCCACCGCCAGTTCAGCATCCGACAGGTCGGCGCGGGCGGCGATCTCGGCCTCCAGTGCGGCGCGCTGGGCCTGCTGCTCGGCCAGCCGCTTGGCGAGGCCGGCGGCGCGGGATTCCAGTTCGGCGGCCTGACGCTGCGTGGCGGCGCGGCGGGCCTCGTCCGTGGCGACCGCCTCGGTCAGGCGGGTCAGCTCGCGGTCGAGGGCATCGACCTGCTCGCGCGCCTCGGCCAATGCGTCCGCCGCGGCTTCCTCCAGCATCTCCTCGTCGGACTGGGCGGCGATCAGGCGGTCGCGCTCGGCCATCAGCCGGGCCAGCGCCTCCCCGGCATCGGCGGCCAGCGCCTCCTCACGGCCGAGGTCGCCGGCAATCTGGCGCAGCCGGGCCTCCAAGGCACGCTGCTGGTCGGCGACGCGCTTCTCCTCGGCGTCGAGTTGTTCGCGGGCGATCACCAGCCGTTGCAGGGCGGCCGCCGCGCGCGCCTCGTCCTGGCGCTTCTCCGGCAGGCCGGCGGCGGCCTCCGTCCGGCGGGCGGCGAACTGGTTGACGGCGAGCATGCGGTCGCGCACCGCCGCCTCGGATGCCTCGAAGGCGGCATGGGCGCCGGCGCGCTCCTCCTGGGCGGCGATCCAGCGCAGGTGCCACAGCACGGCCTCCGCCTTGCGGATCTGGTCGGACAGGTTGCGGTAGCGGGATGCCTGCCGCGCCTGTTTCTTCAGACTTTGCAGCTGGGTATCCATCGCCCCGATCACGTCGTCGAGGCGGGTCAGGTTGGCTTCCGCCGCCTTCAGCCGCAGTTCGGCCTCGTGCCGGCGGGAATGCAGGCCGGTGATGCCGGCGGCTTCCTCCAGCAGGGCGCGGCGATCCTGCGGCTTGGCCGAGATGATCTGCGCGACCTTGCCCTGGCTGACCAGAGCCGGCGATCCCGCACCCGACGCGTTGTCGGCGAACAGCAGCTGGACGTCACGCGCCCTCACCAGCTTGCCGTTGATGCGGTAGTCGGAGCCGGAGCCGCGCTCGATCCGCCGGGTGATCTCCAGCTCGTCATGCTCGTTGAAACCGGCGGGCGCGGTGCGCGACCGGTTGTCCACCGCCAGCGTCACCTCGCCCAGATTACGGGCCGGCCGGCTGGAGGTGCCGCCGAAGATGACGTCGTCCATGTCGCCGCCGCGCATGCGCTTGGCCGACGTTTCGCCCATCACCCATCGCAGCGCCTCCACCAGATTGGACTTGCCGCAACCGTTTGGACCGACGATCCCGGTCATGCCGGGTTCGATGACCAGTTCCGTGGAATCGACGAAAGACTTGAAACCCGACAGGCGGAGACGCGTGAACTGCACTGGAGAAGAACCTTTGGCGTACTGGGCTTTGATTAAGGTGCCGGCTCTGGAAAACTGCGGCCCCCTCCCCGACCCTCCCCGCTCTCGGCCAGCCGAGGGCAGGGGTGGGTCAGGGAGGGGGCATTACCGATGCGGATCCTGCAAGCCGGCTTAGTTCAGCAGCTTGTCGATTTCCTTCGCGAAGGTCTCGAACGACTGGGCGCCTTCGATGCGGGCCTTGCCGTCGTTGAGGATGAAGGTGGGGGTGGCCTCGATCTTATACTGGTTCTGGCCGGTCAGGCGGGTGTTCAGGATGGCGTCGGCCAGGTCCTTGTTGGCGAGGCAGGCGTCGATGGTCTCCTGGCTCATCCCGGCCAGCTTGCCGTACTGCGACAGCGCCTTGGTCGGATCGGAGGAGCGGCTCCAGTTCGACTGGCTCTTGAACAGCACGTCGGTCAGCGGGAAATACCGCTCGGGCGGGGCGCAGTGGGCCAGCATGGCGGCGCTGAGCGCGGCCTGATCGAAGGGGAAGTCGCGGAAGACCAGCTTGGCCTTGCCGGTGTCGATGTAGGCCTCCTTGATCTTCGGCAGCACGTTGATGTGGAAATTGGCGCAGTGCGAGCAGGTCATCGACGAATAGTCGAGGATCGTCACCGGCGCATTCGGATCGCCCAGCACGCGGTCGACCATCATCTCCGAAACCGGCGGCAGGGTGGCCGCGGCCTGTGCGGCCGTGGACGCCGCGGTCATGGCGGTGCCGAACGCGGCGGTGAAGCCGATGGCCAGGAGGCCGGCGATTCCCAGGATTTTGCGGTTCACTTTGCCCTCGTTCCTACCAGATGTTGACGTATAGACAATGACGCCCCGATGCGTCCAGCAAGCCGGCTAGCGCGCCGCACGTTTCGGCCGGGCCATCAGCGAGCGGCCGAAACGTTCAAGGGTGGCGCGCAGCTCCTCGTCCTCGACCTCAGCGGTGGTGGCGGTGATGCCGATCTCCTCGTCCATGGTCAGGGCGCGCGGGCGCACCACCGGGGAGGGAGTGGACGGCAGGGCGGCGTGGATCAGCTTGATCTTCGCCACGGCGCGATAGCCGAAGAAACTGTTGATGCGCTCGATGATCTGCGGTTCCAGATGCTGCAGCTCCAGCGCGATGGCGCCCATGGCGCGGATATGCAGCGTCGCCTCCTCGCGCTTGCCGCGGGGAAAGCTGAGCTTGTCGGGGGCGGTGCGCAGCGACAGCTGATGGCCGACGATGGACGGCCAGTCGGTGATCAGCGCGCCGAAGGCAAGTCCGCGCTTGCCCAGCACCTTGCCGGCGACCTCCGGAACGGATTGGCCGATGCGACGCGGTCCGTTCATGCTCTGCGATCACTCCTGTGCGGCCCCGGTCCGGGAACCGGTTCCGGTTCATGTGGGATGGCGGCACCCTAGCGCAAGCGTAGGCCGATGCCCAGCATCCGGCCGGGGCTATGGCCATCTCCCTTCCCCAGACGCTCCAGTCCCTCTATTTCTTCCCATCATGATACCGAATTCGATCGAGGCCGCCCGGCGGCTGCTGTCCTGGTACGACCGCCACCGCCGCGACCTGCCCTGGCGCGCCAGGCCGGGGGAAACCGCCGATCCCTACCGGGTCTGGCTGTCGGAGATCATGCTGCAGCAGACCACCGTGCCCGCCGCAGCCCCCTATTACCGCAGCTTCACCGAACGCTGGCCGACCGTGCGCGATCTGGCCGACGCGCCGCTGGACGACGTGCTGGTGGCCTGGGCGGGGCTCGGCTACTACGCGCGCGCCCGCAACCTGCACAAATGCGCCCGCGTGGTGGCCGACCTGCATGGCGGGCGGTTTCCCGGCGACGAGGCGGCATTGCTGGAGTTGCCGGGCATCGGCGCCTATACCGCCGCCGCCATCACGGCCATCGCCTTCGGCCGCAAGGCCACCGTGGTGGACGGCAATGTGGAGCGGGTGATCGCCCGCATCTTCGCGGTGGAGGAGCCGCTGCCCAACGCCAAGCCCGCCCTGCGCCGGCTGGCGGCCACCCTGACGCCGGATTTCCGTCCCGGCGACTATGCCCAGGCGATGATGGATCTGGGCGCCACCATCTGCACCCCGCGCAAGCCGAAATGCATGCTGTGCCCCTGGGCGGATTTTTGCGAGGCGCGCGCCGCCGGCATCGCCGAAAGCCTGCCGCGCAAGGCGGCCAAGAGCGAGAAGCCGACCCGGCGCGGCGTCGCCTATTGGCTGCTGAACCCCGAGGGCGCCGTCCTGCTGCGCCGCCGGGCGGAGGAAGGGCTGCTGGGCGGCATGGCGGAGGTGCCGTCGACCGCCTGGGGACCGGAACCGCCGGGCGAGGCCGCGGTCGCGGCGCAACAGCCCCTGCCCGCGCGCTGGCGCCGGCTGCCGGGACTGGTCCGCCATACATTCACCCATTTTCACCTTGAGCTTGAGGTGGTCGCCGCCCAGGCCGGTCCGGACTGGCAGCGGGCCGACGGGAATTGGGTGCCGGTGGACCGCCTGGGCGATCAGGCGTTGCCGTCGGTGATGGTCAAGGTGGTGCGCCTCGCGCTTGCCAATGCGTGACGGGCCGCCCGCCTGTCCGACCGGGTGATGGAGTGCCCATGGGAATGCCGCGTGCCGTGACGGCCGTTCTGTTCGTCCTCCTGGCCCTGACCGGGCTTGCGAAGGCGGACCCGCCGGGCAAGGGGGAATGGGCGGGCGTGGCGCTGGTGCTGGCGCTCGACGGGTCGGCCTCCATCACGACCGGCGATCTTGAATTCCAGCTTCAGGGCCATGCCGCCGCCTTCCGCGACCCGGCGGTGGCGGATGCGCTGTCCTCGGCCAGGGCGCGGGTGACTCTGGCTGCCTATTCGGGCCCGAACAGCCTGAAGGTGCTGATCCCCTGGACGACTCTGAACAAGCCGGAGGATGCCGGCCATTTCGCCGACCGCATCGACGCCCTGCCCCGCGGCTTCCAGGGCGACTCGACGGCCATCGGCAGCGCCTTACTGGAGGCGGCGAAGCTGTTCGACCGCGGCGGCAAGGCACCGCGGCAGGTGATCGATCTGGTCTCCAACGGCTTTTCCAACGCCGGAATCGACCCGGCCGAGGCCCGCGACCGGGTGACGAGGCGGGGAATCATCGTCAACGGCCTCGCCATACTCGACGAATTCTCCTGGCTGGAGGAGTATTTCGAGGAGAGTGTGATCGGCGGTCCGGGAAGCTTCGTGAAAAGCGCCATGGACAAGGACAGCTTCGTCGCCGCGTTGCGGCAGAAGCTGATCCTTGAAATGGTATCCCTGCCCGATCACATGCCACGCCCAAGCGCCGCCACTCCCTAGGCGGCCGATAAGACTCCGAGGAGCGGAACAGGTGGAAAGCGTCGATTTTCTGGTGGTCGGGGCCGGCATCGCCGGCGCGTCGGCGGCCTATGAGCTGGCCGCGCAGGGCCGGGTGGTGGTTCTGGAGCGCGAATCGCAGCCGGGCTATCACTCCACCGGCCGGTCCGCGGCGCTCTATACCCAGACCTACGGCCCGGCGCCGATCCGCGCACTGACGGTGGCGAGCTGGGATTTCTACACCAACCCGCCTGCCGGCTTCGCCGAACACGACATGCTGACGCCCCGCGGCGCGCTGATCATCGGCGGCGGCGACCAGATCGACCGGCTGGATGCGGAGTATGAGCAGGGCCGCCGCCTGACGCCGTCGGTCGAACGTTACGACCGTGGCCAGGTCCTGGCCCGGGCACCCTTCCTGCGACCGGACTATGTGGCCGGCGGCGGCGTGTGGGAACCCGATGCCCGCGACATCGATGTCCACGCCCTGCATCAGGGCTATCTGCGCGGACTGAAGGCGCGCGGCGGCCGGGTGGTGACCGATGCCGAAGTGCGAGCGCTCGCTCGCCGCGACGGCCTGTGGGTGGCGGAGACCAGCGCCGGAACCTTCGCCGCGCCGGTGGTGGTGAACGCCGCCGGGGCCTGGGCCGACAAACTGGCGAAGCTGGCCGGAGTCGCGACGGTCGGGCTGGTGCCGAAGCGGCGCACCGCCATCACCTTCGATCCGGTATTCGAGGATCCGGCCGACAAGGACGGGCTGGACGGCTGGCCGATGGTGTCGGAAGTGGCCGAGACCTTCTACGTCAAGCCCGATGCCGGCCGCCTCATGGCCTCGCCCGCCGATCAGACCCCGGTCGAGCCCTGCGACGTACAGCCTGAGGACATAGACGTCGCCCTGACGGTGGATCGGCTGGAACAAGCCTCGCGCTTCACTGTTCGGAGATTGGCCCACCGTTGGGCGGGGCTGCGCAGCTTCGTGGCGGACAAGGTTCCGGTCGTGGGGTTCGCGCCCGATGCGGAAGGGTTCTTCTGGCTGGCCGGCCAGGGCGGCTACGGCATTCAGACCGCACCGGCCATGGGACGGGTGGCGGCCGGACTCGCCACCGGCCGGGGTCTGCCGGAGGATGTACGGACATTGGGCGTCGCCGAGACCGACCTGTCGCCGGCCCGGCTGCGGTAAACGACTGCGGAACCGGGGAGGCGTGTGATGGCAGTGCGTCGGGTCGTGAAAAGCGGGCGCGCCCGCCGCCTGTTGTCCGTGGCATCTCTGGGCATCGCCGGGGCTTTGGCCGGCTGCGCCAACCAGGCGGCGGACGAGGCGCTGCTGGCGCAGACCGCGCTGGTCGGCATGTCGAAGGAAACCCTGCTGTCCTGCGCCGGCGTGCCGCAGCGTCAGGCGACGGTCGGCAACCAGGAGTTCTTCACCTACCGCAGTTCCCGCATCGTGTCCTACCCCAGCCCGCCGCCGCTGGGGTATTACGATACCTGGGGGTGGCCCGGTTACGGCTGGGGATGGCCAGGTTACGGCTATGGCTGGCCGGCTTATGGTTATGAAGTCAACAGCTACGACTGCGAAGCAACCTTCAGTTTGAAAAACGGAGTGGTCGAGCGCGTGGTGTATGGCGGCACATCGGGTGGGTCGGCACGACTTGGCCAATGCTATGCCATCGTCCAGAACTGCATGGCGCTGGTTCCACAGCAGACGATCAGACCAAGCCCTTGATTTCCTTGTCCATGCGACAACTCGTCACTGTTGCATAGCTGCTGCAGAAGGAGAGGAAGGGTTGTAGCCCCTCTAGTACCCGTACTCAGTGTCTGGTAATAGCTCCATTGGCTGATGCCACAGAACAGCAACAACGCATTGCCTGGAGCAGACCCCATGACCATCCTGTCGCGCGCCGCCGCCGCCCTGCTGGCGACCTCGGCCCTTGTCGCCATCGCTTCCCCGTCGCTCGCTCAGGACTTCAAGGGCAAGTCGGCCGGCGACATTCTCGTCCGTGCGCGCGGCCTGGCCGTACTGCCGCAGGAAAAGGGCACTCTGAACAACAGCGCGCTGGGCGACATCGGGTCGGCCAAGGTCGGCAACGACTACATTCCCGAAGTCGACTTCACCTATTTCTTCACCGACAACATCGCCGCCGAGCTGATCGCCGGCACCAGCCGCCACAAGGTCAGCGGCAACCTGCTGCCGGCGCTGGGCGGCGGCATCGATGTCGGCAAGGTTTCCCTGCTGCCGCCGACCCTGACGGTGCAGTACCACTTCATGCCGAAGGAGCGCATCAGCCCCTACGTCGGCGCCGGCATCAACTACACCCTGTTCTACAACGCGGATGCGGCCAACAACCCGAACGCCGCCGGCCTGAGCGTCACCGACGTCGAGTACAAGAACCGCTTCGGCTGGGCCCTGCAGGCCGGTGTCGACGTCGCCCTGACCGGCAACTGGTCGCTGAACCTCGACGTCAAGAAGATCTTCCTGAAGACCGACGTCACCGCGACTGTCAACGGCGCGCTGCCGGTCACCTCGAAGGTCACGCTGGACCCGTGGCTGGTCGGCGTCGGCCTCGGCTACCGCTTCTAAGAACGGGCTCCGGGACTCGTCCCGGGCATCCAAAGGACGGCCTCCCCCATCCGGGGAGGCCGTCCTTTTCTTTTAACCATCTGTCTTGCAGATTGTACGCGGGTTCCCATGATACCCTAATCAGGGTCAACGGAAGGGAGACCGTACCGCCATGCATGTTGCAGCCGTCTTGAAGCGCAAGGGCAACCGGATCGTTTCCGCCGCACCGGACGATACCGTGGCCGCCGTGACCCGCCTGCTGACCGAGCACCGGATCGGCGCCGTGCTGGTGATGGACAGCGACGGCCAGCCGGTCGGCATCCTGTCGGAACGCGACATCGTGCGGGCGATCGCCCGCGACGGGGCTGCGGCACTCGACCGCCCCGCGGCGGACCTGATGACGCGCGAACTGATCACCGCCAGCCCCACGGATACCGTCGCCGACATGATGGCGGTGATGACCGAACGCCGCATCCGCCATGTGCCCATCGTCGAGGCCGGCCGCGTGATCGGCGTCATCAGCATCGGCGACGTGGTGAAGGCGCGCATCGACGATGCCGAGTTGGAAGTCGAATCCCTGCGCGGCTATGTGGCCGGAATGGGCTGAGGCGATCCACCCGTTTCCAACGCGAGAAGGCCCGCCGGGGTGTCCCGGCGGGCCTTCTCGCGTGAAGATCCGACATGCTGGCTTGTACCGGCAGGCCAATGAATTGACCTGCCGTATTGCGTTCGCCGGTATTAGGCCGAATGCGACTGCGGGAAAGCCATGGCTGCCTGGGTGCGGTTGCGCACGCCCAACGACTTGAAGATCGCGGTCATATGGATCTTCACCGTGCCTTCGGACAGGCCCAGCTCATGGGCGATCTGCTTGTTCGACTTGCCTTCGCGCAGGCGGTCGAGCACCTCGCGCTGACGCTGGGTCAGCAGCTGCTCAAGCTGAGGGTCGGTCGGCGGCATCATCGAACCGCCGCGCTGGTCGGGTTCGATCCCCTCGCGCAGAACCGTCGCCGGCACATAGACGCCGCCGGAGAAGATCAGATCGAGCGCGCTCAACATGATCTTCACGCTCGACGATTTCGGGATGTAGCCGGCGGCGCCGTTCTCCAGCGCCTCCCGCACGTCGGAATGCGCCTCGGACGCGGACACGACGACGACCTTCGAATTCGGCTGCCGATCGCGCAGCATGCCAATTCCGGAAAAGCCGGGCCAGCCGGGCATGCGCAGGTCGGTCAGGATCAGGTCATAGGCCTCATCCTTCGCAGCCGCCATGTCCAGAAGCTCGTCGAAATTGCTGGCCTCCGCAAAGGTAGCATTATCGCGCAGCTGCTCAAGCAGACGGCGAAGACCTTCCCGGAACAGGACGTGATCATCACCGATCAGGATCTTCATCGCTCAAACTCCCGAACCATGCCTGCCCCTCCGAAAGTCGCCCCAGGGGTTTGAGAAAAGGAGGGGGCTGTTGCCACCCGCATATTCCCTAAAATCCAAAGGATATAGCAGGCACCGGCCGAACGTAATCTCTATTGAGATGTAACACGCAGGGACGAGAGCGGACAACCGGAAATTAACTTTTGTCACGGCCGCGAATGCCGATCGGCTGAGATCGCCGCTCGCCAAGAGTGATATTACCAAGGATTTGTGATAATTTTAGGTCATCGTGCGAATGCGCTCTTCACGGTTTACGGAAGGGCAAAAAGAAAGCCGGGCCGGCGCCTTGCGGGCACCGGTCCGGCCTGAGCTCGCACACTCCCGCGGACGGTCGGACGCGTGTCAGAAAGCGGCCTCCTCCAACTCCATCAACGGCTTGGCGCCGGCGGTGATGGTGATGAACAGGCTGTTCGTCTGCGGCAGCAGCTTGGTCATGTAGAAGCGGGCGGTCTTGATCTTGGCCTCATAGAAGGCGGCATCGCCCTCCCCGGCTTCGAGCCTGGCCTGCGCCTTCTCCACCATGGTCAGCCAGCTCCAGCCCAGCGCCACCAGACCGAACAGGCGCAGATAGTCGCTGGCGGCGGCGCCCGCCTCCTCCGGATCCTTCAGCCCCTTCTGGGCGATCAGGGCGGTGGCCTGCTGCAGCTTGGCGAAGGCCTTGGCCAGCGGCATCACGAACTCGCCCAACTCGTCCTTCTCCATCGCCGCCTCGATGTCGCGGCCGACGGGATGGAAGAAGTGACGGAGCAGGCGGCCGATGTCCTGCGGCAGCTTGCGGCCGACGAGGTCGAGCGCCTGGATGCCGTTGGTGCCCTCATAGATCTGGCAGATGCGGGCGTCGCGGACATACTGTTCGACGCCGGTCTCCCAGATGAAGCCATGGCCGCCATGGACCTGCACGGCGATGTTGGCCGCGTCGAAACCGATGTCGGTGAACAGCGCCTTGATGATCGGCGTCATCAGCTGGACGAACTCGTCGGCATCGCGGCGTGTGCGTGCGTCCGGGTGCTTTTCCGCCACGTCGAGCTTGTAGGCGGTCAGCGCCCCGAGTGCACGCGCGCCTTCGGTGAAGGCGCGGGCGGTCAGCAGGTTCTTGCGCACGTCGGGGTGGACGATGATCGGGTCTGCCGGCTTGTCCGGCGCCTTCACCCCCGACAGCGACCGGCCCTGGAGCCGTTCGCGGGCGTAGTTGACGGCGTTCTGGTAGGAGACCTCGGACAGGCCCAGCCCCTGGATGCCCACGGCGAGACGGGCCGCGTTCATCATCACGAACATGGCGCGCATGCCCTTGTGCGGCTCGCCCACCAGCCAGCCGGTGGCGTCCTCGAAGTTCATGACACAGGTCGACGACGCCTTGATGCCCATCTTATGCTCGATGGAGCCGCAGGCGACGCCGTTGCGGTCGCCCAGCGTGCCGTCGGCGTTGGGCATGAACTTCGGCACCAGGAACAGGCTGATGCCGCGGGTTCCGGCCGGGGCGTCCGGCAGGCGGGCCAGCACCAGATGCAGGATGTTCTCGGTCAGGTCATGCTCGCCGGCCGAGATGAAGATCTTGGTTCCGGTGATCCTGTAGGCGCCCTCGCCATCGGGCACCGCCTTGGTGCGGATGATGCCCAGATCTGTGCCGCAATGCGGCTCGGTCAGGCACATGGTGCCGGACCAGCTGCCGTCGACCAGCTTTGGCAGGAAGCGCTGCTTCAACTCGTCCGAGCCGTACATCGCCAGCGCGTTGTAGGCGCCGAGCGACAGGCCGGGATACATGCCGAAGCTGAGATTGGCGGAGCAGATGAACTCCTCCAGCATGATGTTGACCAGCTTCGGCAGCCCCTGCCCGCCATAGGCCGGGTCGCAGGCCAGGCCCTGCCAGCCGGCGGCGATGTAGGTGCCGTACGCCTCCTTGAAGCCCTTGGGCGTGCGGACCTCGCCATTCTCGAAATGGCAGCCTTCGCCGTCGCCCGACTGGTTCAGCGGGAACAGCACCTCCTCGCACAGCTTGGCGCCTTCCTCCAGCACCTGGCCGACGAGTTCCGGCGTGGCGTCCTCGTAGCCCGGCAGGGCGGCCAGCCTGTCCAGGCCGACGATCTCGTCGAGGACGAAGCGCACATCCTCAAGCGGAGCCTTGTAGATCGGCATCTCTCGTTCCTCCCCCCTCAGTTCCGCAGCGGCTTGCCGGTGAGCAGCATGTGCTCGATCCGGTCGATGGTGCCGCCGGTGCGCACCAGCCCCATGAACGCCTCGCGCTCCAGCCGCAGGATGTGGTCCTCGCCGACCGGCTTAGAGACGTCGGCCTCCTCGCCGCCGCTCAGCACCTCGGCCAGGGCGGCGCAGACCACCTTGTCGTGCGGCGTGACCTTGCCCTGCAGGGCGAATCCTTCCACCGCCAGTTCCATCGCCGCCTTGGCGCTGGGGCCGGGCAGGACGTAGGAGGCGGTCTTCTCCGGCGGGGCATAGTCGGCCGCCAGTTCCAGCGCCTTGGCCTTGGCGTCGGCCAGCAGACGGTCGCGGTTCATGGTGATGCCGTCGGTGGCGCGGAAATACAGCAGTTCCTTGGCCTCTGCCGCCGACTTGGCGACGGTGGCGGTGCTGATGATCTCGAAGGCCTTGGCGATGCCCGGCATCGGCCCGCGCGGCGCCTTCGGGTTGGCCTGATGGCGGGCCAGCATTTCGGTGCAGCCGCCCCAGGCCGGGATCAGGCCGACGCCGACCTCGACCAGACCGACATAGGTCTCGGCATGGGCCTGGACATGGTCGGAATGCAGCAGGATCTCGCAGCCGCCGCCGAGCGCCATGCCGCTGGGCGCAGCCACCACCGGGAAGGGCGCGTATTTCAGCGCGCGGTAGGTGCGCTGGCCGCTCTCAACCATCTCTTCGATCTGCGGCCACAGGCCGATGTTCAGCGCGAAAAGGGCGAGGCCCAGATTGGCGCCGACCGAGAAATTGTCGGCCTCGTTGTGGATGACCAGCGCCTTCCAATCGCCCTTCCCATCGCCGATCAGGCGCATGGCCTTTCCATAGGCGGCCATGATGTCGGCATCGACGGCGTTCATCTTGCTGGTGAACTCGACGCACAGCACGCCGTCGCCGATGTCCCACAGGCTGGCGGAGGCGTTCTTCCACACCGGCTTGCCGGCGGCCCGCTTGATGTCCGACAGCAGCAGCACGCCGCCCGGACGCACCACCGTGTCATAGACGCCGGAGGTCGTCAGGTGCTGGAGCTTGCCGCCCTCCACCCGATAGAAGGGTCGGCCGGACGCCGTCTCGACCAGCGCCGGGACCGGGATGCCTTCCGACCGGCACAACTCGGCGAACCAGTCGGTGCCCAGACGGTCGATCAGCTCGAACGGACCCTGCTTCCAGTTGTAGCCGAGACGCATGGCCTCATCGACGGCGACGATGCTGCCGGCGATCTCCGGCACCAGGCTGGCGGCATATGCCAGCGTCTGCGCCAGGACGCGGCGGGCGAAGCGGCCGCCCTTGTCCGGGTGCTCGCACAGCTTGCGCAGGTCGCGGCCGGCGGCGGACACGCTGTCCAGCCGGGCCTTTTCCGAAGGGGCGTATTCGCCGGTCCGCAGATCGACCGACTCCTTCACCTTGCCGCCGCCGGCCTTGTTGATGCGGTAGAAACCGCCCTTGCCCTTGCGGCCGGTATAGCCCTCCACGATCATCCGGGTGATGACCGGGTGTTCGCGCATCAGGCCGCGATAGGCGTCGTCGGCCGGCAGCGTCGCCGACATGCTCTTGGCGATGTGCGGCATCAGGTCCAGCCCGACCAGATCCATCAGGCCGAAGATTCCGGTCTTGGGGATGCCCATCGGACGGCCGCCGACGGCGTCAGCCTCCTCCACCGTCAGGCCGAGATCGACCGCGGCATTGACCGCCGACTGGATCCAGAAAACGCCGATGCGGTTGGCGATGAAGCCCGGCGTGTCCTTGCAATGGACCACGCCCTTGCCCAGGCGGCGGTCGCAGACCTCGGCGATGGCGGCCATGGCGTCGGGCCGGGTGCCGGCGCCGCCGACGATCTCCAGCAGCCGCATGTAGCGCGGCGGGTTGAAGAAGTGGGTGATCAGGAAGTCCTTGGCGAACTGCTCGCTCTGGCCTTCCGTCAGCACCGCCAGCGGGATGGTGGAGGTGTTGGACGACACCACCGAGCCCGCCTTGCGCACCGGGTCGATGCGCTTGTAGAGATCGGACTTGATCGCCGGATTCTCGACGATGGCCTCGACGATCCAGTCGACGTCGGCCAGCAGGTTCAGGTCATCCTCGAGATTGCCCGGCGTGATCAGCCTGGCGTTCCTGGGATGCATGAAGGGGGCCGGATCGGTCTTCAGCATCTTCGCCACGGCGCCCTTGGCGATGGCGCTGCGGTCCGCACCCTCCTTCGCCGGAATGTCGAGCAGGACGCAGGGGATGCCGGCGTTGGCGAAATGGGCGGCGATGCCCGCCCCCATCACGCCCGCACCGATCACGGCGGCGCGTTCGATCTTCATGGTCGTTTCCTCCCCGATCCCATTGCTCAGACCGCTTCCAGGATGGTGGCGATGCCCTGGCCGCCGCCGATGCACTGGGTCGCCAGCGCGAACTGCTTGCCCTCGCGCTTCAGCAGGGCCGCGGCCTTGCCGGTGATGCGGGCGCCGGTGGCTCCCAGCGGGTGGCCGAGCGCCAGCGCGCCGCCGTCCGGGTTGATGCGGGACGGGTCGATGTCGAGATCGCGCATGCAGGCGATGGCCTGGGACGAGAAGGCCTCGTTGATCTCGATGATGTCTATGTCGTTGATCGACAGGCCGGCACGGGCCAGCGCCTTGCGGGTGGCCGGGACCGGCCCCAGCCCCATCAGTTCCGGCGCGCAGCCGGCGACGGCGACCGAACGGATCTTCGCCAGGATCGGCAGGCCGTTGGCCTTGGCATACTCCTCCGTCGTCACCAGAACGGCGGCGGCGCCGTCGGTCAGCGGCGAGGAGGTGCCGGCTGTCACGGTGCCGTCGGCGGTGAAGGCCGGCTTCAGGCCCGCCAGGCTTTCGGCGTTGGTGCCGGGGCGGATGCAGCCGTCCTTGTCGACCAGGCCGCCGGGGGTCTGGATGCCGACGATCTCGGCGGCCATGCGGCCGGAAGTTTGCGCCTCGGCGGCCTTGGCATGGGAGGCGACGGCCAGCGCCTCCTGCTCGGCGCGGGAGATGGAATATTTGCGGGCGACATTCTCGGCGGTGACGCCCATCGAGCAATAGGCTTCCGGATAGGAGTCCTTCAGCGCCGGGTTCGGCATCGGGTTGAAGCCCATGATCGGCACGCGGGTCATCGATTCCACGCCGCCGCAGATGAAGACCTCGCCGGCACCCATTTGGATGGCGCCCGCCGCCTGATGGATCGACTGCATCGAGGAGCCGCAATAGCGGTTCACCGTGGTGGCCGCGGCGGTCTGCGGCAGCTTGGCCAGGAAGGAGATGGTGCGGGCGACGTTCAGCCCCTGCTCGCCCTCGGGGAAGGAGCAGCCGACGATGACGTCCTCGATGTCGTCGGTCTTCAGGCCGGTGCGCTCCACCAGCTCCGCGATGACGCGGGCCAGCAGGTCGTCGGGACGGACCTTGGTCAGTTCGCCCTTATGGGCGAAGGCGAAGGGCGAACGGGCGTAACCGGCGATGACGACCGACTTCATGAGTGCTTCTCCTCCTTGTCCTGCGTCTCCGTGATGCCGTTGCGGCGAAGATGCTCGGAGATCTGGGTGTCGATGGTGCACAGCTCCGCCAGCGTCTGCTGGACATCGGCAAGCTGCTGTTCAAGCGCGGAAATCCGGCGCCGCGCGATCGTGCGCATGTAGCGCATCTGTTCGATCTGGGCGTCGTCGGTGTCGTAGAGGTTCAGGAAATCCTTGATCTCGGCCAGGCTGAAGCCCAGCCGCTTGCCCCGGCAGATCAGCCCCAGCCGGGCGCGGTCGCGGTGGCCGTAGACACGCGCGCTGCCGACCCGCTCCGGCGTCAGCAACCCTTCGTCCTCGTAATGGCGGATGGTGCGGTGGGTCAGACCGAATTCCCCGGCCAACTCGCCGATGGCGAGGCGCGGTCCGGACATGCGGCTGCTTTCCGCACCCTCCCCGGTCTCCGCCGTGCCGTAGGCGACCGAAAGCTGATCCACTCCGTCCGTTCCTTTCCTTGACGTTTACGTAAAGGTAAGGTTGATGCCGCATGCTGTCAACAGACTTGTTGACCAGGCCAACCAGTTTGGCGAACCCCGCCCGGCCCTTGGGCAGGCGACTGCCCGGCCATCAACGGGTGCGGCGCGCCCGCGCAGTGACAGGATGCCACGCCCTGTTCCCCATGGCGGCTGTGGCAGGCTTTGCCCAGGACGAGACGCGGCCCGGCCGCTTCCCCGATTCCATATGGGAAGCGGACACGGTGGTGCATAGACGGCCAGAAGGCCGCGACGGTTTCAGGACGGCTTGCCCGTCATTCGGCGGATCAGGACAGGGGACAGGAGACAACCCATGTCGGCGCGCGCCATCGTATCGCTGGGCGTCTGGATATTGGCCATGGTGCTTCTCGGCACCCTGACGGTCGGCGTCGCGCTGGCCTTCTACGTGCTGCTGACCCTGTGCTTCGCGGTGGTGGTCGCGGCACTGACCCTGCTCGTCCGGCGGCGGGAAAACCACCGGGGCGAACAGAGCTACCTTTAGATTCCGTCATGAAAAAGGGGCGCCGGAAACGGCGCCCCTTTCTTCATTCCGCTCACTACGTCTCCCTCACTCCGCTCCCCTCACTCCGGCAGCACGCGCAGGCGGGACACCGCGGTGCGGGCGGACAGGTGGGGGCGCTGCAGATCCTGCACATGGGCGCCGGGGGCAGCGAAGTCGCCGGGCGTGACGGCGCGGACGAGATAGACCAGCCGGAAGCGGGGAGCCGACTTCGGCAAATCGACGGCGGCCAGGAAGCGGTCGTCGCGGAACTCCACATTGCGGACCGACGACAGCTCGCCCAGCCAGGACAGCTTGCCGAGCTGGCCGCTGTTGCCGAGCCGGACATTCTCGATCTCGAATCCCGCCGGCAGCGGGTCGCTGACCAGAACCGAATGATCGAGCGGGTCGCCGACCTCACCCTCCAGGATCACCACCAGCAGGTCGTTGTGGCGGATGCCGGCCGGATCGACCGGACGTCCGGCCATGTCGAACAGGCGGCGGCGGATGGTCATGCCCTGCTCTTCCGCGCCCGCCGGCTGGTCGGGCACGCCGGCCACCGAGACGGTCTGCCGGACCTCGCCTCCCAGGTTGCGGATCGCCGGCGGTGCGGCCGGGTCGATGCGCAGGACCTGGGGCTTGGCGTTCTCCACCGTCTGGTCGCCGATGGCGAGCTTCATCGGCGCGGCGCGGTCGATCAGGGCCTTGGACGCCAGCAGCAGCCAGGCCTGCTCCTGCGGGTTGGTGGTGCGGACCGCGGCGAAGGTCTTTGCCGCGCGTTCTGCCGCCTGGAAGATGCGGTCACGGTCGACCACCCCGCTTTCCGCCATCAGCGCCACCACGCCGGCCTCGTCCCGCAGGGAGGAACCCTGGTCGCGCAGGGCGGCCGTCACCATCCGGGCGCCGGTCAGCCTGGAGAATGCGTCGGCGGCGGCCTGCTGGTCGCCCAGCGCCGCGGCGGCGGCGGCGATCTGCGCCCGGCCGAAGTCGGTCGGCAGCCGGTCCCAGTAGTTTTCGCGGAAATAGCGCAAAGCGCCGGCATCGATCAGCTTCGCCCGCGCTAGCACATACAGGGCATAGGCACGGCCCGGCAGGTCGGCGGTCTCGACCCAGGGGTTGTCGACCGCCTGCTTCATCCAGTCCAGCGCCTTGCGGTAGGGCTGGTCGGGGATGCGGTAGCCCGCCGCCTTGGCACGGCCCAGCACGTCGACCGCATAGGCGGTCAGCCACGGGTCGAGATCACCCTTCGGCGACCATGCGGCGAAGGCCCCATCTGCACGTTGGAAGGTCAGCAGCCGGTCGAGGCCGCGCTGGACACGCGCCTTGATCCGATCCTCCGGCGCGATGCCCAGGCTGGCGGCGACATCGGCCATCGACAGCAGCGGCAGGATGCGGCTGGCGGTCTGCTCCGCCCCGCCCGGTGCCGCCCGGTCGAGCTCGAAGAGCAGGCCCGGCAGGTCGAGGTCCGGCAGCGGAGCCACCAGGGCCCCGACGGACAGGGTTTCCGGCCGCAGCCCGGCGCCGATGTCGGCCGGGAGAGTCAGGCTCTTGTCGGTGGGCAGGGCGATCACGGTGCGGCGCGAAATAAGCGGCGAGGCCGGGCGCACGGCGACGTCCCAGCGCCGGGTGACCCGAACGCCGTCCGGGCCGGTGACGTCAAGCGTGACGTGGCCGGTGCCCACGGCGTTGGCGGTCAGCACCCGGCCGGCGGTCGCCCGCTTGCCGCGCGCCAGCTTCGGCACCTCGAGAGCCGAGCCCCCGTCGCCCGGAAGAATGGAGACGGCACCCTCGGCGGTCAGGGTCATCCGATAATCGCCGGACGGGCCGTTCAGGTTGTCGAGCGACAGCATCACCTGCGCCGAATCGCCGGGCGCGAGGAAGCGCGGCAGCACCGCGTCGGCGACGACCGGGTCGCGGACCAGCATCTGGCTTTCGGCATGGCCGATCCGGCCCTCGCTCCAGGCCACCGCCATCAGGCGCAGGCGGCCCTGGAAATCGGGCAGATCAAAGGGAACGGAGACCTTGCCGTCGCCGCCGACCGTCAGAATCCCGGAATAGAGCGAGATAACCCGTTCCGATTTGGGAGGCACCAGCCCGGCGACCTGACGCAGTCGCGGCGCCGGCGCGGCCGGCGGACGGGTGGAATCGAGGCTGGCCGGGTCGATCAGGCGGCCGTAGGAATCGCGCAGCTCCACGGTAAGCGGCCGCTTGCCCAGATAATGGCGGGCCGGATCGGGAGACGGCTGGTCGGTCAGCTGCATCACCGATTCGTCGACGGCGGCCAGGGTCACGAAGGCCTGCTTGCCCTCGGCGATGCCCTCCACCGTGATGTCGGCGGTCATGGCGCGGCGCGGCTCGATCTCGGCCGGGGCGGACAGGCGGATGTCCAGCGTGCGCGGGGCCTTGTCCATCGCCAGCCAGGCGAGGCCGACGGCGCGGCGCGGCGGCTTCTTCGACTGCGGGTCAGAGGTGGCGAAGGCGGTCGCCAGCACATGGGCGCCGCTGGTCCAGCCCTGCCCGACCGGGATTTCCAGGAAGGCGCCCTGGGTGCCGATGGCGCGGGTGACGGCATAGGTCACGCCGCGATCGGCCACCGCCACCAGAACCTGACTGTCATAGGGCGGCTTGACGAAGACCCAGGCGCTTTCCCCGGCGCGGTAGGCCGGCATCATCACCGAGACGTCGACGGCGTCCGGCCGTTCCCCCGCCGTCGGGGTCATCCACCAGCCGGCGGCGAAGCGCACGCTGGTGGCGACGCCGGTCTTGGGATCGAACACCTCCAGCCGGTAGCGGCCGACGGCGACCGGGGCCTCCACCGCGGTCGGGCTGGCAGCCTGGGCCGACAGGGTGCCGCCGGTCACGCGCTGGTCCTTCACCGTGACCTTGTAGTCCCAGCGGCCGTTGGCCTCGTACCAGGCGTAGTCGTACTCCTCCTCGAACAGTTCGTAGGAGAGGTCGGCGCGGTCGGTCGGCTTGCCGTCCGGGCCGACGGCGATCACGTCGAAGCCGGCGGTGGCGCCTTCCGGCACGCCGTCGCCCTCGAATCGCGGCTTGACGCCGATGGCGAAGGGTTGGTGGCGCACCGGCAGGACGAAGTCGCGGCCGACCGGACGGCCGCCGATGTCGAACAGGGTGGCGCGCACCACCGCTTCCAGCGGGCGGGTGCTTTCAGGCGGACGCGGCAGCTTGACCTTCAGGCGGGCCGAGCCGTTGGAATCGGTGATGAATCCCGGCAGATCGGCGCGAGCCGCCTTCACCTCCTCCTGCGCCAGACCGAAATGATAGCCCGGCAGGTTGGGATAGGGGTTGACCGCGGAGCGCAAGGTCACCGTCAGCTCTCCCGGCAGGCCGGAGGCCGGCGCGCCGTAGAGATAATGGCTGCCGAGCGCCACGTCGGCCTCGCCGTCGGCCGCCAGCTCCGTCGTCGGGGAGGAGAGCGTCAGGTCCAGCCGCGGGGGGACGAAGTCCTCCAGCAGGAACTCGGCCCTGCCGATGGCCGGGCCTTCCGGTTCGGCATGGGCGGTGACCATCCAGCTGCCGGGGAAGGCGTTCATCGGCAGGTCGATGCGGGTGGCGAAGCCGCCGGCCCCGCTGTCGGTCAGTGTGCGCCGTTCGACCTCGAACCCGTCGGGGCGCAGGACCCGGATGGTCAGCGTCTTGCCGGCGGGCGGATTCAGGTCGGTGTCGCGCAGCAGGGCGGTCAGCTGCACCGTCTCGCCCGGCCGGTAGATCCCGCGCTCGGTATAGAGATAGGCGTCGAGCCCGCCGGTCATCGGACGGGCGATGGGAGCGGGCTTGTCCGGCGTCTCGGCCGAGGGGGCGCCGCCGGCGGTCAGGTCGAGAACGGCGAAATCGCCGTCGCCGCGCGCGGCGAACAGGGCCTGCACCGGCTCGGTCCCGGCGGCGCGCAGGGCGGCGAGGTCGAAGCGGCCCAGCCCGTCCTCGCCGGTCTGGACGCGGCCCAGTTCGGACCCGTTGCGGGCGACCAGACGCAGTTCCACGCCCGCGGCCGGGCCGGCGCTCTGGACCGAGCGGGCGAAGACCACCAGCGAATCGTCGCCCAGGATGGTGTTGAGGCCGAGGTCGGACACCACGAACCACTGGGTCGCCTTGCGGTCCCAGCCGCCCGGCTTGATCTCGTCGGCGCCGGCCACGGCGACATAGACGCCCGGCTCCAGCTTGCCCAGCACGGCGTCGATCGGGAAGGCGGTGGTGACGCTGCGGTTCGGCTGGTTGCCGATCCCCATCTCGCCGCGCCAGACCTCCTGCCCCGACTTGTCGAGGATCTCGCCGATGTCGTAATCGGTCATCTGCTGGGTGATGCGGCCGAAATAGATCTTCTCGACCAGCGCCCGGTCGGCGATGCGCAGCACCTGCAGCTTCGCCCGGTCAAGGTTGATCGAGCGCAGCGGCAGCCCGTCCGACCCGACGCGCGGCAGGATGTAGCCGGCCCCGCGGAAGGCCAGCGAGGGCTTGCGGTTGGGCACCTGCACCTCGCGGGTGTCGGCGGCCGGCAGCCGCTTGCCGTCGATGCCCGGCAGCCCGTCCTTCATCGTGACCCGGTAACTCTCGCCATGGCGCAGCCCCTCGACGCACAGGGTGCGGTCGCGGGCGATGGCGGCACCGTCGACCGTCGGCTCCACCGTGACATAGTCGCGGTAGTTGACGGCGCGCGAGCGCTCCAGCCGGTCGGTGAAGGTGAAGCAGGCCTGGGGCGTATCGCGCTCCGCCACCACCTCCACGCCCGACACGCCGAAGGGCACGGGCTCGGCCGCGGGATCGGCGGCGAAGGTCCGGGAAACGGTGTACGTGCCGGAGCACGCGACGAGAACGGCACAGACACGCGCCAGCGCACGCAACATTCGAGACAGGCCCCAATTCCGCGGGTGGGTCCGGAACCGCAACACCGGGGACAGCCCTGGCGTCGGCTCGGACCTGGACAAAACCGGCGCGGAGTATGCCCAAGCGGCTGGGGTTTCGCCATGGCTTTGCGGCGGGGGCGCGCAGATCGCTCCCGCCGCGGCAACGCCTGAAGCGAATTTGCATTCGCATTAAATCTAAATGACCTCGTTCGCCGGTCGGGCTTCGGCCGCATGAGCGGCCGGGCCGCCGTCGCGGTCCAAAACGGATTGCAGTCCGCTTCAGCTGTCCGAGAAGCGGTTGCGCAGGCGGGCGATGGCCTCGTCCAGCACCTCGTCCCGCTTCGAGAAGCAGAAGCGCACGACGCTGGCCGGCGCATTCTCCACGAAAAAGGCGCTGACCGGGATGGCGGCGACCTTCGCCTCCGCCACCAGCCAGCGGCAGAAGGCCTGATCGTCGCCGTCGAAGCCGAAGCGGCCGATGTCGGCGGCGACGAAATAGGTGCCGGCGCTGGGCAGCACGTCGAAACCGACGGAGGCGAGCCCGGCGGCCAGCCGGTCGCGCTTGGCCTGCAGCCCGGCGGCCAGCCCGGTGAAGTACCCCTCCTCCTTGCCCAGCCCGTAGGCGACGGCGGTCTGGAGGTTCGGCGGGGTGGTGAAGGTCAGGAACTGGTGGGCCTTGGCCACCGGCTGCAGCAGATGCGGGGCGGCGGTGACGTAGCCGACCTTCCATCCGGTCAGCGAGAAGGTCTTGCCGGCCGAGCCGATCTTCAGGCAGCGGTCGCGCATGCCCGGCAGGGTCATCAGCGGGATGTGGCGGCGGCCGTCGAAGACGATGTGCTCGTACACCTCGTCGCAGACCGCCAGCGCGTCATGGCGCTGGACGAACTCGGCGATCAGTTCCAGCTCCGCCCGGTCAAAGACCTTGGCCGCCGGGTTCAGCGGGTCGTTGATCAGCACCAGCTTGGTGCGCGGCGAGAAGGCGGCCTCCAGATCGGCGCGGCTGAAGCTCCAGTCCGGCGCCTTCAGCGAGACGAAGCGCGGCACGCCGCCGGCCAGCCGGACGATCGGCAGGTAGCTGTCGTACATCGGCTGGAACAGCACCACCTCGTCGCCCGGATTGATCAGGCCGAGCAGGCAGGCGGTCAGCGCCTCGGTGGCGCCGGAGGTGACCATCGTCTCGGTCTTCCAATCGACGTCGAGACCGTAGAAGCGCCGGGCGTGGGCGGCCAGCGCCTGCCGCAGGTCCGGGGTGCCCATCATCGACGGATATTGGTTCCAGCCCTGGAGCAGCGCGTCGGCCGCGGTCTGCAGCACGTCGGCCGGCCCACGGTCGTCGGGGAACCCCTGGCCCAGATTGATCGCGCCATGCTCCTCCGACAGGCGGGACATGACCTCGAAAATGGTGGTGCCATAGCTGGACAGCAGCGCGTTGCCCGACTTCACCGGAAAACCTCCTCATGCGAACGGACGCACAAGATGGATGCTGCGGGGCGGCGCTGTCCAGTACCCGCTTTCAAAGGCCACAAATCGGGCGGCCGACCGGACAAGTGGAACGTTTGAAACGGTGTGGAACGGCTTTTCGGGGATGTTCCACTGTTCAATTGCCCAGTTCGCCCGCGCAACCCGGCCCCCTCGCGATTGGGAATGGTGGCGTCCATTCCTAACACCTGGCGGGCCGGCGGGTAAGGGATTGCGGGAAAAAGCGGCGGATCAGCCGCGGTTCATCTTGCGCAGGCGGCGCTCGCGCAGCTTCAGGCGGATGCGCTCCACCGGGCTGAACACGCGGGGATAGCGGCGCTTGTTGCGCACGAACATACGGCGGGCGTCGGCGGAGTTGCGCAGCACGAGAATGCCGCCGAGCAGCATCACCGGCAGACCGCCGGGACCGGGGAGTGGCGCCAGCAGCAGGCCGAACAGCATGATGGTACATCCGGCGCCAATCAGTGCCAACTGGCGCACACGCGCGAGCGACAGCGTCTGGGCGGTATCGGGAGAACTCATCTTCGGTTCGCTAGGCTCCATGCTTCGGTTGGTCTGCATATGGGCCGGAAGGTGGTGCGCGAAAAGTCCCCCTCCCCTTGCGGGCGACGGGAAGCAGCGTCACGGGGTAGCCCAGTACCGGAGACAAGGATTTCTACGGCCGGCACTCCCGAAGGCAGGGTTCCAGCCGGCTTGAGGGCTTATCGGCAAAGCGCTCCAGAGCCCTGCCTGCGCGGGGATTACCGGAAGTCCCCTTCGATCCACACTCTCAACGAGGCATGAGGGCTCGTATGGGCCGTCGCGATGAAACGGAAAAGGCCCCACCCCTCAATGCAGCGTCCGCACCGGCCCCGGACGGGTGCCGCGAAGGCGGGCGGGGTCGAGGCGGCTGAGGGCGGCGTCTCGCTCGGCGGGCTTGGGTTCCCAGCCGAATTCGCGGATCAACTGGTCGCGGGCGGCACCGGCCCGCCGGGACAGCCGGTCGAAATCCTCCGGCCCGGCATCCCGCGGGGGCTGGGGGCAGCGGCGGTCGGCGCAGCTTTCCAGCATCAGGCGGATCATCCGCTCGCGCTTTGCGGCGTCGACATAGCCCATCTGGTCGAAATACAGCTTGGTGAAGGCCAGTTCGGTGACGCGGGCATGGCTCTTGCGGTCGCCGACGATCACCGCGGCCACGAGTTCCACGCAGCGGCCGGCGAAATGCGGCAGCGGGGCCGTGCCGTCGTCGGCACGGTCGAGCAGGCTGCTCGGCAGATCGACCAGCCGGCCGGTCACGTCCTTCACCAGATAGCGGCGCCACACCGACATTTCCGCCTCCCGTCAGGCTTTTGCCTTCGACGGGAAGCCTACACCAGACGGCGGGAGGACGGAACCGCCCGCGCGTTATAAGATCATGGGAACATGCCGGATTCTCAATGCGGCACCAATGGCCAGAACAAAGTGATGGCAGCCGTCCCAAGAATTACAACCATGATCGACAGCGGCAGACCCAGCCGCCAGTAGTCGCCGAAGCGGTAGCCGCCCGGCCCCATCACCAGCGTGTTGCACTGATGCCCGATGGGGGTGAGGAAGTCGCAGCCCGCCCCGATGGCCACCGCCATCAGGAAAGCGTCCGGCCGAAGGCCGAGATGGGTGGCGAGGGCGGCGCCGATGGGCGCCATCACCAGCACGGTCGCGGCATTGTTCAGGAAAGGCGTCACCGCCATCGCCGCCACCATGATCATGGCCAGCGCGCCGACCGGCGGCATTCCCTGCGACGCCTCCGACAGCAAACCGGCGATCAGTTCGCTGCCGCCGGTGGTGCGCAGGGTCTCGCTGACCGGAATCAGGGAGCCGAGCAGGACCAGGATCGGCCATTCCACCGACTCGTAGGCCTCGCGCAGGCTGACCACCTTCATCGCCATCATCGCCACCGCCGCCCCGAAGAAGGCGATGGCGACCGGAACCAGCCCGGTGGCGACCAGCACCACGGTCAGCACGAGAACGGCGACCGCCGCCGCGCGCTTGGGCGTGCGGCCGATGGCGAGGTCGCGCTCGGCCAATGGCAGGCAACCCAGTTCGGCCAGCGTGTCGGACATGGAGGCCTTCCGGCCCTGCAGGACGACCAGATCGCCCGACTGCAGGCGGACACGGCGCAGCCGCTGGCGAATCGGCCGCCCGCGCCGGCTGATCGCCAGCAGGTTGGCGCCGAAGCGCTCGCGCAGGTTCACCTCCTCGATGCTGTGGCCGATCATGGCGGAGCGCTGTTCCACCACCGCCTCGACCACGGCGATCTCGTCGCCCTTCTCGACCCCCTGAAGATCCTTTTCATCGACCATCTTCAGGCCGGCGCGCTTGACCAGTTCGGCCAGCGCCGTGGTGTCGCCCTCCAGCACCAGGATATCGTCGGCATACAGCACCCAATGGCCCGACGGCACATAGCGGCGGTACTTCTCGCGCACGATGGCGGCAAGCGTGATCTCGCCTTCGCCGAGCGCCTCCAGCTCCGCGACCGTGCGGCCGACGAACTGGGAACCGGCGGGCAGCCTCGCCTCCGCCGTGTAGTCGTCGATGTTGAAGGCCGGGCCGGCCGCCGCGGCCCGCCCCTTGGGCAGCAGCCGGTAGCCGACCGCGAGGAAGGCGACGCCGAACACCGCGATCACCAGCCCGACCGGCGTGAAGTCGAACATGCGGAAGGGTTCGCCGGTCATCTCGGCGCGGACGCGCGACACGATGATGTTGGGAGAGGTGCCGACCAGCGTCATCAGCCCGCCCAGCAGCGACCCGAAGGCCATCGGCATCAGCAGCATCGACACCGGCGTGCCGGTACGCCGCGCCACCTGCAGGGCGATCGGCATGAAGATGGCGAGAGCGCCGATGTTCTTGACGATGGCCGAGAGCAGCGTGACCGCCCCGGCGAGGATGACGACCTGCGCCCACACCGTCGACATGCGCGACGCCAGCGGGCGCATTGCCGCCTCCACCGCCCCCGAACGGCCGATGGCGGCGCTGACCACGAGGGCGGAGCCGACGATGATGACGATGTCGTCGGAAAAGCCCTGAAAAGCCTCTTTGGCCGGAACGATCCCCACCGCCACCGAGGCGAGCAGGGCAATCATGCCGACGAGATCGTAACGCAGCCGGTCCCAGATCAGCAGCGCGATCACCGCGCCGATGATGCCGAACGATAACATCTGGTCAAAGGTCATTGGGCGGGGCGGCGTCCTTCCTGTTCATGCTCCGGGGCTGCCCCGTGGTCGGGGGCGCCGGACAGAAAGAACCCGAAGCGGGCGGTCAGCGCGCCGAACCCGACGCCTTTCCCTCACCACGGCCATTGCCCGACCTGCCGGACGCCGGCGCTCCCTTTTCGGGGGAGCGGGCGTCCCGCACCAGCCGGCCACACTGTGGCTGCTCATCACTGCCTGGGTCAAGGAAGGGCAGCACGCCGGCCAGCGGAGTCAGCAGCACGCCCAGCGCCACCGCCGCGGCGCCGCGGGCCGCCGACTCGGTGGGATCGACGCCGATGTCGGGATCGCCCAGCGTGCCGCCGACCAGCACCGGCACATGGGTGGCGAACACCTGCGGCGATTTGGAATCGCCGACGATCCGCAGGTCGAGCCCCTCGTTGCGCAGGCTGATCGTCCCCTTGCCGGTGACCAGGGTTTCGGGCGTGTCCAGCACCAGCGCCTCGGCGCGGGCGATGCCCTTCTCCACCGACAGGTTGCCGACCAGGCAGTTGAAGGGCAGCGGCTCCGACCCGGAGATCACCACGCCCAGCGTCTCCAGGATGTTGGTCTTCAGCCCCTTGACCGCGAGGCTGGTGACCCGCCCGCCGTCGACCGAGACGCCGACCTTGCCGTCGGAGGTCGCCAGCAGGTCGGCCACCGTGTTGCCGCTGCCGGCCAGCTGGATGCGGCCGGCCACCGTGCCGCCGATCTGCCCGGCGAAGGAGGTTTCGCTGAAGAAGGTCGACAGCTTCACGGCGCGGACGTCCAGGTTGGTGCGCAGGGCCGGAACCTTGCGGCTGCCGTCCACCTGCACCATGCCGGCGATCCGCCCGCCGCCGATGCCCAGCGACAGCGGATCGAAATGCAGGTCGCCGTTCGTCAGCTTGACGCGCATGTCCAGATCCTGGAGCGGCGTGAAGGGCGCCTCGACCCGCTTGCCGCGCAGCCGGACATCCATGTCGGTGTTGCGCAGCTTCTCCACGTTGATCGGGGTGGACGGAATGACCCGGTTGTTGCCGCGGGTCGGGTAATCGTCGCTGCCGCGCGGCGAGGCGCCGACGAGGCCGGCCAGATCCTGCGCCGCCAGCCGGTTGGAGGTGAGGTCGGCCTTCACCATCGGCCGTTCGCCGTTGGTGTCGACCGACAGGTCGCCGGACAGGTCGCTTTCGCCGACCTTGCCGTTCATGCGGTGGAAGGCCCACAGGCCCCCTTCGCGCGACAGGTGGCCGGAGATGGAATAGGGGCGCGTCTTCGGCGTCGGGATGCCGAGGATCGGGAAGATTTCCGCCAGATCGTTGCCGCTGAGCGCCACCGACAGGTCGATGCCCTCCATCTTCACCGGCTCCGCCACCGAGCCTTCGATGCGGCCCTCGGTCTTGCCGATGGCGGCCTCGATCTTCATCGGATAGGGCTTGGGATCGTCGCGCAGGTAGAGCAGCGAGCCGCCCTCCGCCGCCAGGGTGAAGGGCTTTCCGGCGAAGCTGCCCTTGCCGTCCAGCCGCACAGTGTCGACGTCGTTGCCGCCGGTGGCGGTGTTGATGGTGTTGTCGATGTCGATGTCGCTGGTGGGGTCGCGGTAGCGCAGCCGGCCGTCGGCGATCACCAGCCGCTCGATCACCGGGATGTCGCCGCGGTCGTCGGGGGTCGCGGCCTCCTTCGCCACCTCCTTTTCCGCATTGGGCGGGCCGAAATTCCAATTGGCCTCGCCCTGCCCGTTCTTCTCCAGGATCAGCTTGGGGCCCTGGAACTTCAGTTCCGGCAGCTCCCAGTCGCCGCGGAGCAGGGGCCAGGGCCGCAGCGTGGCGTCCAGCGCCTGGATCGCCACCATGTCCTTTTCTCCGCCCTGCTCCCGCGCCCATTGGGCATTGGCGACGCGCAGGCCTTCGACATGGATGCGGATCGGATTGCCGAGATGGACGCGCAGGTCGCCGTCGATGGCGACCTCGCGGTTCAGCGCGGCCGAGGCCCGGCCGGCGACGAAGCCGCGGGCATCGTTCCAGTCGAACAGCAGCAGAAACGCGCCGACGCCGACGACGGCGAGACCGACCAGACCCAGCAGGCCGTAGCCGATCCATTTGAACACCGACCCCGCTCCCGCTGCCATGCCTCCGGCCCTCCCGAAAATCATCCTTTCCCTGTCAACGGATGGCGGGGCTGAACGGCGAAGGGGCGAAGCCGGGATTACCGCAAGAGAGCCCCTCGCCTAACTCGAAGGTTATAGAATTGCCATGTCGCTTATATTGGATTTAACGCAAAATTCAGGTTCCTCGGGCCGTAATCCGATGATCCGGTTCGACACTCCCTGGCAGCCACGGCCGCAGACACGATGCGCTCCCTTACCAACTTCGCCCCATCCACCTTCGAGGAACGCGGTGCCGCGGTGGCCTTCACCACGCCGGTCCTGGCCCAGACACGGGTGCGCAAGGACAGCCGCGACCAGCTGGAGGTCCTGGTGCCCAACCTGTCGGAAGGGCGCGGCGTCTATGTGGTGCCGTGGAAGTCGCTGCCGCTGGCCTTCCCGATGACCGTGCACGACCGCATGCTGCACGACCTGATCGCCAAGGCCGATGGCTGCTCCCCCGACGACGTCCGCAAGGCGGTGCTGGAGGCGGCGCGCTGCGGCCTTGCCGGCGCCGGCGCCGTGGCGGCGGCGGAAGCGGCGCTGGGCGACGACGAGGAGCAGCGGCTTCTGATCAATTATCAGCTGATCGTCGAGGCGCTAAAGGCGGTCGGCCTGGAATCGACCGAGATACTGCGCGTCGGCCTGACCTCCGCCGAGGGGCAGAAGCTGACCCGCGACCTGATGATGAAGGCGGCGCAGCGCCTCGGCCTGGAGCCGACCGAGCTCTATGGCCGCATCGCCGAGTTGGCGGTGCTGATGGAATCGATCGGGGTCGCCGCCTCACCCAAGCCGGCGCGGCTGCGGCGGCTGATGCGCGACCTGCAGGGTTTCCGCGACAGCATGACCGACTGGGCCACCGACAACGTGTCGGAAGCGGCCCCCATCGGCGGCTTCTGCGCCGAGGTGGCGGAGCACACGGTCAACCACGCCCGCAACGTCATCGGCCAGCTCGATCAGGCGATGGCCTCCTTCGAGACGCTGCTGCGCCAGTGGGAGACCAAGCGGCCGCAGATCCGCAAGGCGTCCAGCCGGCTGTCCTGGCTGCTGGACGGCTGGGAATACCTGATCCTGCTGTGGAGCGACGCGCTGACCCAGGACCGCTACTCCCAGGACATGGCCGTCCACGACATCTTCCGCGTCATTCCGCTGCTGCCCCGCGACGAGGAGCGGATCAACCAGTCGCTGATGGCCGACAAGCTGCACGCCAGCCAGAAGCGGTCGGTGCGCGCCTATGTCGACTGGCGCAGCGGCCAGCTCGACGTCGATCTCGTCATGCGGATCGAGACGCTCAAAGGGAAGGCGGCCTGACCATGGAGATGAGGGATCTGGTCGCGCTGGGCGACAGGCTTCTGGAAATCGACGAAGCCAAGTTCCGTCAGGTGGTCGATCTGCTGGAGCAGATGAACGAGCATCCCGACATCCAGCGCACCATCGCCGCCATCCGCCCCCGGCTGGTCGAGCTGCGGCTGCACCGCCGGCCCACGCTGAAGCGCCTGTTCTGCGACCCGTTCGAGGATCTGTTCGAAGCGTTGGGCAAGGCCGACCCGGTGCCGCTGAGCGTGATCGAGCGGTCGCTGATGAACAGCCTGTGGCCGCTGGTGGAGGCCGAGATCGGCAAGGACCGGCTGCGCGGCTTCCGCCCCGCCCTGCAGGACGGGCCGCAGCGCAAGGCGCTGACGGAAGCCTTCTGGGCGGAATGCGGCGCGGCGGTGACCCGGATCGCCGAGGGCATGGTCGCCGGCCATAACAGCGCGCTGGATTTGCGGTTGAACCCGGCGCGGATGCGGGCGCTGACCGACATCGCCACCATCCTGTCCATCGCGCCCGAGGTGACGGAGATGAAGGCGGCGTTGTCGCCCAAGCCGGTGGCGAAGCTGCACGCCGACCATGTCGAGGCGATCCAGGCGGTCGGCCGCCGCGTCTCCCGCGCCCAGCCGGAGGCGCTGAAGATCTTCGTCCTGATCGCCACATCGCGGCTCAGCGACCCGACGGTGCTGCTGAGCGGCTTGTGGGACATGGATCTGGGGCAGAAATCGGCCGACCGCGCCGCCCTGTTCATGGCGCTGAGCGGAACGGTGGTCGCCCAGATGGAGGACCGTTCGCGCGCCTTCCAGAGCACCTCCGGCACCGGCACCGACCGCATGGCGGCGGCCGATCTGGCGCTCGGCCTCGTCGCCAGCCTGGACGCCACCCGCGCTGCGATGGAGCACAGCCGCAACAAGGAGTTCGACCAGCGGCTGAAGGAAGTCCGCAACTCGGTCCACGCCATGGTGAAGACCCAGGTCCTGCAGGACGCCGACGCCGGCATCGTCGCCGCCATCGGCGCGCTGGACGGCGGCAGCGAAGGACGGGCCCAGCTGGCCCAGGCGGAGAACCAGGCGCGGGCTTTGCGCAAATGCGCGACCATAGCCGATTCGCTGGGCCTGCGCGGCGAGTTGCGGGAGATGACCCGGAAGACCACCGCCTCGCTGACGGAAAAGGCGCAGCAGGCGCTGGCCGGCCCCGCCGGCAACGCGCGCACCGGCTATACCGCCATCCGCATGATCGAACTGATTGCCGGCCCCGCCGAAGCGAATAAGATCATGGACGGGATCATGAACGGCGGCCGGCGTTGAGTGTGCGGGCTGCCGGCGGTTTGGAGGATCGGGAGATGGGAGCGGGATACACCGGCTGGGAACTGCCTGCGGAGGAGCGCGGCCGGCTGCTGGCCCTGATCCCGCAGCGCTATGAGCGGCTCGTCGCCGACCATGTGACCCAGAGCTTCGGCGCCGGCCGGGATGAGCCGCTGCCCACGGCCACCGAGGCGGAGGTGATCGGCTGCGCCGACGACGGCGAGGGGGTTCAGGCGGTCGTCGTCGCCATCGACGGCACCAGCGACCGGCCCGACGGCTCCACCTACCACATCACATGGTCGCTGGAGCGCAACCGCCGCGCGGTGGAGTCAAACGACGTCATCCGCGACTATGGCTGGCGCCCGCTGGAGCCGGTGACGGTCAGGCTGGTGCCGCGGTTCTTCGGGCAGTGAGGAGGGGGGCAGTGATTTTCGGGCGGTGAGGCGCCCCTCACGGCACCTCCGCCACCCCTTCCGCCGCGACGCCGCGCTTGAGGCGCTGTTCGCGGTAGACGATGAACAGGCCGCTGCCGATGATCAGCGCGGCCCCCAGCCCGATGCGGGCGGTCGGCGCGGTGCCCCAGACGGCGAAGTCGAGGATCACCGCCCACAGGATCGCCACATACTGGAACGGCACCACCACCGCGGCCGGGCTGAGTTGCAGCGAGCGGTTCATCATGGCGTGGCCGGCCAGCGCGGTGATGCCCAGCAGTCCCAGCAGGAAGAAGCCGAGCCAGCCCGGCGCCGACCAGGACCAGGGCAGCGCCGCGCCGCCGATCAGGACGCCGCCGACCATCTGGTTGCCGACCAGCGTCAGGCTGGAGGCGGAGCGCAGGACGCGGGTGGAGATCACGCCGGCGGAGAAGATCACCGCACCCAGCAGCGCCACCAGCGACGGCCACAGGTCGAAGCGGCCGGTCGGGTTCAGCACGATGACGACGCCGACGAACCCCACCAGCACCGCCGCCCAGCGGCGCCAGCCCACGCTTTCCCCCAGGACCAGCACCGACAGCGCGGTGACGATCAGCGGCGCCGACATGTAGATGGTCATCACGTCGGCCAGGGGCAGATAGCCGACCGCCCAGTAGAAGCAGGCGACGTCCACCGTCATCAGGAAGACGCGCAGGATGTGCAGCGGCAGCCGGTCGACGGCGAAGACCCTCGCCACGCCCTCGCGCCAGATCATCGGCGCCAGCACCGCCAGCCCGAACAGGCTGCGCACGGCGATCAGCATTGCGACGGAATGGTCGGCCACCAGCCACTTGCCGAGCGCGTCGTTCAGCGTGAAAAGCGTCATCCCGCCCAGCATCATCAGGATGCCGAGGCGGGTGTCGGTCGCGGGTGCCGCGGTCATGGGTTCGCCCGGAGATGGTTGGAGGCGTGATCGATGGGGCGGCAGAGTAGCGTAAGCGCCGCCCGGCTTTCACATCCTCAGATCACACCCCTGTCCCGCAATACGGCGATATCGGCCTCGCTCAGGCCGAGCGATTCCGCCAGCACGGCGTCGGTGTGCTGACCCAGCGTCGGCGGAGCGGTGTCGTGGACCAGCGGCGTGCCGCTGTAGCGGATCGGGCTCGCCACCGTCGGCACGCTGCCCTGGGTCGGGTGCGGCAGATCCTGGTGGATGTTGCGGGCCTTCACCTGCGGGTCTTCGAACACCGCGGTCAGGTCGTTGATCGGGCCGCAGGGAACGCCGACCTGCTCCAGCGCGGCGAGCCAGTCCTGGCTGTCGCGGGTGCGGATCAGATCCTCCAGCAGGGCCACCAGTTCCTTGCGGTTGGCGACGCGGGCCGGGTTGGTGGCGTAGCGTTCGTCCTTGGCCAGTTCGGGACGGCCGGCGACCGCGCAGAACTTGGCGAACTGGCCGTCGTTGCCGACCGCCAGGATGATGTGGCCGTCGCGGGTGGCGAAGGCCTGATAGGGCACGATGTTCGGGTGGGCGTTGCCGAGCCGCTGCGGCGCCTTGCCGCCGACCAGACAGTTCATCGCCTGGTTCGCCAGCACCGCCACCTGCACGTCGAGCAGCGCGAGGTCGACCTGCTGCCCCTCGCCGGTGCGGTCGCGGTGGGCCAGCGCGCCCATGATGCCGATGGTGGCGTAGAGGCCGGTGAAGATGTCGGTCACGGCGACGCCGACCTTGACCGGTCCGCCGCCCGGCTCGCCGTCGGGCTGGCCGGTGATGCTCATCAGCCCGCCCATGCCCTGGATCATGAAGTCGTAGCCGGCGCGGTTGCGGTACGGCCCGGTCTGGCCGAAGCCGGTGATCGAGCAATAGACCAGACGCGGGTTGACCGCCTTCAGGCTCTCATAGTCGAGGCCGTACTTGACCAGCCCGCCCACCTTGAAATTCTCGATGACGACGTCGGCCTGGGCGGCGAGCTTGCGGACGAGTTCCTGCCCCTCCGGCCGTTCGAAGTCGATGGTGATGGAGCGCTTGCCCCGGTTGGTCGACAGGAAATAGGCCGACTGGTCGCCGGCCCAGGGCGGCCCCCAGGCGCGGGTATCGTCGCCGGCACCCGGCCGTTCCACCTTGATCACGTCGGCGCCGAGATCGGCCAGCGTCTGCGCCGACCACGGCCCGGCGAGAACGCGCGACAGTTCCAGCACCCGGATGTGCGACAAGGGTCCGGCCAAGGTGTGTTCCTCCTGTTGATTTTTTATAGCCCTCTCCCGTCCCGGGAAAGGGAGGGCCCCGCCGAAGGCGGGAGGGTGTGGGGTGGTCCGAACATGGATTCCATATCCTCGGATTACCCCTCACCCTTCCCAAGCTTCGCTTTGGCCCCTTCCCTCTCCCGGGGCGGGAGAGGGAGTCAGGTTACGCCGACACCAGTTCTTCCAGCGAGCGCTCGATGATGTCCAGGCCTTCGTCGACCAGGGCATCGGAGGCGGTCAGCGGGACCAGGACGCGGATGACGTTGGCGTAGGTGCCGCAGGACAGCAGGATCAGGCCCTTCTCCGCAGCCTTGGCGACCAGCGCCTTGGTCAGGTCGGCGGCCGGCTCCTTGGTCTCGCGGTCGGTCACCAGCTCCATGGCGATCATGGCGCCCAGGTTGCGGACGTCGCCGATCACCGACAGGCTGTTGCGCTGGGCCATGGCGCGGAAGCGGCCGGCGATGCGCTCACCGAGCTTCTCGGCGCGCTCGATCAGCTTCTCTTCCTCGATGACGTCGATGACGGCCAGCGCCGCGGTCGTCGCCAGCGGGCTGCCGGCATAGGTGCCGCCGAGGCCGCCGGGGATCGGCGCGTCCATCAGGGCGGCCTTGCCGGTGACGGCGGACAGCGGGAAGCCGCCGGCCAGGCTCTTGGCCATGGTGACGAGGTCCGGCTCGATCCCGGCATGCTCGACGGCGAACATCTTGCCGGTGCGGGCGAAGCCGGTCTGGATCTCGTCGACGATCATGACGATGCCGTGCTTGTCGCAGACCGCGCGGATCGCCTGCAGGAAGGACGGGCTGGCGATGTTGAAGCCGCCCTCGCCCTGCACCGGCTCGATGATGATGGCGGCGACGCGGCTGGCGTCGACGTCGGCCTTGAACAGGGTGTCCAGCGCCTTCAGGCTCTCCGCCTCGCTGATGCCGCGATAGGCGTTGGGGAACGGCACATGGAAGATTTCGGCCGGGAAGGGACCGAAGCCGACCTTGTAGGGCACGACCTTGCCGGTCAGGCCCATGGTCAGCAGCGTGCGGCCGTGGAAGCCGCCGGAGAAGGCGACCACGCCGGGACGGCCGGTGGAGGCGCGGGCGATCTTGACGGCGTTTTCCACCGCCTCGGCGCCGGTGGTGAAGAAGGCGGTCTTCTTCGGCGTCGGGCCGGGGACCAGCGCGTTCAGCTTCTCCGCCAGTTCGACGAAGCTGTCATACGGCGTGACCATCGCGCAGGTGTGGGTGAAGCGCTCCATCTGGCCCTTCACCGCCTCCATCACCTTCGGGTGACGGTGGCCGGTATTCAGCACGGCGATGCCGCCGGCGAAGTCGATGAAGCGCTTGCCCTCGACGTCCCACATCTCGGCGTTTTCAGCGCGGTCGATGTAAAAGGGCATGCCGGCGGAAATACCACGGGAAACGGCAGCCTCGCGACGGGCGACGAACGACTGGTTGGTGCTCATTCTTGCTCTTCCTTTAACGACGGTCAGGCGCCGAGGCCGACGCAGAGATACTTGACTTCCATGAAATCATCGAGGCCGTACTTGGAGCCTTCGCGGCCGATGCCGGACTCCTTGACGCCGCCGAAGGGGGCGACTTCGGTCGAGATGATGCCTTCGTTGATGCCGACGATGCCGTATTCCAGCTTTTCCGCCACGCGCCAGACGCGGCCGATGTCGCGGCTGTAGAAATAGGCGGCGAGACCGAATTCGGTGTCGTTCGCCATGCGGATGGCGTCCTCTTCCGTCTCGAACTTGAACAGCGGGGCGACCGGGCCGAAGATCTCCTCGCGGGCGACGCGCATCTCGGTGGTGATGCCGGTCAGGATCGTCGGCTCGAAGAAGGTGCCGCCCAGCGCGTGGCGCTTGCCGCCGACCGCGACCTTGGCGCCCTTCTCCAGAGCGTCGCCCATCAACTCTTCCACCTTGGCGACGGCATCGGCGTTGATCAGCGGACCCTGGGTGACGCCGGCCTCCGCGCCGTTGCCGACCTTCAGCGCCTTGACGGCCTCGGCCAGCTTGGCGGCGAAGGCGTCATAGACGCCGGCCTGTACCAGCAGGCGGTTGGCGCAGACGCAGGTCTGGCCGGCGTTGCGGTACTTCGACGCCATGGCGCCCTTGACCGCCTCGTCCAGGTCGGCGTCGTCGAAGACGATGAAGGGGGCGTTGCCGCCCAGTTCCAGCGACACCTTCTTGACCGTGCTGGCCGACTGCCGCATCAGCAGCTTGCCGACCTCGGTCGAGCCGGTGAAGCTGACCTTGCGGACGATCGGGCTGTGGGTCAGCTCGTTGCCGATGGCGACCGGGTCGCGGCCCATCACGATGTTGAAGACGCCGGCGGGGAAACCGGCGCGCTCGGCCAGTTCGGCCAGCGCCAGGGCCGACAGCGGGGTGTCCTCGGCCGGCTTGACCACCACGGTGCAGCCGGCGGCCAGGGCCGGGGCGACCTTGCGGGTGATCATGGCGTTCGGGAAGTTCCAGGGCGTGATCGCCGCGACGACGCCGATGGCTTCCTTCAGGACGACGATGCGCTTGTTGGCGGCGAAGGACGGGATCACGTCGCCATAAGCGCGCTTGCCCTCTTCCGCGAACCACTCGATGAAGGATGCGCCGTAGACGACCTCTCCGCGGGACTCGGCCAGGGGCTTGCCCTGCTCGGCGGTCATCAGCTGGGCCAGATCCTCCTGCGCGGCGAGGATCAGGTCGTACCAGCGGCGCAGGATCGCCGCGCGCTCCTTGGCGGTCTTGGCCTTCCAGGCCGGCAGGGCGGCGTTGGCGGCATCGATCGCCTCGCGCGTCTCGGCGGCGCCCATGTCGGACACTTCGGCGATGACGGCGCCGGTGGCGGGGTTGGTGACCGGGAAGCTCTTCCCGGAATCGGCCGCGCGCCACGCACCATTCACGTAGCCTTTGCTTCGGAGAAGGCCCTGGTCGTTCAACGACAGCATGTTCGATCCGCCCTGGATGAAGGATTGTGGAACCGTCCGGCCGCGCCCGGCGGATTTCCCTTTTTCATCAAGGGCTTCCTGCCGGGGGCCTGGACCATGGAAAGAAGCGTACCATGTTTAATAAATTAAACAACCCCTGTTTAACTGTTCATATTCTGATGACGGGGTTGCGTTAATGGGATATTGGCTAGACGGGTGTGGAGCAGGAGTCCGATGATGGAATTCGACGTCGGCGCAAGGCTGAAGCAGATCCGCGAACAGCATGGGCTGTCCCAGCGGGCGCTCGCCCAGCGAGCCGGAGTGACCAACGGTACAATTTCCCTGATCGAGCAGAACCGCAGCAGCCCGTCGGTCTCCTCGCTGCGCAAGGTGCTCCAGGGCATCCCGATGACCCTTGCCGAATTCTTCTCCTCCGACGACCTGCCGCCGCCCGAGCAGATCTTCTTCAAGGACGACGAACTGATCGAACTGGCCGGCGAGCTGAAGGGCACCGTCGGCCAGATCTCCTTCCGGCAGGTGGGCGACCTGCGCAGCCGGAACCTGCAGATCCTCCACGAACGCTACGCCCCCGGCGCCGACACCGGCCGCACCATGCTCCAGCACGAATCGGAAGAGGGCGGCATCGTCATCAAGGGACAGATCGAGCTGACGGTGGGGGAGCGCAAGCAGCTGCTCGGCCCCGGCGACGCCTATTTCTTCGACAGCCGCGTGCCCCATCGGTTCCGCAACGTCGGCGAGGAGGAGTGCGAACTGATCAGCGCCTGCACGCCGCCGTATCTGTGAGCGGGTGAGCGGGGGCCGAGGCCCCCTCCCCTCCCCCGCCTTCGGCGGCAGAGGGATTTAATTGCGGAGCGCGGCAGTCCCCTCTCCCTCGAAGAGGGGAGGGTCAGGGAGGGGCACCAGTACGAGCCCCTCCCCCTCATACCAGCCCCCTACCCCGCATTCCCCTTCAGCCGCTCGTTGCGGCGGCGCAGCAGTTCCAGCGTCGACAGCATGCACACCGAGATCACCGTCAGCACCACCGCCACCGCGGTGATGGTGGGGCTGATGTTCTCGCGGATGCCGCTGAACATCTCACGCGGCAGGGTGCGCTGCTCCGGCCCGGCGAGGAAGAGGACCGTCACCACCTCGTCGAAGCTGGTGGCGAAGGCGAACAGCGCGCCAGACGCCAGACCCGGCAGGATCAGCGGCAGGATCACCTTGCGGAAGGTGAGCAGCGGCGGCGCGCCGAGCGAGGCGGCGGCGCGGGCCAGCGTCATGTCGAAGCTCTGCAGCGTCGCCGACACGGTGATGACGACGAAGGGGGTCGCCAGCGCGGTGTGGACCAGGATCAGGCCCAGATAGTTGCCGGTCAGACCCAGCGGCGCGAAGAAGAAATAGACGCCGACCGCGGTGATGACGACCGGGACCACCATCGGCGACAGCACGACGGCCAGCACCAGCGGCTTCCACTTGCTCTTCCACTGGGCCAGTCCCAGCGAGGCCAGCGTGCCCAGCACCATCGACAGGACCGCCGAGGCCACGCCGATGATCATGCTGTTCTTCAGCGCGTTCATCCAGCGCGCGGAACCGAGGAAATCCTCGTACCAGCGCAGCGAGAGGCCCGGCAGCGGATAGGTCAGATAGGTGCTGGAGCTGAAGGACAGCGGCACGATCGCCAGGATCGGCGCCATCAGGAAGAACAGCACCAGCGTGCCGACGACGACCGTCGTGATCCAGGCGATGCGCTGGCTGGCGGTCTGGGGGGAATGGTTCGCGCTCAATTCTTCAGACCTCCCGTCGTCTGGCGGCCGAGCGCCAGCTTGCCATAGAGCAGCGCCAGCACCAGCGTGGCCAGCAGCAGCACCGCGCCCAACGCCGCGGCGAGGCCCCAGTTGACCGTTTCCGTGGTGTAGAAGGCGATGAAGGACGAAATCATCTGGTCTGCCGCGCCGCCGACCAGCGCCGGCGTGATGTAGTAGCCGATGGCCAGGATGAAGACGAGCAGGCAGCCGGCGCCGATGCCCGGAATGGTCTGCGGCAGGTAGATGCGCAGGAAGGCGGAGACCGGCGGCGCGCCCAGCGAGGCGGCGGCCCGCATATAGGCCGGCGAGATGCCGCGCATCACGCTGTACAGCGGCAGGATCATGAAGGGCAGCAGCACATGGGTCATCGCCATGTAGACGCCGAAGCGGTTGTAGATCAGCCGCACCGGTTCCTCGATGATGCCGAGCCATTGCAGGGAGCCGTTGACGATGCCCTCGCTCTGCAGGATCACGATCCAGGCGCAGGTGCGCACCAGCAGCGAGGTCCAGAAGGGCAGCAGCACGAAGATCATCAGCAGGTTCGACCGGCCGGTCGGCAGGTTCGCCAGCATGTAGGCGACCGGGAAGCCCAGGAGCAGGCAGAGCGCGGTGACGCCGAAGCCGATCTCGAAGGTGCGCAGGAAGATGTCGCGGTAGATCGACTGGTCCGCCGGAGCGTGGACGATGGCGCCGTCCGCGTCGCGGGTCAGATCGACCGCGGCCAGCAGGTAATAGCTGGTGACCGGGCCGCTGGCGCTCTTGATCGCCGTCCAGCTCTCGCGCTCGCCCCAGGCCGGCGAGATCTCGATCATCGTCGCCTTGGCGGTGCCGGGAGCGGGCTGCTCCTTCAGCCTGCGGCCGGTCGACAGCAGGGTGGTGCGGAAGCCGTTGACGACGTAGTTCAGCCGCTTGGCGGCGACGGCCAGCGTTCCGGCCTCGCGCGCGGCGAGGATGTCGGCGGCGAGCGCGGCGAAGGCGGCCTCGTCGGGCAGGCCCTGGCCGCTCCACTGCTCCAGCGCCGCCACGGTCTGCGGCATCACCTGCGGCACTTCCCAATCGTCCACCGACTTCCAGATCATGCCGGCGAGCGGCACGACGAAGGTGAACAGCAGGAAGGCCAGCAGCGGCAGCACCAGACCCAGCGCACGGAACTGCCGGGCCCGCTCGGCCCGTTTCAATCGACGCTTCAACGGCACGTCGGCGCCGGCAACGAAGGCGGCTGTCATCGGCATTGTCCTGTTGGAAAGTCCTTTCCCTCTCCCGCCCCGGGAGAGGGGGGCGCCATAGGCGCCGGGTGAGGGGTAATCCAAGGAACCATGCGGTTCGGGATTCCTGCGTTGCCCCTCACCCTTCCCAAGCTATGCTTGGGCCCCTTCCCTCTCCCGGGACGGGAGAGGGCAATACTGCTCAGACGCTTACTTCGCCGCCCACTTGTTGAAGCGTTCGGTCAGGCGATCGATGTTCTCCAGCCAGAAGTCGGTGTTGATCTCGATCGCGTTCTTCATGTTGTCCGGCGCGGTCGGCAGGTCGGTCAGGACAGCCTTCGACAGCAGCGACGGGGCATTCTTGTTCGAGGTGCCGTAGGCGATGCCTTCGGACAGCTTGGCCTGGTTCTCCGCCTTGCCGACGAAGTTCAGGAACTTGTAGGCGGCCTCCTGGTTCGGGCTGCCCTTCAGGATCACCCAGCTGTCGATGGTGTAGAGCGCGCCGTTCCACACCATGCCGAAGTTCTTCTTCTCGTTCTTGTTGGCGGCGTCGATGCGGCCGTTGTAGACCGAGGTCATCGCGACTTCGCCGGACGCCAGCAGCTGCGGCGGCTGGGCGCCGGCCTTCCACCAGACGATGTCGTTCTTGATGGTGTCGAGCTTCTTGAAGGCGCGCTCGATGCCGGCCTCGGTGCCCAGCACCTTGTAGACGTCGGCCGGGGCCACGCCGTCGGCCATCAGCGCGATTTCCAGCGTGGTCTTGGCGCCCTGGCGCAGGCCGCGCTTGCCCGGGAACTTCTGGGTGTCGAAGAAGTCGGCCCAGCTCTTCGGCGCTTCCTTCAGCTTGTCCTTGTCGTAGCCCAGCACGAAGTCATAGACGATGGCGCCGACGCCGCAGGCGTTGACGGTGGCCGGCAGGTAGGCTTCCTCGCCGCCGATCTTGGAGTAGTTCAGCTTCTCGTACAGGCCTTCGTCGCAGCCCAGAGCCAGCTCCTCGCTCTCGACCTGGACGACATCCCAGGTGGAGGCGCCGCCCTGGACCTTGGCGCGCAGGACGCCGACGCCGCCGTCCCAGGATTCGTCGTTCATCGGCGTGCCGGTGGCCTTGAACGGCTCGAAATAGACCTTCTTCTGGACTTCCTGATAGGCGCCGCCCCACGAGACGACAGTCAGGTCGCGGGCGCTGGCGGCCGATGCCAGGGCGGTGAGGGCGGTGAAGGTCGCAGCGAAACCGAGAGCCACCTTAATCTTCGACATGATCCCCGTCCTTGTTCGTCGTGGTTGTTGTTGCTGGTAAGGCACCCTGGCGCTGAGGAACCACGTCCTCAGACCGGATCGAGCGCCCGGCAGTCCTCCGGGCGGAAAGCGATGTAGACGTCCTGGCCCGGCGCCAGCCCGGCATAGGAGCCGGCCGGCAGCTTGACCATGAATTCCGGGTTGGAAGGCGTCGACAGGATCGCCAGCGTGTGGTCGCCGACATAGATCAGGTCGGTCAGCGTCGCCGGCAGGCGGTTGGTGCCCGCATCGCCGCTGTCGCCGGTTTCGATCGCCACGCGCTCCGGGCGGATGGACAGCGAGCTGCGGCTGCCGGCGCCGCCGACATTGACCGCCTGCGCCACCACCGAACCGCCGGCATCCAGCGCGATCCGCGCCCAGCCCTGTTCGATATTTTCAACAACCCCGTTCAGAACATTGTTCTCGCCGATGAAGTTGGCGACGAAGCTGTTCACCGGCCGCTCGTACAGCGCGTCCGGTCGGTCGATCTGCTGGACGATGCCGTCGTTGAACACCGCGATGCGGTCGGACATGGTCAGCGCCTCCCCCTGGTCGTGGGTGACGTAGACGACGGTCAGGCCCATCGTCTCGTGCAGGCGCTTGATCTCCAACTGCATATGCTCGCGCAGGCGCTTGTCGAGCGCGCCCAGCGGCTCGTCCATCAGCACCAGGGCGGGATTGAACACCAGGGCGCGCGCCAGCGCCACGCGCTGCTGCTGGCCGCCGGACAGCTGTCCGGGACGGCGCGTGGCCAGGTTGCCGAGCTTGATCATGTCGAGCGCGGCGGCCACGCGTTCCTTGGTTTCCGCCTTGGAAACGCCGCGCACCGACAGCGGGAAGGCGACGTTCTCCTCGATCGTCAGGTGGGGGAACAGGGCGTAGTTCTGGAAGACCATGCCGATGTCGCGCTTGTGCGGCGGCACGTTCTTGATCGGCCGGTCGCCGATGAAGATTTCGCCATGGGTCGGCACCTCGAACCCGGCCAGCATCATCAGCGTGGTGGTCTTGCCCGAACCCGACGGCCCGAGAAGCGTCAGGAATTCGCCCTTGCGGATGTCGAGATCGAGGCTTTTCACCACCAGATGCTCGCCATCGTAGGTCTTCTGCACCCCGGTGAAGCGCACCAGGGTATCTGTCGTCGCGATCATCCCGCCGTCCATCCGTCCGCTCCCGTCACAGGCGACCTGGATCCGGGTACGCCACCCCGGCCCGGTCCGTCTTTCTGACCCTGACGGTAGCATGCGTTTAAGAAAATAGACAAGAGGAATGGCTATGACTTGAACAATCCAACACTCTGCCGATTTCTTGTGCAAATGCGAAGGCCATGCCCACGCTTCGACCGGCAGTGTGCTTCATTCGCATGCGATTGAGAAGACCAATGATAGATATCGCTGACGGACGGAAGCATGAAAATCCGCTGGCGATGCGAAAGAATGAGACGAATCGCCGCAGGCGATTCGTCTCGGTGCCGACTCAGCGCTGCTGGGCGGCCTGGGAGTAGACGAAGCTGTCGAAGCCGTTCTCGGCCACGCGGAACCACAGCCGCTCCTGCTCCAGGAAGGGCTTCCAGCCGTCATAGACCTTCTTGAAGCGGGGATTGCCGGCGGCGAGCTTGTCGTAGAATTCGAACGACGCCTTCTCGCAGGCCTGCATCATGTCGCGCGGGAAGGGACGCAGGACGGCGCCGCCGGCGACCAGCCGCTTGAGCGCGGCGGCGTTCAGCGTGTCGTATTTGGCGATCATCCAGGTGTTGGCCTCCCAACAGGCCTGCTCCAGGATGGTCTGGTAGGATTTCGGCAGCGATTCCCAGGCCTGCATGTTGAACATCAGCGGGATCTGGGCCGAGCCTTCCCACCAGCCGGGGTAGTAATAGTATTTGGCGACCTTGTAGAAGCCGAGCTTCTCGTCGTCGTAGGGGCCGACGAACTCCGCCGCGTCGATGGTGCCGCGTTCCAGGGCCGGATAGATGTCGCCGCCGCCGAGCTGCTGCGGGACCAGTCCGAAGGGCATCAGGATCTGGCCGACCAGACCGCCGATGCGCATCTTCAGGCCGTTCAGATCCTCCAGGCTCTTGATCTCCTTGCGGAACCAGCCGCCCATCTGGGCGCTCGTGTTGCCGGCGGGGATGTGGTGGATGTTGTAATCCTTAAACACCTCCCGCATCAGCTCCAGCCCGCCGCCATGCATCATCCAGGCGATGTGCTGGCGCGTGTTCATGCCGAAGGGCATGGCGGTGTCGAAGCAGAAGGTCGGATCCTTGCCGACATAGAAATAGGCCGCCGACTGCCCGCACTCGACGGTGCCGTTCTGCACCGCGTCCAGCACCTGCAGCGCCGGAACGATCTCCCCGGCGGCGAAGGGGCGGATCTGGAACCTGCCGTCGGTGGCGTCGGACACTCGCTTGGCGATGAACTCCGCCGCGCCGTAGATGGTGTCGAGGCTCTTGGGATAGCTCGACGCCATGCGCCACTTGATCTCCGGCTGGGAGGTCTGGGCGATGGCCGGGGCCGCGATGGTCCCGGCGGTCCCGGCGGCGGCAATGCCGACGCCGGCGCTGGAGAGGAACGCACGCCGTTTCATGATGACGTCTCTTCCCGTCTTTATGGTTGGTTGTGCCAGTATGATAGCGCAACCAACCGCTCGGGGAATCCCCCTTCCACTGGGGGGCGCGGAATGCGTGGAAGAATCTTGCACCGCAAACGAAAAATCCAGCCGCGGAGGGCTGGATTTTCGGCGACGCAGCATTATTTGTTGTTTCGATCGCCTTCCAGGCGTTTCCTCCCTAAACTCGGGTCGCGGCTCAATAGCTAGCGGCCTTTTTCTTTTTCTGCAATATGCTGAAAGTCAGCTTCACAAACTTTTTTGGCGTCCGCACGACCCGCACGTGCCGAAAGCTAAAATCCTCACGCCTTTAAATTGTTATTTCCAGCGCCCGTTTTGCTTGACCCTTTATAAAGGACCGGGATGATACAGTCCTTGCACTGTTCGATCCCTGCCCCACCCCTTGCGATTCCCGAAAGGACGATGCCGTGAAGAGGCCCCTTGGACAACCAAGCGGCAAGCCCATACGCCGCATCCAGGCGCTTGGTCTGCGTGCAACGGTCGCCATCACCGTGGCGATCCTCGTACTGGGTTCGACTGTGGTGATGGGCCTGGTCGTCGGCAACGGCGCCGCCGACGCCCTGAAGCGGGAGATCGGCGATTCGATGACCGGGCTGGCGCAGTCGCTGGCGCGGCAGCTCGATTCGACCATGTGGGCACGCGCCAACCAGATCGCCGCCCTCTCGCGGATCGAGGCGCTGAAGGATCCGGCGGTGGCGCAATCGACCATCGACGAGTTGAAGCGCCGCGACCCGACCATCGCCTGGATCGGCATGACCAACGCCGACGGGCGGGTGATGGCGGCCTCCGGCGGGCTGCTGCTGGGGGCGGACATCTCCAGCCGTCCGGTCCAACTGGAGGGCATGAAGGGCCTGTTCGTCGGCGACGTGCACGATGCGGTGGCCCTGCGCGGCAAGGTGCCGTACCTGGAGGGCGAAACCCCGAAATTCGTCGATGTCTCCGCCCCGCTGACGACTGCCGGCGGCACCCCGGCGGGCGTGCTTGCCGCCCATTACAGCTGGGAATGGGCCTACGCCTCGATCCGCCAGCTGACGGCGCCGCTGTCCGACCGCAGCGGGCTGACGCTCTTCATCCTGTCGGCCAACGGCTCCGTTCTGATCGGGCCGGACGATACGGTGGGAAAGCCGCTGCCGGTCCCGGCGCTGTCGGCGAAGCTGCGCGACGGCTGGAGCGCCGACGTCTGGCCGGACGGCGTCACCTATGTGACCGGCGTGGCGCATGGCCGGGGCCTGCATGACTATGCCGGACTCGGCTGGACGGTCATCGCGCGCCAACCCGCCAACGAGGTGTTCGCCGAGACGGGCCGGCTTCGGCTGACCATCGTCGCCACCGGCATCCTGCTGGCCCTGCTGTTCAGCGTCGTCGGCTGGTTCGCCGCCGGACGGATCGCCCGCCCGTTGGGCGCCATCGCCGACGCCGCAGAACGGATCGGCAGCGGCGAGCACGGCGTCAGCATCCCCGAGGTCGGCGGCGCCGCGGAGATCCGCCGGCTGTCCGTCTCGCTGCGGGACATGGTGGACAGCCTGACCAACAAGGATGCCGCACTGATGCGGCTGGAGGACATCGCCTACGAGGACCGGCTGACCGCGCTGCCCAACCGGCGCTATTTCGAACAGTATGTCGAGGCGTCGACCGGCAGCGGCGGCGGATCGGCGACGGTGATGTACATCGACCTGGACGGCTTCAAGCCGGTGAACGACCGGCTGGGCCACGATGCCGGCGACGCCGTCCTGCGGCAGGTCGGCAGCCGGCTCGCCGGCATCTTCCGCGACGACGATGTGATCGCCCGGCTGGGCGGCGACGAGTTCGCGGCCATCCTGCCGCGCCGCCCCGGCCGCCCCGCCCCCGATTTCGGGGAACTGGCGTCCCGCATCATCGCCACGGTGAACGAGCCGGTTTCGATCAACGGCGAGAAGGTGCGGGTCGGCTGCTCCATCGGCATCGCCTCCTGGCCGGATGACGACAGCGACATGGCGACGGTGATGCGCCACGCCGACGCCGCGCTCTACAAGGCCAAGCGCGACGGGCGTAACCGCGCGGTGCGCTGGACCAGGGTCGAGATGGGGGCCGAGGGGTAGGAGACCGGGCGGCTCTAGCGTCCCTCCAGCCCCCGAACCATCTCGTTCATGAATCCCAGCTTTTCGATCACCGTGGCCGACAGGATGAAGGGGTAGAGATCCGGCTGGCCCATGCTGCGGTTCAGGCTGTTCACCGCATAGGTCAGGGGCAGCCAGGGCTCGATCAGATCCTCGATGCGTTTCGCCCGGTGGGGGTTGAAATCGACCTCGGCCTCCAACTCGGCCCCTTCGGTGATGCGGGGACGGATCTTCAGGCCGAAGGCGCGGGCTGTCTCCAGCGTATCGACGATGTGGAGGTAATGCGCCCAGGTCTCGGCGAAATCCTCCCAGGGATGGGCGGTGGCGTAGGCGCTGACGAAATTCGCCTGCCAGTCGGCGGGGGCGCCGTTGGCGTAATGGCGTTTCAGCGCCTCGCCGTAATCCTCGCGCTCGTCGCCGAACAGGGCGCGGAAACGCTCCAGCAGGGCCAGGTCGTCGCGCACCAGACGGTCCCAGACATAATGGCCGATCTCGTGCCGGAAATGGCCGAGCAGCGTGCGGTATGGTTCGCCCATCTCGGTGCGGCGCTTCTCGCGCTCGGCGTCGTCGGCCTCGGCGACGTTGATGGTGATCAGGCCGTTGGCGTGGCCGGTCAGCACCGGCGTCACCGTGCCGTCGGGCCCGACCGTGTCGGACAGGAAGTCGAAGGCCAGACCTTCCTCCGGATTCTCGATCCGGGTCTGCAGCGGCAGCTTCAGGTTGGTCAAGGTGTAGAACAGGTGGTGCTTGGCCAGTTCCAGCTTGCGCCAGAGCGTCAGGTTGGCGGTGTCCGACAGGTCGGGGATGGTGCGGTTGTGCCGGCAGGCGGCGCAATGGGTGTCGGCGGAATCGGCCGGCAGCATCCAGTTGCAGGCATCCAGTTCGGCGTTCGCACAGAATTTGTAGAGCGGTTCGATGGTGGCCAGCGCGCTCCACACCCCGTCATGGTCGGTCGGGTCGATCGCCGACAGGGTGCCCAAATCCGGCAGATAGCCCAGCCGGTAGCCGCAGCGCTCGCACAGCGTGTTCTCGAAGTAGAGCGGCTGGTGGCAGTTCTGGCATTCGAAGAGTTTCATGGCGGGGCGATCCCGAGGTCGAGGGGTTCCCTCTCCCCCGATGGGGAGAGGGGATAACTCTGGTCAGCCCGGCGTTTTGACCGGAGCTTCGGGCTTCGCCTCCGGCTTTGCCGGCGCCGCTTCCGCCACGGCTTCCGCCTCGACCGGTTCCTTCGTCTTGGCCGGCTCCGCCGGCTTTTCCTCCTCCACGGTCTCCTCGCTGAAGGACAGGGTCGGGCTTTCGGCGACGCTGCGCAGGGCGCGGGCGGCGCGGCGGAGGGCGAAGGAGGTCTTGCCGTCCGGCTCCAGCGCCAGCAGCAGCAGTGAGCGGCCGGTAACCATGTAATCCTCGCCGGTGTTGACGCGCGGCACCTCGTCGGGATCCGTCAGGTTGGTGTCGACCAGACAGCGCCAGACGCTGCCGCCGGTCACCTCCGGCAGGGTGAACTCCACCACGTCATGGTGGGCGTTGATGACCAGCAGCAGGGTGGCATCCATCGCCGGGCGCTTGATGCCGCTGGCCTGGGCGCGGCCGTCCAGAAGCATGCCCAGGCAGCGGGCATTGCCGTCGTGCCAATGGCCCTCCTCCATCTCGTCGCCGCTGGGGGTCAGCCAGGTGACGTCCTTCACGTCGAACTCGGCATTGTATTCGCCCGACAGGAAGCGGCCGCGGCGCAGCATGGGGAAGGATTGCCGGACCGCCACCACGCGGCGGACGAACTCGATCAGGGACTGCCCGTCCTCGTCGATGTCGTCCCAGTTCAGCCATGCCGTCTCGTTGTCCTGGCAATAGGCGTTGTTGTTGCCGTGCTGGGTGTTGCCGAACTCGTCGCCGGCCAGCAGCATCGGCGAGCCCTGCGACAGCAGCAGCGTCGCCAGCATGTTGCGCTTCTGGCGTTCGCGCAGGGCCTTGATCTCGGGATCGTCGGTCGGCCCCTCCACCCCATGGTTCCAGGACAGGTTGTGGGAGTGGCCGTCGTTGTTGCCCTCGCCGTTCGCCTCGTTGTGCTTGTCGTTGTAGGAAACGAGGTCGTTCAGCGTGTAGCCGTCATGCGCGGTGATGAAGTTCACGCTGGCCCAGGGCTTGCGCCCGCGCTTGTTGAACAGGTCGGCGGAGCCGCACAGCCGCGGCGCCACCTCCGGCAGCTTGCCCTCGTCGCCCTTCCAGAAGGCGCGGACGGTGTCGCGGTAGCGGTCGTTCCATTCGGCCCAGCCCGGCGGGAAATTGCCGACCTGATAGCCGCCCGGGCCGCAGTCCCACGGCTCGGCGATCAGCTTGACGCTGTTGAGGATCGGATCCTGCAGGCAGCTGTCGAGGAAGCCGCCGCCCTCGTCGAAGCCGTAGGGCTCGCGGCCGAGGATGGTGGCGAGATCGAAGCGGAAGCCGTCGACATGCATCTCCGTCGCCCAGTAACGAAGCGAATCGGTGACCATCTGCAGCACGCGCGGATGGCTGAGATTGACGGTGTTCCCGGTCCCCGTCTCGTTGATGTAATAGCGCTTCTGGTCCGGGATCAGGCGGTAGTAGGAGGCGTTGTCGATGCCCTTGAAGGACAGGGTCGGCCCGCGCTCGTTGCCCTCGGCGGTGTGGTTGTAGACGACGTCGAGGATGACCTCCAGCCCGGCATTGTGGAGATGGGCGACCATCTCCTTGAATTCCTTGATGGCGTTGCCCGAGGCGGCATAGCGCGGCTCCGGCGCGAAGAAGCCGATGGAGTTGTAGCCCCAGTAGTTGGCCAGCCCCTTGTCGACCAGATGCTGGTCCTGGACGAAGGCATGGACCGGCAGGAACTCCACCGAGGTGACGCCGAGCGACTTGATGTAGTCGACCACCTCCTTCACCGCCATGCCGCCATAGGTGCCGCGCAGGCTGTCCGGCACCGCCGGATGCAGCTTGGTGAAGCCCTTGACGTGGGTTTCATAGAAGATGGTGCGGTCCCAGGCGATGCCGGGCTTGTGGTCGCGGCCCCAGGTGAAGGCGGGGTCGATCACCTTGCATTTCGGCATGAAGGGCGCGCTGTCGCGCTCGTCAAAGGTCAGGTCGTCGCCCGATTCCATCACATAGCCGAAATGGGCCGGGTTCCAGCGGATCTCGCCGACCAACTCCTTGGCGTAGGGGTCGAGCAGAAGCTTGTTCGGGTTGAAGCGGTGCCCCTGCTCCGGCTCGTAGGGGCCATACACGCGATAGCCGTAGAGCAGGCCGGGGCGGGCGTCGGGCAGGTAGCCGTGCCAGATCTCGTTGGTGAATTCGGGAAGCTCGATGCGTTCGAGCTCCTCCTCGCCGTTCTCATCGAACAGACAGAGTTCGACCTTGGTGGCGTGGGCGGAAAACAAGGCGAAGTTGACGCCGAGGCCGTCCCACGTCGCGCCCAGCGGAAAGGGCAATCCTTCACCGAGCCGCGTTGCCTGTTTCAGGATGTTTGCCATGATCGCCCACTTCTCCGCCTAGTCCAAAGCCGTGCCCTCGCTTCTGAACAGTGAGAAGCGCGGGCCGAGCCTTCAACCCAGCCGATGGGCGCTTGTTCCTTCCCGAAATTTCCCAGCCCTTCAGGATAGGACCGGGCTGGTGCCGGCCGGCATCCCGCGGCGCAGCAAGGCCGCCAGATCGCGCAATCCCCGGTCGCGCGGGTCGCTGGCCCGCCAGACGAGGCCGATGACGCGGCCGGGCGGGCGGGCGCCGGCGGCGGGCGCATCGAAGGGACGGTAATCCACCAGCCCGCCGACACTGGCGGTCCGGCCGGCCTCCCCACGGGTCGCCAGCAGCGGCATCAGCGTGCAGCCGGCCCCGGCGGCCACCATGTGGCGCAGGGTTTCCAGCCCGGTGGCGTGGACCCCGCCGCCGCGCGCGCTGAGGCCGCAGGCGGCCAGCGCCTGATCGCGCAGGCAATGCCCCTCCTCCAGCAGCAGAAGCTCGGACGGGTCGAGGTCGGTCAGCGACAGGCCGGGCGCCGAACAGAGGCGGTGCCCGGCGGGATGGGCGAGCAGGAAGGGCTCGAAGAACAGCGGCTCCGCCACCAGCCCGTCGGACTCCACCGGCAAGGCGAGCAGCACGGCGTCGACCCGGCCGTCGCGCAACTCCTCCATCAGGCTGTCGGTGCGACCTTCCGACAGGATCAGCGTCAGATCGGGCAAGGCATCGCGCATCGCCGGCAGGATGTGCGGGAACAGGTAGGGGCCCAGCGTGTGGATCGCCGCCAGCCGCAGCCGGCCGGTCAGCGCGCCGCCCGATCCGTCGGCCAGGGCCAGCAGGCGGCGCGCCTCCTCCAGCACCACGCGGGCCTGGGCGACGATGGCCTCGCCGCGCGGGGTCAGCAGGACCTTGCGGCTGGTCCGCTCGAACAGCGACAGGCCGAGGGCATCCTCCAGCTTGCGGATCTGGGCGCTCAGCGACGGCTGGCTGACGGCGCAGCGTTCGGCGGCGCGGCCGAAATGACGCAGCTCGGCGACGGCGACGACATATTCCAGGTCACGCAGGGACAGGGCGGAGATATTCATAGACGATGCCTATGGGCGCGTTTCCTTCAATGTCTTGGATATATCGTTCCAGACGCCGGATAACCAGGGGCGAGACAATGACGCCGCTTCAGGCGACCCCGCCCCAAGGAGGATGACCCGGATGACCACCCTGACCACCAGCTTCGGCCAGCCCGTTCCCGACAACCAGAATTCGCTGAGCGCCGGGCCGCGCGGTCCGCTGCTGCTGCAGGACTTCCACCTGATCGAGAAGCTGGCCCACTTCAACCGCGAGCGCATTCCGGAGCGCGTGGTCCACGCCAAGGGGGCCGGCGCCTATGGCAGCTTCCGCGTCACCCGCGACGTGACCGGCTGGACCAAGGCCGCCTTCCTGTCCTCCGTGGGCAAGGAGACGCCGGTCTTCCTGCGCTTCTCCACCGTCGGCGGCGAGAAGGGCTCCGCCGATGCCGAGCGCGACCCGCGCGGCTTCGCGGTGAAGTTCTACACCGAAGAGGGCAATTACGATCTGGTCGGCAACAACACGCCGGTCTTCTTCCTGCGCGATCCGCTGAAGTTCCCCGACTTCATCCACACCCAGAAGCGCAGCCCGGCCACCAACCTGAAGGATCCCACCGCGATGTGGGACTTCTTCTCGCTGTCGCCGGAGACGATGCACCAGCTGACCATCCTGTTCAGCGACCGCGGCACCCCGCGCAGCTATCGCCACATGCACGGCTTCAGCAGCCACACCTTCTCGTGGATCAACGCGGCGAACGAGCGCTTCTGGGTCAAGTACCACTTCAAGACCCGCCAGGGCATCCAGAACTTCACCGCCGAGCAGGCGGTGACCATGGGCGGCATCGACCCCGACCACGCCACCCGCGACCTGTTCGCCTCGATCGAGGACGGCGACTTCCCGGCCTGGACCGTCTCGGTGCAGATCATGCCGGAAGCCGAGGCCGACGACTACCGCATCAACCCCTTCGACCTGACCAAGGTGTGGCCGCATGCCGACTACCCGCTGATCGAGATCGGCGAGCTGGTGCTGAACCGTAACCCGGAGAACTTCTTCGCGGAGACCGAACAGGCCGCCTTCAGCCCGGCCAGCGTGGTGCCCGGCATCTCCTTCAGCCCGGACAAGATGCTGCAGGGCCGGCTGTTCGCCTATGCCGACGCCCACCGCTACCGTCTGGGCGGCAACTACGCGCAGATCCCCGTGAACAAGCCGCAGGGCTGCCCGGTCCACAATTACCAGCGCGACGGCGCCATGCGGGTGGACGGCAACGGCGGCGGGCGGCCGAACTACGAGCCGAACAGCTTCGGCGGCCCGACCCAGACCGGCGTGGCGAGCGAGCCGCCGCTGCGCATCCGCGGCGACGCCGCCCACTACGACCACCGCGAGGGCAATGACGATTACGCCCAGGCCGGCGCGCTGTTCCGCCTGATCGGCGCCGAGGCTCAGGACCGCCTGATGGACAACATCGCCGGCAGCCTGGGCAAGGCCCCGCTGTTCATCCAGCAGCGCCAGTTGAAGCATTTCCTGGCCGCCGACCCGGCCTATGGCGAGGGCGTCGCCAAGCGCCTTGGCCTGACCGTGGCGCAGGCCGCGGAGTGACGTGACGCGCCGGCCCTTCCGCCGCTTTGCGGGAGGGCCGGCTTCGTGATGCCGCGCCCATCCCCTGGGCGCGGCATGGTTGCCGGCATCCAGCCGCGCATTTCCCCTAGACTTGCGGCCCTCTTCCCCATGGTGGGAGGAGGGCTTTTTCTCGTGTCCAACGCTCCCCCTTTCCACCCAAATGGTGTGAATCCCGCTTGGGGGCAGACAAAGCGGCGGCGGGCGTCCTAAAGTCCGCCTTCAGCGCGACAGCTTCGATGACGGAATGGGACGGGACAACGACACCGAACGATCGTCCGGCGGGCGATCCACCAGCGCATTGACCGGGAAGGGGCTGGATACGCTGCTGGCTGCGGCGGAGACGCTGCCCCATGCGCCGGAGGATGAGTGGCGGCTCGACCTGTTCCGGGTGGCGCTGCGCATCGCGCGGTCCACCGAATCGGTGGCGGATCTGGAGCGTGCCAACCTCGCCTTCAGGGCGCTGCCGCACCGGCTGCGCAACCCGCTGGTCGACCGCGCCGCCATGCTGGCCCGGCGCGAGGCGGAGCGCGCGCAGGTGGCCGCGGAGCCGGAGGACGAGCCGAAATCCGGCGGGCTGCTGGGCGGGCTGTTCGGACGCGGGGGCGGGCGGCCGAGCCGGAAAACCGCCAAGGAGCGGCTGATGCGCGAACTGACGACCCGTCGCGACCCGGACGATGACCGGGAGATTTGAAGACCCGATCGCCGAAAAATCCAGACAATGGAAATCCCGGCGCAGGACAAGCTTCCGGGCGGCAGATGCCCGTTCGGCGGCTTGGCCATCCGAAGGACTCCGATACCCTCCCCCTTCCGCGTTCTCCTGCCGCGTCGAAGGTCACAGCCGGGACGGTTTACGGCGGAGCGGGAATGTGCAAAGGTCGCTACCTCCAAATCGGGCTTATCCTGACGTTACAACTGAACGATGACCGGGGGTTCCGTGCGTCGCCTGAAGCCGTTGCTGACCTGCGCCGCCTTGACCGTCCTGCTGAGCGCCTGCGCCAGCGGGGGCGGATCGCAGCGCACCGCCACCCCGGCGGAGATCGATGCCCATATCGCCGAGGCATCCAAGCGGTTCGACATGCCTGAACTGTGGATCCGCGAGGTGATGCGCCAGGAAAGCGGCGGGCGGACCATGCTCAACGGCAAGCCGATCGTCAGCAAGGCCGGCGCCATGGGCCTGATGCAGGTGATGCCGGGCACCTATGAGGAGATGCGGCGCAAGCACGGTCTGGGCTCCGACCCGTTCGACCCGCGCGACAACATCATCGCCGGCACCGCCTATCTGCGCGAGATGTACAACCTGTTCGGCGCGCCGGGATTCCTCGGCGCCTACAACTGCGGTCCGGGCTGTTACGGCGACTATCTGGCCGGCAAGCGCGGCCTGCCGGGCGAGACGCGGCGCTACATCGCGGCGGTCGGCCCGCGGTTGAACCGCACCCCGGCCCCCAACGGCGCCGACATCGTGGTGGTCAGCGCGCCGTCCTCCGATTCGCCGCCGGACTACGGGTCGCCCTACGCGTCGTCGCGGCCAACTCCTTCCTATACGCCGCCGGCGAACAGCCGCCCGGCGGCCAGCCGTCCGCCGATCGCCGTGGCGGCGCTGCCCGCGCCTGCCCCGGCGGCGGCACGGGCGCCCGCCGTGCGGGTGGTGGCGCCCGAAACCGCGCCGGCGCCGCGTCCGGTTGCGACGCTTGCGGCAGCGGGCGGCGGGGTATGGACGGTCCAGCTCGGCGCCTTCCGCTCGCCCGACGACAGCCAGCGCGTGATCGACCGCGCCCGCAACTCCATGCCGGTGCTGTCGCGCTCGCAGCGGGTGGTGCAGGCGGTGGATACCCAGACCGGGCCGCTCTACCGCGCCCGCCTGTCCGGCCTGTCGCAGCAGGATGCGGCCAGCGCCTGCGACGGGCTGGTCACCATCGGCATGGCCTGCTTCGTGGTGGCGCCGGGGGCGTGACCGGCATGGCCGGGCAAGTCCCCGGCCCAAGGGTGTGACGTCCATCGGTCGGCTTGCCGTCCGGCCGCTGGTGGAGATGCCGTGAAGGCTGCGGCTGCGCCCTCCCCACCCTCCGCTACCCGCCTATCCCCGCCAGATCCCGCGCCGGGGCGTTGTCGAGCGCCGTCTGCAGATAGTCCAGGAAAGCGCGTTCGGCCCGGTTCAGCTTCGCCTGTTCGTTCCAGATCAGGTGGATGTTGACCGGCGCGATGCCCTCGTAGGGCGGCAGTTCCCACAGCATGCCGTCACCCACGTCGCGGGCGGCGATGTGCTCCGGCAGGGGACCGATGCCGATGCCGCAGAGGATCATGCGGCGCACCTCCTCCAGATTGGCGGAAGACGCGACGACGCGGCCGGCGAAGCCTTCGCGTGCGCGGAACAGCGTCAGCGGCGACAGGGCGCCGTCGATCTGGTCGGAGGTGAAGGAGACGAAATTCTCGTGCCGCAATTCGGCGATGTCGATGTCGCTCTGGCCGAACAGGCGGAAATCGGGGCCGCAGTAGAGGCGGTAGGTCTGGCGCAGGAACACCCGGCTGGACAATCCGGGTATCGGTTCGCGCAGCAGGCAGATGGCCATGGCGCCGACCCGCTGCTGCAACGCGATGTGGGCATCGGCCGAGGCCATGACGTCGATGCGGAAGGTTACCTGCGGATACATCCGGTGGAATTCCCGCAGCGACCGGTCGAGCAACGGCGTCTGGATGCGGCTGGTCATCAGGATGTGGACATGGCCGCTGATCTCGTCCTTGGCGTCGCGCACCAGGGCCCCCAGCCGTGACACGGTGGCGTGGATCGCCACCGCCTCGTCATAGACCTGCTCCCCGGCGGCGGTGACGGCGAACCGGCCGGGACCACGGTCGATCAGCGTGCGGCCGAGCTGCTCCTCCAACCGCTTCAAGGCGAGGCTGACCGCCGGCTGTGTCAGGAACAGGCGAACGGAAGCCTTGGTGATGCTTCCCTCCTGCACGATCACCATGAAGGTGCGCAGCAGGTTCCAATCCATTTGCTGTCCCAAGCGGGCCAATGCCTGCCTTTGCGCCTCGCTCTCGCTCACCATCCCATCCCTTGTTCAGTCCGGCCGTTTCCGACGGACGCCTTCGGTCGCCCAAACTTTACGCATATGCATATACGATGCGCAACCGCCGCATAAATCAAACTCATATCCAAAATGAAAAATGCTTATTTGCCAGTTCGCATCCGTCACCGCCTAATCGCCACATGGCGGCCTTCAGACATAGGCAAGCCGGCCCGTGCATAACATCGCATGATAGCGGCCATATCCATTATAGATATGCTGCGTAGCTACCGCTTTGTCTTTTTACAACCGGCTGCGCAATGCAGTCGCAGCGGCCAAGAGGATTCGGAATGACACGAGAAACGGCAGAGCGTCTCGACCATGCGTTGCCCGATCCCGGCTTGCGCGCCGCGATCCTCGAAGCCGCCGACGCACAGCAGGACGACTGCGTGGCGCTGCTGTCCGACCTCGTGCGCCAGCCGTCGCTGCTGGGGGAGGAATCCGGGGCGCAGGCGCTGATGGCCGAGCGGTTCGCCGCGCTGGGGCTGGAAGTCGACCGGTTCGAGGTGGACGAGGAAGCGATCTCCCGCATGCCGGGCTTCTCGCCGCCGGTTCTCCCTGGCGCCTATGACGGGCGCGAGAACGTCGTCGGCATTCACCGCCCGCGCGAGGCGAAAGGGCGCTCGCTGATCCTGAACGGCCACATCGACGTGGTGCCCGCCGGCCCGGCGGAGCTGTGGACCACCCCGCCCTTCGAGCCGCGCATCGCCGATGGACGGCTCTACGGCCGCGGAGCCGGCGACATGAAGGCGGGCATCGCCGCCTACACCTCCGCTTTCACCGCCCTGCGCAAGCTGGGCTACCAGCCGGCCGCCCCCGTCTTTCTGCAGACGGTGATCGAGGAGGAATGCACCGGCAACGGCGCGCTCGCCTGCCTGCACCGCGGCTACCGCGCCGACGCGGCGGTGATCCCGGAGCCGTTCAACCATTCCATCTCCGTCGCCCAGGTCGGCGTGATGTGGCTGCGGCTGGTGCTGACCGGCACGCCGGCCCATGTGCTCGACACCTCGGCCGGCGTGAACGCCATCGAGGCGGCCTATGCGCTGGCGGCCCATCTGAAGGCGCTGGAAGTGCGGTGGAACGATCCGTCCTGCCGCCACCCCGCCTTCTGCGGCCATGCCCATCCGATCAACGTCAATCTCGGCCGGATCAAGGGCGGCGAGTGGCCGTCGTCGGTCCCGACGCGCTGCGCGCTCGACCTCCGGCTCGGCTTCTTCCCCGGGCAGGAGCCGGAGGCGGTCCGCGCGGAGGTGATCCGGGCGGTGGAGCAGGCGCGGTCCGGCGACCCGGCCCTTGCCAATGTCGGCGTCGAGCTGCAGTGGAACGGCTTCCAGGCCGCCGGCTGCGAGATCGACCCGGCCCACCCGCTGGTGACCATGCTGGCCGACAGCCACCGCGCCGTGCTCGGCGGCGACCCGGAACTGGTGGCGCTGACCTGCACCACCGACGCCCGCTTCTTCCAGCTCTACGGCGACACGCCCGCCACCTGCTACGGGCCGGAGGCCACGCGCATCCACGGCATCGACGAATCGGTGTCGCTGGACAGCGTGCGCGACGTGACCCGCGTGCTGGCGCTGTTCATCGCCGGCTGGTGCGGTCTGGAACCCGTTTGATCCCTCCCTTGACGAGACCCGCCCGATGACCGCCGAGACGCCGACCTCCACCGCCGCCCAGCGCCCCACCCGCGACTGCTCCGAGGTGGAGTGGAAGGTGCGCACCGATCTGGCCGCCGCCTACAAGCTGTTCGACCGGCTGGGCATGACCGACCTGATCTACACCCATATGTCGGCGCGGATCCCCGACACCCCCGATCATTTCCTGATCAACCCCTATGGCCTGATGTTCCACGAGGTGACCCCCGACAACCTCGTGAAGGTCGACATCGACGGCAATCTGGTCGACGGGCGCGAGGGTGACGCCATCAACCCGGCCGGCTTCACCATCCACAGCGCCGTCCACCACGCCCGCCCCGACGTGGGTGCGGTCATCCACCTGCACACCAACGCCGGCATCGCGGTGAGCGCCCAGGCCGACGGGCTGCTGCCGATCACCCAGGAATCGCTGCGCTGGTACAACCGCATCGCCTACCACACCTACGAAGGCATCGCGCTCGATCTGGCGGAGCGGGAGCGTCTGGTCGCCGATCTGGGCAACCATCACAGCATGATCCTGCGCAACCACGGGCTGCTGACCGCCGGCCAGGACGTCGCCGAGGCGGCGGTGCTGATGTACTACCTGGAACAGGCCTGCAAGCAGCAGATCATGGCGATGGCCGGCGGCGGCAAGCTGATCTATCCGTCGCCCGAGGTCTGCGAGCACACGGCGCAGCAGTACGAGCGCGCCTATCCGCGCGCCGGCGTCCTGGAATGGGACGCGATACTGCGCTGGCTGGACGGCACGTCCGGGCCGGTCGGGCCGCGGTGAGGCGGTTGCCGACGCCCCGCTGCTCCTTCCCTGCCCCCTCCCCGCCGAGGCCAGACTGCCAAACGAACAACACCGACACGACAGGGTCGCTGACAACACCGACAACTTCTGGAGACGAGGACACCCGATGACCAAACGCCTTACCGGTTTCCCCGCCAGCTTCCAACGCGGCTTCACCCGCGGGTTCCACCGCGCCGCCGCCGCCGGCCTGCTGGCCGCCGTGCTCGCCGTTCCCGGCGCCGCGGCGCTGGTCACCGCCCCGGCCATGGCCCAGGAGACGCCGGTCCGCGGCGGTATGCTCAACTCCATCGTGCAGCCGGAACCGCCGACGCTCATGCTGGGCCTGAACCAGCAGGCGCCGACCCAGACGGTCGCCGGCAAGATCTACCAGGGCCTGCTGACCTACGACCAGAAGCTGAACCCGTTGCCGTCGCTGGCCGAGAGCTGGACGATCTCGCCGGACGGACTGACCTACACCTTCAAGCTGTTCCAGAACGTCAAGTGGCATGACGGCAAGCCCTTCACCGCGAAGGACGTGGTCTTCTCCACCTCCAAGTTCCTGATGGAGGTCCACCCGCGCGCCCGTGCCGCCTTCAGCCGCTGCGAGTCGATCACCGCGGTGGACGACCATACCGTCGAGTTCAAGCTGAAGGAGCCGTTCCCGGCCTTCATCCAGGCGTTCGAGGTGTCCTCCGCCCCGATGGTGCCGGCTCATATCTATGAGGGCACGGAGTTCCGCTCCAACCCTGCCAATGCCACGCCGATCGGCACCGGCCCCTTCAAGCTGAAGGAATGGGTCAAGGGCAGCTACATCCAGCTCGTCCGCAACGAGGACTATTACAAGAAGGACCTGCCCTACCTCGACGGCATCACCTTCCGCGTGATCCCGGACGCCGCCAGCCGCTCGCTGGCGCTTGAGAGCGGGCAGGTGCATCAGACCCAGTACAGCGATCTGGAGCCCTTCGAGGTTCCGCGCATGAAGGCGATGTCCCACCTGACCATGACCACCGCCGGCTACGAATTCGTGGCCCCGCTGTCCTGGCTGGAGATCAACCACCGCGTCAAGCCGCTGGACGACAAGCGCTTCCGCAAGGCCATCGCCTACGCCATCGACCGCAAGTTCATCCGCGACAAGATCTGGTTCGGTCTGGGGCGCATCCCGACCGGCCCGATCAACTCGGTGGTCAAGTTCTACGATCCCAACGTCACCACCTACGGTCCCGACCTCGCCAAGGCCAAGGCCCTGCTGGACGAGATGGGGCTGAAGCCTGACGCCAAGGGCGTGCGCGCGACCGTCAAGATCATGCCGATGCCCTACGGCGAGACCTGGACCCGGCTGGGCGAGTATCTCAAGCAGTCGCTGTCCAAGGTCGGCATCGCCGTCGTGCTGGAAAGCACCGACGCCGCCGGCTGGAACCAGCGCGTCTCCAACTGGGATTACGAGATCACCACCAACTTCGTCTACCAGTACGGCGATCCGGCGCTGGGCGTGGCCCGCACCTACCTCTCGTCCAACATCCGCAAGGGCGTGATGTTCTCCAACACCATGGGCTACTCGAACCCGCGCGTGGACGAGCTGTTCGCCGCCGCCTCGCGCGAGAACGACCCGGTCAAGCGCCAGGAGCAGTACAGCGAGGTTCAGAGCATCCTCGCCGACGAGCTGCCGGTCGTGTGGCTGCTGGAGATGGAGTTCCCGACCTTCCTCGACAAGCGGGTCAAGAACGCCAACAAGACCGCCATCGGCGTGAACGACACGTACGAAGACGTCTGGCTGGCCAAGTAACGAGACCTCCCACTCCCCCCTCTCCCCCCGGGGAGAGGGCTGGGGTGAGGGGGCGCGCGGCGGCCCCTCACCGAGTATCCGCGCTATGCCTCCCCCCTCACCCCGACCCTCTCCCCGGGGAAGAGGGGGAGAAGGCGAGAGTGCGGCAATTGGAATAGGACCACGCCCATGCTGGGATTTGCCCAACTCTTCGCGAGCCGCCTCGTCAAGGCTGCCGTGATCCTGATCGCCATCGTGGTGATGAACTTCTTCCTCGTCCACGCCGCTCCCGGCGACCCGGCCATGGTGATGGCGGGCGAGGCGGGGGCCGCCGATGAAAAGTTCGTCGCGCAGCTGCGCGAACAGTTCGGGCTCGACCGCCCGATCCTCGAACAGCTCGGCACCTATGTCGGCAAGATCGTGCAGGGCGATCTCGGCTTCTCCTACCGCCAGCAGCGGCCCGTCTGGGACATCCTGGCGGAACGGCTGCCGGCCACCCTGGTGCTGACGCTGACCGCCTTCGTGCTGGCGCTGGCGCTGGGCGTCGCGCTCGGCACGCTGGCCGCCGTCAAGGTCGGTACCTGGGCCGACAGCGCCATCACCGTCGTCGCCCTTCTGGCCTATGCCACGCCGATCTACTGGATCGGGCTGATGCTGAGCCTGCTGTTCTCCATCCAGCTGGGATGGCTGCCCGCCTTCGGCTATGAGACCGTCGGCGCCGGCTATACCGGGCTGGCCCATGTCGCCGACGTGGCGAAGCACATGATCCTGCCGGTCGTCACCCTGGCGCTGTTCTACATGGCGAGCTATGCCCGCCTCACCCGCGCCTCGATGCTGGAGGTGCGCGGCCTCGATTTCATCAAGACCGCCAAGGCCAAGGGGCTGTCGCAGGGCCGGATCGTCACCCGCCATGTGCTGCGCAACGCCATCCTGCCGGTCATCACCGTGGCGGGCATCCAGGCCGGCCAGCTGGTCGGCGGTTCCATCCTGATCGAGACGGTGTTCGCCTGGCCCGGCATCGGCCGGCTGGCCTTCGAGGCGGTGCTGCAGCGCGACTATCAGGTGCTGCTGGGCATCTTCCTGGTCACGTCGATCATGGTGATCTTCTTCAACATCCTGACCGACATCCTCTACGGCCTCGTCGATCCGCGCATCCAGGTGTCCCAATGATGAAGTCCGAATTCTGGCGGGCCTACGCCCGCAACAAGGGCGCGGTCCTGGGCCTCGTCATCCTGGCGGCCATCGTCTTCCTGGCGGCCTTCGCCTCCCTGCTGTTCCCCAACGACCCGTGGGACATGGCGACCGCCCCCTTCCAGCCGCCGCTGTCCGAGGACGCGCTGCTGGGCTCCGACATGCTCGGCCGCGACATCGCCGCCGGCATCGCCCATGGGGCGCGGGTGTCGCTGCTGATCGGCCTGACCTCCACCGCCGCGGCGCTGGCCATCGGCGTCACGCTGGGCGCGCTGGCCGGCTTCCACGGCGGCCGGGTGGACGAAGCCATCATGCGCTTCACCGAGCTGTTCCAGACCATCCCGAACTTCGTGCTGGCGGTGGTGCTGGTCGCCATCTTCACGCCCAGCCTGACCACCATCGTGCTGGCGATCGCCATCGTCAGCTGGCCGCCGCTGGCGCGCCTCGCCCGCGCCGAGTTCCTCAGCCTGCGGACCCGCGAGTTTGTGCAGGCCGCCATCACCACCGGCCAGAGCAACACCACCATCATCCTGCGCCAGATCCTGCCCAACAGCCTGTCGCCGATCATCGTCTCCGCCTCGCTGATGGTCGCCACCGCGATCCTGCTGGAAAGCTCGCTGAGCTTCCTGGGGCTGGGCGATCCGAACGCCATGAGCTGGGGCTACATGATCGGCGCCGCCCGCACGGTGATCCGCCAGGCCTGGTGGATGAGCCTGTTCCCCGGCCTCGCCATCGTGCTGACGGTGCTGGCGCTGAACCTCGTCGGCGAGGGGCTGAACGACGCCCTCAACCCGAAGCTCGCCCGGTCGCGCGGGTGATCCGATGAGCCTGTCCGAACTGACCCGCAACCCGACGGAGACCGCCGCCATGACCACGCCTCTTCTCGATGTGCGCGGCCTCAGCATCGCGCTGCCGCCGGGCGCCGACCGGCCGCTGGCCGTCGACAACCTGACCTTCACCCTCAACCCGAACGAAATCCTGTGCGTGGTCGGCGAGTCCGGCTCCGGCAAGTCGATGACCGCGCACGCCATGATGGGCCTGCTGCCCGCCCCGCATGTCCGCGTCGCCGGCGGCAGCCTGCTGTTCAAGGGCAAGGACGTGCTGACCATGCCGGAGGCGGAGCAGCGCTCCTTGCGCGGCGGCCGCATCGCCATGGTGTTCCAGGAGCCGATGACGGCGCTGAACCCGCTGATGCGGGTCGGCCGCCAGATCGGGGAGAGCCTGCGCGAGCACACCGACCTGCCCGCCCCCGCCCGCCATGCCCGCGTGGTGGAACTGCTGGGACAGGTCGGCCTGCCCAACCCGGCCGAACTGGCCGAGGCCTACCCGTTCCGCCTGTCGGGGGGCCAGCGTCAGCGCGTGATGATCGCCATGGCGCTCGCCTGCCAGCCCGACATCCTGATCGCCGACGAGCCGACCACCGCGCTCGACGTCACCACCCAGAAGCAGATCCTCGACCTGATCCGCGCGATCCAGGCCGAACGCCACATGGGCATGATGTTCATCACCCATGATTTCGGCGTGGTGGCGGAGATCGCCCACCGGGTGGCGGTGATGCGCCACGGCAAGCTGGTGGAGTACGGCCCGGCGTCCGAGGTGCTGAACCGGCCGCAGCACCCCTACACCCGGCAGCTGATCGCCTCGGTGCCGCACTACATCGAGCACCGCGACGACCACACCAAGGCGGGCGCGCCGCTGCTGGTCGCCGACAAGGTCCGCAAGGTCTTCCATGTCGGCGGCGGCCTGTTCAAGAAGTCCAAGGAGGTCGTGGCCGGCGACGACCTGTCGCTGACCATCCATCCCGGCGAAACGGTCGGGCTGGTCGGTGAATCGGGGTCCGGCAAATCGACGCTCGGCCGCTCCATCGTCGGTCTGATCAAGCCGGATTCGGGCCGCATCCTGTTCGAGGGCACCGACCTGCTGGCGCTCGACAGAAAAGGTTTCCGCCCCTATCGCCGGGCGGTGCAGATGGTGTTCCAGGATCCCTACGCCTCGCTGAACCCGCGCCACCGCGTCGGCGACATCGTGGCCCAGGGGCCGGTCGCCTACGGCGAGGACCGCGGCAAGGCGCTGGCCCGCGCACGGGAACTGCTGGCGATGGTGGGGCTGGACGGTTCCGCCGCCGACCGCTATCCGCACGAGTTCTCCGGCGGCCAGCGCCAGCGCATCGGCATCGCCCGCGCGCTCGCCATGGAGCCGAAGCTGCTGGTGGCGGACGAGCCGGTTTCGGCGCTCGACGTCTCGGTGCAGGGGCAGGTGCTGGAACTGCTGGACGACATCCGCAAGCGGCTGAACCTCGCCATGCTGTTCATCACCCACGATCTGCGGGTGGCGGCGCAGGTCTGCGACACCATCGCGGTGATGCGCCGCGGCAAGATCGTGGAGCTGGGCACCGCGCGCGACGTGTTCACCAACCCCCGCGACGCCTACACCCGCAGCCTGCTCGACGCCATCCCCGGCAAGGCCTGGCAAATCCCGGACGACCTGCAGCCGGCCAAGGCCGGTTCCGGGCTGGCGGGAGCGCATTGAATGAAGGTCGCCATCATCGGGGCCGGCGCGGTCGGCGGCCTGCTGGCCGCCCGGCTGGGGGCGACGGAAGCCGAGGTGACGCTGGTCGCCCGGCCGAACGCCGCCGCCGCCATCCGCCGCAACGGCCTGACCCTGGTGACGCCCCTGAACCGCGTCGCCCGGATCACGCCGCGCGTCACCGACGACAGCCTGTCGCTGGGGCCGCAGGATGTGGTCTTCCTGTGCGTCAAGGCCCATGCCCTGCGCGGGACCATCGACACGCTGACCCCGCTGCTGGGACCGGAGACCGCCATCGTTCCGATGGTCAACGGCATCCCCTGGTGGTATCCGCACCGCCAGCCGGAGCCGCTGGCCGACCGGCCGCTCTCCAGCGTCGATCCCGACGGGCTGCTGTGGCGCTCCATCGATCCCGACCGGGTGGTCGGGGCGACGACCTTCGTCGCGGTGGAGGGCGACGGCCCCTGCCGGCTGCGCCATGTCAGCGACCAGCGCTTCGTCTTCGGCGATGCCGGGGGTGGTAGCGCGGGCGGCCGCGAGAACCCGGCGGTGGACCGCATCGTCACGCTGTTCGGGCAGGCCGGGTTCCAGCCGGCGAAGACCGCCGACATCCGGCAGGCGATCTGGGTGAAGCTGTGGGGCAACCTTGCCTTCAACCCGTTGAGCGTGCTGACCGGATCGACGCTGGGCCGCCTGTGCAACGATCCCGGCACGCGGGAGGCCGGCCGCGCCATGATGCTGGAAGCCAAGGCGGTGGCGGAAAAGCTGGGCGTGGTCTTCACCACCAGCGTGGACGAGCGCATCGCGATGGCCGCCGGCGTCGGCGACTTCAAGACTTCGATGCTGCAGGACTATGAGGCCGGCCGCCGGCTGGAGCTGGAAGCGATCCTGGGTTCGGTCATCGAACTGGCCGAGCGTGCCGGCGTCCATGTGCCGATGCTGCGCGCGGTGCTGGCGATGGTCGATCTGAAGGCGCGGGAGCGGCGGGAAGCGGCGGCTTAGAAGCGTCGGCCGCGCCCCTCGACCATTGCCCCCTTCGACCATTGCCCCCTCCCCATCCCTTCCCCGCTTCGCGGAAGAGGGGGCAGGACGCTTGTCGACGTGAGCTATCCGCGAAGCGGCGGAGTTCCCTCTCCCGCGAGAGCGGGGGAGGGTTAGGGAGGGGGAACCGCAAAGCCCCTCCAAGAAACCAACAAACACCCTCGGAGCCACCATGCCCCTGCCCTCCAACCTGCCGATCAACGCCGACCGTCTGTGGGACAGCCTCGCCGAGATGGCAAAGATCGGCGCCACCGCGAAGGGCGGCAGCTGCCGCCTCGCCTTGTCGGACGAGGACAAGGCCGGACGCGACCTGTTCGTCTCCTGGTGCGAGGCCGCCGGCTGCACCGTCAGCATCGACCGCGTCGGCAACATCTTCGCCCGCCGCAAGGGCCGCGACGACAGCCTGCCCCCGGTCGTGATGGGCAGCCATCTCGATACCCAGCCGACCGGCGGCCGCTTCGACGGCGTGTTCGGCGTGCTGGCGGCGCTGGAAGTGGTGCGCTCGCTGAACGACCGCGGGGTGGAAACCCTGCACCCGGTCGAGGTCGCGGTCTGGACCAACGAGGAGGGTTCGCGCTTCTCGCCGCCGATGATGGGATCGGGCGTCGTCACCGGCGTCTTCACGCTGGAGGAGATCCTCGACCAGGTGGCGCAGGACGGCGCCCGGCTGGGCGACGAGCTGGTCCGCACCGGCTATGCCGGCGAGGCGTCCGTCGATCACCCGATGCACGCCTATCTGGAGGCCCACATCGAACAGGGCCCGGTGCTGGAGGTCGAGGGCAAGGAGATCGGCGTCGTCACCGGCGCGCAGGGCCAGCGCTGGTATGAAGTCACCGTGACGGGAGTCGAGGCGCATGCCGGCCCGACGCCGATGCGCCTGCGCCGCGACGCGCTGGTCGCGGCATCGGCCATGGTGCTGGCGGTGCAGCGGATCGGGCTGGAGACGGACGGCGATCCCTGCACCACCGTCGGCATCCTCGACGTCCACCCGCATTCGCGCAACGTCATCCCCGGCCGGGTCTTCTTCACCGTCGACCTGCGCCATCCGGATGCCAACACGCTGGCCGACATGGACCGCCGGTTCCGCGCCGCCGTCGCCGAGATCGCCGAGCAGCAGGGCGTGAGCGCCGAGATCGCCGATTTCTGGCACTTCCCGCCGACGCCCTTCGCCAAGCCGCTGGTCGACCGGGTGCGCGAGGCGGCGAGCGGCTTCGGCTTCAGCCACCGCGACATCGTGTCGGGCGCCGGCCACGACGCGGTCTATGTGGCGGGCAAGGTGCCGACGGCGATGATCTTCATTCCCTGCGAGGACGGCATCAGCCACAACGAGGTCGAGAACATCTCTCCCGCCGATGGCGCCCGCGGCGCCGCCGTGCTGTTCGAAACGCTGGTCGCCACGGCCGGACGGCCCTGAGCGCAAAAGCCCCCCGGAGATCCTCCCATGAAGTTCGTCCATCACCCCGACGCGGCCCTGCACCGCCCCGCCAGCTACTTCAACAAGGGCCTGCTGCGCGCCCTGCCGGAGAAGCCGGAGCGGGTCGGTGCGCTGGCCTCGCTGATCGAGAAGCGGGGCGAGACGCTGATCCGTCCCGACGACTACGGCTCCGCCCCGCGCGCCGCGGTCCACACGCCGGCCTATCTCGCCTTCCTGGAAACCGCCCATGCCCGCTGGGTGGCGAGGGGCGACATGGGCGACGTGGTGCTGCCCAACGTCCACCGGATGCAGGCGGCCCCCAACTATCCCACCTGCATCGTCGGGCAGGCGGGCTGGCACATGTACGACACGGCCTGCCCCATCGGGGCGGAGACCTGGACCGCCACCTGCGCCGCGACGAACGCCGCCATCCATGCGGCGAAGCTGGTCGCCACCGGGGAGGACAGCGCGGCCTACGCGCTGTGCCGCCCGCCGGGGCACCATGCCACCCGCGACATGGCCGGGGGGTTCTGCTACCTCAACCATGTCGCCGTGGCCGCGGAATCGGTGCTGCCGATCCTGCGCTCCCAGGGGCTGGCGGCCCGTGTGGCGATCATCGACGTGGACGTCCATCACGGCAACGGCACGCAGGACATCTTCTATGACCGCGACGACGTGTTCTTCGTCTCGGTCCATGCCGATCCGGCGCAGTTCTATCCGCATATGGCGGGCTACGCGCAGGAGCGCGGCATCGGCCGCGGCGAAGGCTACAACCTGAACCTGCCCCTGCCGATCGGCAGCGACGAGGCCACCGTGCTGGCGACCATCGGCAAGGGGCTGGAGGAGATCCGGCGCTTCGGGCCGGACATGCTGTTCGTCTCGCTGGGCTTCGACACCTTCATCGACGATCCGCTGGCCGCCTTCGGCGTCACCACGCCGGGCTTCGCCCGCATGGGCGCGCTGCTCGCCGCCGCCGGACTGCCCACCGTGCTGGTGCAGGAGGGCGGCTACGCCATCGACGCGCTGTCGGCTAACCTGTCGAGCTTCCTGGACGGGTTCGAGGGCAAGGCCGCCTGATGACCGCCGTCGCCGCCACCGGAGCCGGCCGCGATCCGGTCAAGTATCTGCTGATCGTCACCATCAGCCTGTTCTGGGGCCTGAACTGGCCGGCGGTGAAGACGATCCTGACGCAGATGCCGATCTTCAGCCTGCGCGCCATCGGCTTCACCGCCGGGGCCGTGCTGCTGCTGGGGGCGGCGCGTCTGGCCGGGCACCGTCTGCGGGTGGAGCGGGCGGAATGGCCGGCTCTGGCGGCGGCGGGGTTTTGCAACGTGCTGGTCTTCAACCTTTGCACGGCGCTGGGCCAGAGCCTGATGGCGACCTCGCAGGCGGCGATCATCGCCTTCACCATGCCGGTGTGGGCGACGCTGCTGGCGATCCCGCTGCTGGGCGAGCGGCCGGGGATGCGGCAGGTCGTCGGGCTGGCCTGCGGGCTGGCCGGGCTGATGGTCCTGCTGGGGCCGGAGGCGCTGTCGGCGCCGCCGGCCCAGCTGGCCGGCCCGGCGGTGATGCTGGTGTCGGCGCTGGCCTGGGCGCTGGGCACCATCGTGATGAAGCGGCGGGTCTGGCGCAGCAATCCGATGGTCATCACCGGCTGGCAGTATGTGCTGTGCGCCCCGCCGATGATCCTGCTGGCGGCGACGGAGACGAGGCCGGCCCTGGCCGAAATCAATCCCGAGGTGTGGGTCGGCTTCGCCTGGCACATCCTCTGCTCGCTCTGCGCGGCGCAGGCGCTGTGGTACGTCACCGTCCGCCGGCTGACGGTGGGCGAGGCGGCGGTCAGCACCCTGCTGATCCCGGTGGTCGGAGTCGGCGGGGCGGTGCTGCTGCTGGGCGAGCCGATGACGCTGCGGCTGGCGGCGGCGCTGGTGCTGATCCTCGCCGCCGTCGCCTGCGTGCTGGCGGTCAGGCCGGCCCGGCGCTGAGCCGAGCCGCCCTCCTGTCCCGCCCTGCCCCGCCTTACTCCTCGGTGAGGCGGCGGCAGCGCCGCTTCATCATCGCCAGCGCCTCGTCGGCGCGGGCGCCGGAGAGGTCGAAGCTCCGCTCGTCCAGCAGGACGCCGTCGGAGTTGTAGGCGCGGACCAGCAGCCCCTCCGGCGTCTGGCTGACCGACAGGTCGAGGACGCCGTCGCCGGTCTCGTTGCCGGCGATGTCGAGGAAGTCGTTGACCTCGTCGAAGTTGATCTCCACGTCGTCCGGCCAGACGCCCTCGGCGGTGAAGTCCAGCAGGTCGTTCAGCCCGCCGACCGGCTCGCAGCGCTTCACACGCGGGTCGGCGGCCCCGACCGCCTCGGTGAAGGCGGCCATCGACTGGCGGATGCGCTCCTGCTCGATCGGGTCGATCTCAAGCTCCTGCCCGTCGTCGGCGAAGCCGAGCTTGAGCGGATCGGGCATCCCCTCCCCTTCCTGCTCCGCATCCTCCTCGATCACCAGACCGACGACGCCGACCAGCCGGGTGCCGGCATCGTCGGCGGGGGCCAGCAGATCCTGTTCGCGGGCGAAGGTCTCCGCCTCCTCCGGCGAGGAGATCAGGCGGCGCAGCAGGGTGCGGCGGTCGGCGGCCTCCAGATAGGACAGCGGCTCCGGGTCCAGCCACAGCGGCAGCAGCCGCATGTCGGCGGCCTTCTCCAGCAGCCCGGCCGAATCGAGCGCCTCCTCGATCACGCCGACCGGCGGCGGCGCGTCGAGCGGGCCGTCCACCTCCAGCGCCAGCCAGAACAGGGTGGAGAGGGTCGGGTCGCCCTGCTCGTCGGTGCCCTGCGCGGTTTCCGAGAAGGCTTCGACCTCGTCCATGAAGTCGTAACCCTCCTCCTCGCGCAGCTTGCCCAGCGCCGCCTCGATCACGCCCTGGCGGTTGGCGTCCAGCACCTCGTCCAGCAGGGCGCCGAAGCGCTCGTCGTTGTTGCGCCACAGCCGGACCAGCCGGTCGGCCGGCGTTCCGCTGAACTGGCCGCCCTTGCCGTTGACCCCGTCCTTTTTCGCCATGATGCGCCCGTTCCTTTCTGATATCGCTCGTCCATTCGGCGAGACCATAGGAGCGCCGCGCCATCCTGTCGACCGCGATATGGTGACGGACCATCCTCCCAAGGGTGGTGCCGCCCGGCGGACCGGACAGCGACGATTGGCCCCTTCCACCCGGTCGGGAAAGGGGTAGGATTCCATGCTCAATCCTTCGGGTGATCCGCCATGTCCGAACGTCCGGTTTTTCCCAAAGACTTCCTGTGGGGCGCCTCCACCTCCGCCTACCAGATCGAGGGCGGGGCCGAGGCCGACGGGCGGGCGCCCAGCATCTGGGACAGCTTCTGCAAGCTGAAGGGCCGGGTAGACAACGGCGAGAGCGGCGACGTCGCCTGCGACCATTACCACCGGATGCCGGAGGATGTGGAACTGATGGCGGCGCTGGGGCTGCGGGCCTACCGCTTCTCCGTCTCCTGGCCGCGTGTGCTGCCGCGCGGGCGGGGGGCGCCGAACGAGAAGGGGCTGGATTTCTACGACCGGCTGATCGACCGGCTGCTGGAGAAGAACATCGAGCCCTGGCTGTGCCTGTATCACTGGGATCTGCCGCAGGCCCTGCAGGACATGGGCGGCTGGACCGTCCGCGACGGCGCCGGCTGGTTCGCCGATTACGCGGCGCTGTGCGCCCGGCGCTATGGCGACCGGGTGAAGCGCTGGGCCACCTTCAACGAGTTCTCGGTCTTCACCCTGTTCGGCTGGGCCTTCGGCTGGGGGGCGCCGAGCATCGCCGACCGCGCCAGCCACCTGAAGGCGATCCATCACGTCAACCTCGCCCATGGCGCCGGGGTGGACACGCTGCGCGCCCTGGTGCCGGGCGCCTCCATCGGCGCGGTCCACAGCGTCCAACCGATGCGGCCCGAGACCGACCGGCCGGAGGATGTCGAGGCCGCCGCCCTGTTCGACGAGCATTGGAACCGCGCCTTCCCCGACGCCCAACTGCTGGCCCATTATCCGCGCCGCATCGCCGAGGCCATCGAGCCCTATGTGCAGCCCGGCGACATGGCGCGCATCGCCCGGCCGTTGGACTGGTTCGGGCTGAACCATTACGCCCCGGTCTATGGCCGCAGGGACGACAGCCTGATCTGGGGCTTCGGCTTCGGATCGCCGCCGGCGGGGATGAAGCGGACGGCCATCGACTGGCCCTATGACCCCGGCTGCTTCCGCGACACGCTGATCGACCTGACCCGCCGCTACCGCCTGCCGATCTATGTGACGGAGAACGGCTACGGCACCAAGGCGGCGGAGGCGCCCGACGCCGAGGGCCGCGTGGCGGATCCCGAGCGGCTGGCCTACCTCCAGGCCTACATCGCCGCGATGGCGGAGGCGAAGGCGCGGGGGGCCGACGTGCGGGGTTATTTCGTCTGGTCGCTGCTGGACAATTTCGAATGGGGCGGCGGCTATGGCACGCGGTTCGGCATCGTCCATGTCGATTTCAAGACGCAAGCGCGGACCCCGAAGGACTCGGCGCGCTGGTATGCGGACCTGATCCGAGGCGGCTGACGCGGCGCCGGCCGCCCGCCTTGGCCGGCGGGGCGGCGGCGGATGGAACAGTGTGGAACGGATTTCGCGCGCTGTTCCATCCGTCCACCGGTGCCGGGGCGGGATCGGGGAGCGCAGCGGCGACCGGCTCCACGGGCCGCGGGCGGGGACGGTCGCCGCCGGGGCCGGCGGGCGTCGGGGGCGGAGCGGCCGGCTCGGGCTGCGGCGGCGATGAGGGCTGAGGGGACGGCTGCGCCAGCGATTGCGGGGGCGATTGCGGGGCCGACGTTGCCGCCGGTTCCGGGGACGGGGCGGGCCGGTCGGGCTGGGCAGCGCGCGCCGCCGGTCTGGCCGGGGCGTCGAGCCCGGCGAACAGGCCGAGCCGTTCGGCCAGCCAGCGCACCGTCTTCGGATCGCCCATCGACACCAGCCGCTCGATCTGTTCCGCCACCAGGGTCCGGATCGAGGACAGGCGCAGCTCCGCCTCCCGGTTCAACGCCTGCCGTTCCCACCAGACGCGATGGCGGAAATCCCGCGATCCGTAATAGGCCCGCCACAGGGTGGTGCGGCTGCATCCCATGGCGCGGGCGACGTAGAGGAAGGAACTGCCGCGCGCCAGCATGCCGGCGGCCATGATCCATTGTTCCTCGTGGAACTGAGATCCGGGAACCAGCGCCCCGCCCGCCGGGACCGGCGGCTCCTCCGCCCAGCAGGGGAAATGGTCGTCGGCGAGGGTGCGGCGTACGCCTCCGGTGAGTGCCGCCTTGGCAAAATAGGGTCCGACGTCTGAGTTTTGCGTGGCGCGTCATTGCGCGGACGCAAACGAGTTGCAAACGTCATGGCTTATCAGCGGGTCGAGGTTCTGACGGGGACGGAGCGGCGGCGAAATTACACGCCGGCGGAGAAGGTCCGAATGGTCGAGGAGGCGTTCCGCCCCGGCGTGGTGGTGACGGAAGCGGCCCGCCGGCTGGGCGTGCACGAAAGTCTGCTATACCGCTGGCGAGGGCTGATGCAGGCGAGCGGGAGCGCGGTGGCCGAACCGTCCAGCTTCGTCGCAGTGACCATCACGCCGGAGCCGACCGTAACAGAACCGCCGGTCTTGGAGCCCCCTGAACCATTGCCGCCTCCAGCGGGTCCGACCACGAGCCCGGCGATCCTCGAGGTCATCCTGCCCAGCGGGGCACGCCTGCGTCTGGAAGGGCCGGTCGATCCGGCTCTGGCGGCGGCCGTCGTCGGTGCCCTGGCATGATCCCGGTGCCGAGTGGCGTGCGGGTGTGGCTGGCCAGCGGACACACCGACATGCGCAAAGGCTGGGCGAGTTTGGCGCTGCTGGTGCAGGAACGCTTCGCCCAAGACCCGCACAGCGGCCATCTCTTCATCTTCCGCGGGCGCCGCGGCGATCTGGTGAAGATCATCTGGTATGACGGCCAGGGCAGTTGCCTGTTCATGAAGAGGCTGGAGCGGGGCCGCTTCATCTGGCCCACGCCGGCGGACGGCGCGGTGTCGATCTCGGTTGGGCAGATGGGCTATCTGCTCGAGGGCATCGACTGGCGCAACCCGCAGAAGACTTGGCGCCCCGAGGCCGCGGGGTGACTGCGACACGGTGAATCGACGCACCGGTTCAGGGGTGATTGTGGCGGCTCAACGGCGCGTTCCCAGGTAAACTGGCGCCATGACCGCCGCCCCGCTCCCCTCCACCTCGGCCGACGACGTCGCCAACTTGCGCGCTGCCTTGGCGCAGGCCGAGGCGCGGGCGGATGCGGCGGAAGCCGAAGCGGCGCGGGCCAAGGCGATGGCGTCGAACACCGAGGCGCTGATCGCCGGCCTGAAGCTGGAAATCGAGAAACTCCGGCGCGAACTCTACGGGACGCGCTCCGAGCGCAAGGCGCGTCTGCTGGACCAGTTGGAGTTCCAGCTCGAAGAGTTGGAAGCGACGGCCGGCGAGGACGAACTGGCGGCCGAGCAGGCCGCTGCCAAAACCACCGCGGTGGCGGCCTTTACCCGCAAACGGCCATCACGCCAGCCCTTCCCCGACCACCTGCCGCGCGAGCGCGTCGTTGTGCCGGCACCGGCGAGCTGCCCGTGCTGCGGCTCGGACAAGCTGTGCAAGCTGGGCGAGACGATCACCGAGACGCTGGAGGTGATCCCGCGCCAGTGGAAGGTGATCCAGACGGTGCGCGAGCGGTTCTCCTGCCGGGCCTGCGAGACGATCAGCCAGCCGCCGGCGCCGTTCCACGCCACCCCACGGGGCTGGGCCGGCCCCAACCTGCTGGCCACCCTCCTGTTCGAGAAGTTCGGCCAGCATCAGCCGCTGAACCGGCAGGCCGAACGCTTTGCGCGCGAGGGCGTGCCGCTCAGCCTGTCCACCCTGGCCGACCAGGTGGGCGCCGCCGCCGCGGTGCTGAAGCCGCTGCACGACCTGATCGCCGCGCATGTACTGGCAGCCGAGCGGCTGCATGGAGACGACACGCCCGTGCCCGTGCTGGCCAAAGGCAAGACCGACACCGGGCGGCTGTGGGTGTATGTGCGTGATGACCGGCCGTTTGCCGGCCAAGCCCCACCGGCAGCGCTGTTCCACTATTCGCGAGACCGCAAGGGCGAGCATCCCGAACGGCACCTGGCCGGCTTCACGGGCTGGCTGCAGGCCGATGCGTTCGCCGGCTATAACCGGCTGTACGAACCTGAGCGCCGACCGGGGCCGATCAGCGCCGCACTGTGCTGGGCGCATGCAAGGCGCGGCTTCTTCAAGCTGGCCGACATCGCCGCGAACACCAGACGCGGCAAGGATGCCCCGCCGATCTCACCGCTGGCCCTGGAAGCCGTGACCCACATCGACGCCCTCTTCGATCTCGAGCGCGCCCTGAACGGCAAGCCCGCGGCCGAGCGGCTGGCGGCCCGCCAGGAGCACGGCGTCGCCCTGGTGGCCACGCTGGAGAACTGGATGCGGACGGAGCGCGCCCGGCTCTCCCGCCATGCCCCCGTGGCCAAGGCGATGGACTACATGCTGACGCGCTGGGACGGCTTCACGCGCTTCCTCGGCGACGGCCGGCTGTGCCTGACCAACAATGCCGCCGAACGCGGCCTGCGCGGGATCGCTTTGGGCCGGAAAGCGTGGCTGTTCTGCGGCTCCGATCGCGGCGGGCAGCGGGCGGCGATCATGTACGGCCTGATCACCACGGCGAAGCTCAACGACGTCGATCCCCAGGCATGGCTCGCCGACGTCCTGGCCCGCATCAACGACATCCCCCAAACCCGCCTGCACGAACTCCTCCCCTGGGAATGGAAGGCAATCCGCGAGCAGACGAAAGCTGCCTGACCGCGGCACTCAGCGGATGCTTACGGTGCGGCTGTCGAGCGGCATGGCGGGGCTCCGCTGGTGGATGGGACCAGCGGGGAAGGATATAGGAATTTTTTCTGACATAGGAGTTTTTATCCAAGAGGTGGGGCTGCAGTTGTTCGCGGACGAAAAATGGCCACCTGAGGCCCGCAAAGCGTACAAGAAAACACTGATACAGTATGATCTAGTTACTGAAATAGATTGGGATGGCGCAGCGAAATCTTTGCCGAATATTCTCCAAATCAAATGCCTGTTACTATTCTTGGAGAAATAGCACTATCACAGCCGACAGACTGTCCCACAGCGACATTAGATGCTCTGGAGATGGTGTAAAATTTGGAGAGTGAACATATCTGTTCAGGGTATCAGCTGATATTATTTTCTCACTTTGATTGAACTTCTTAATTACATCCATCTGCTTTCCATCGATTTTTCCCGACATTTGAAGATGGAGGCTGGCTTTCTCAAGCCTAGTCGCCAACTTATCATTCTCGTGGACATTGACCTTAGCCCGTTGGATATAGTTTTCCAAAGAAATCTCAATCAGAACGCGCATGAGCACGGAAATCGCGTTTACATGCTTTTGAAGATCGAGATGAAACTGTAGCTCTTCCCAAATCTGGTGATGGCGCTGGAGTCTCCCAGGCCAATATAGGCCAAACTCGGTTTGCGGAATGAGTGTACTCCGAACTGTGGGTGTCACCCTCACACTCGGCTTCGGTTTAGGCACCCTAGTCTTGAGCTTTGTGACGCTAGTCTCAGCAGCAACTGCGCCAGAACTAGGAAGGACGCCTTCTCCCTCAAGCCGATTCAGATAATCCTGCTTGCCGTCGATATCCCAAATATCGCCCAAAACAATGTTACGGCTGGCAAGGTCATTCGCAATTCGCGCGAGAGCAGCAAGCGACATTCTTTGATCGTGGATGAACTGAAACTGTCCCCCTTTCATGCTGATGCCGACGCGCTGACGGAGCGGCTCGGCCGAGAGAAGGCGATTAAGAGCGCCTAACAGAACCATCTCTGGACGAAGCGCCAGCAGATGAGGCTGGCCGCGATATGGTGAAAGGCAGTGAAGATGTCGGCGCGCCGTTCGTAGCGGACGGCGATGCGGCGGAAGCGGGCGAACCAAGCGAGCGTACGCTCGACCACCCATCGGTGTCGGCCAAGACGCTCGCTGCTCTCGACGCCACGCCGGGCGATCCGCGGAATGATCGCTCGTTGGCGCAGCGCCTGCCGGCAGTGTGCAAAGTCGTAGCCCTTGTCGGCGTGCAGCTTGGCCGGGCGGCGCCGGGGCCGGCCCGCACACTGGCGGATCGCCGGCACGGCATCGACCAGCGCCTCCAGCAGCTTGCTGTCGTGCCGGTTGGCTGGCGAGATCCTCAGGGCGAGCGGGATGCCGTTAGCATCGACGAGGATGTGGCGCTTGGAGCCCGGCTTGCCGCGATCCGTCGGGTTCGGGCCGGTCTCCTCACCCCCCTTTTTGCCGGGACGCTGGCGCTGTCCACCGCTGCACGATCCCAGTTGATGGCGTTGGCATAGCCGAGCCGGTCGAGCAGCACACGATGCAGCCGTTCCCACACGCCAGCCCGATGCCACTCGTGCAGACGCCGCCAGCAGGTCATCCCCGAGCCGCAGCCCATCTCCACCGGCAGAAGCTCCCAAGGAATACCCGTGCGCAGCACGAATAGGATGCCGGTCAGCGCCGCACGATCGTCCAACCGGGGCCGTCCGCCTTTTGGCTTGGGCGGCTCCGGCGGGATCAGCGGTTCGATGATCGCCCACAAGGCGTCGGAAACAAGAGGGGCTGCCATGCCCCTACCAACCGTTCCTGGCCGGTTTTGTTACGCACTCTAAGCGTAGAGCGTGGTATCTTGCGACGTTCCGGCAAGAGATTAGCGTCGGCTAAACGCTTCTCGATTTCATCTGCCACGCTGGGCCCGCCACCTTTGCCGGTACGCGACATAAAGGTTGCCTTCATACGGTCGTCCCAAGTGCTCTGACCAATACCATTCTGCGTACCGGTATGGCGGCGAAAGAGAATTTCATCAATACGGTCGCGGTCGGCTTCGATCTGACAGCTGATCTCTAGTGGAAATGTGCCCCGCCACAGACTTCTCTGCTCGCGAAAGAACGCCTGCAACTCGCGTGTTGGAGCTCGACGAGGCTCTTCCAAGAGCTTCAGGCATGTCACGCGTCTATTGCCATCAAAGACAATGAACTTTGCTTTCTCTGGCGAAATAAGCGGATACTCATATATCTCTCCCTTCTCAACAATGTCTCTCGCAAGGTTGCGCATGTGCTGTTCGCGCTCGTTAAAGAGCCATGCGATTGCGGCCGATTCATTCTCTAACTCGCCATGCCTGTCATTTGCGCGATTGACAATAAGCGCAGCCAGCGCAATTTTCCGAATCATCATTCGTTTCCCTACCGATTAGGCTACCTTGCTCACTCTGAGAGGACAAAACTGTAACGGATCTGGCGAATTATGCAATTCATGCGTTATTGGTGCGGAATTAATATACCTATCGTTGATAAATTCGCGAGGAGATAGAAAATGATTGAAGACGATGATTCCGTTGGCACAAAAGCTCCCAGCACGCGGTTCCTGAAGCGTCACATTTTGCCTTCGGATAATCATGGATTTATTGGACGAATATACGACCTCAGCATCGTATCTTATTATTTTGATAGCTATGCTGAGCTAGCAATGCACCCGGATTGCAGGTCGTAGCTATGTTGCAGACACAGGTGCAGACGCAAAAATCAACAAAAACATAGACTTACGATAACGGCGGCGCTCCGCGCGCACCTCCTACATATTGATTCAAATCGGATGCGTCTTCCGGTAGAGTGTCGGCCTCGGGGGAGGTCGGCCGTGGGCAACGAGCGCTTCTACAAAATCTGCCAGGACTTTGACCTCAGCATCCACACCGATGCTGACGAGTTGACAGCTCGTTTCACAGACGAGGCGCAGGCACGAACCTTCTTCGAAACCCTGGTCTGGCCGGACGGTCCGTTCTGCCCGCATTGCAAATCCGTCAAGGTCTACCGCTTCAACTCGGTCAAAACGACCCGTAGCGGAGAAGCCCGCGCCCCGCGTGTCGGGCTGTTCGAGTGTGGAAACTGCGCCGCCCAGTTCACCGTCAAGACCTTCACGCCGCTTCACGGGACAAAACTCCCACTTCTCAAGTGGATAAAGGCGCTGTTCTACCTGCTCAGCAGCAGCAAGGGCGTCTCGTCCGTCGTTCTGGCCCGGCATCTCGGCGTGACCCAGCCGACGGCCTGGAAAATGGCACATGCTGTCCGCGAACTTCTCGATTACCGGCACGAAAGCGAACCGGTTCTCGACGGCGAGGTCGAGATCGATACGAAACGAATCGGCGGCGAGCCGCGCAAGGACGGATACACGAAATACGTGTGGAATCCGCGCGGCAAGGGGTCGGACAAGGCGATCGTAGTCATTATGAACGCCCGGGAGGGGCGGGTTCGAACCGGCGTTGTCTCCGGGGAGTCCGCCGCGGAATTGGCCTCGGTCATCAAGGCGGTTGTGAAGCCCGACGCGCACCTGATGACCGACGGAGACAAGGCCCTCGCGGTCGTCGGTCGGGATTTCGGCGGACACTCCAGCGTCAATCACGGAGCGGAAGAATACGCCCGTGTCGAGCGGAAGGACGGCAAGCGACCGCGCAAACGGCGGCGCAATGCTGAGTTGCGGGACGACGAACGGAACGTTCACGTCAATCACGCCGAGGGCTTCGCGGGGCTTCTCGAACGAAGCCGTTTTGGTGTCTACCATAGGTTTAGTCGCGTTCACCTGAGCCGCTATCTCGACGAAGCCGCCTGGCTGTGGAGTTCGGCTTCGTCGAGAACGATGACGACGACCGATGGACATTCGCAGGGCGAAGTCCAGGCGGAGCCGTTCGTCTTTCAGTTGATGACGCTGATGCCCCGGGCGCTCGGCCGACAAATCCGCTGGTCGGCAAAGGGCGGTCTGTTCTGGCCGCCGCCGTTGCAGGACGGGGATCCTCCGGCACCGTCGCGGGTCCTGATGCTGGCGCGGGCAGAGGAGAAAGACAGCAAAGGACACGGCCTGCCGCGGAAATACCGCGAGGCCCCAAAGGGAACACGTAGAACTCGCTCGCTTCCGGGCCCGGTGCGCCTCCGCGCGACATCTCCACCGCTACGACCGCTGCGTCCGGCCCCGCCGCCGCCCGACTACACCGACGAAGAGATCGACGGACTCTACTGACGACGCCGTGTCGGGGGCTTCCACCGACCGGTGGACTGTCGCATCTGGAGACTACTCTGCTCGCCTAAAAACTGTGTCCTGCGCCGATGCGGGGAGACGAACGCCGATGATCGGCCGCAGGTCGCCTACCATATCTAGGCTATGCCTCTAAACAGTTTGCCTGCTGACCTGTGTCTGCAACATAGCTACGTTGCAAGTACGCATTTGATGTAAATAATTATGTTTATCTTCTTTCTCGCCGGGTGGAGAAACTGAATCTTGCCGGCAATATGCTGTGGTCCGAACCGTTTCCCACAGCCACAAGCCTTCCTATATCGCTCTATGAATGGCTGACAGCTTCGGCGGATGTTTTTCTAACGCGGTTCATTTCTGTCGTTGATTGCACGTTGCAGCTTGTGAACGCCGTTTATGAAACCGGGCTCCCTCCGGCGGACTGCAAGATGAAGAAGCTGAAGCAGTCTGGCGTTTCGGCCGCTGTTATTGCTCACCTGGGCGGCATGCTCGATGAGCAAGCGCGCCTAAGGACTGAGCGTAATGCCCGTATACATGAGGGCGTAGAGAGAAGTTTCACCTTGGATGACCAGACCTTTATGACCGCAGCTATGTTTGCGCGAGGCCATGGCATCAGGGGTTTTGATCAAAGCGGTCGTCGCATCAACGTAAATCGCTCATTTCGCGAAGGACTAGTCGGCCTTCAAAGGGAGTTTAATAGTTCGACGCGGAAGCTCGTGCGTCAACTTGACCCCCTTTATGATGAACTGTGGAAGGAGTTCGAGAATCGGTTCGGCCCCCGAATCGCGGCAGCAACCCACGGGTTTAATGCGCGTGCACGCCGAGAAGAAATGCTGTCGCTTTCGGATGCTTCCGACAAGGGGGGCTTCTGATTCGTGGCGGCTCCTTAAATGGCTTCCAATGTTTGCCTCCCTACCCCCCACAACTCTCCGCAGAACCCGCAAAAATTTCGCTCTCAACCTCAACAATCCGCAACAGGATTTTCCGAACACCCCCGCTCTGCGCCCAACCCGCAAAATCATTTGCCTGCAAAGGGCGCACACTCGTTCCAACGAAGGATAATCGAGGGAACGAGACATGGACGGCATGCCGACGGGCCTGCGGGCGGAGCGCGATCCCGGCCAAACCCCCGACCGGATCGACCGCAGCTATCGCCTGGACGACCGCTACAGCCGCGCCGGGGGGCAGGTCTATCTGTCGGGGACGCAGGCGCTGGTCCGGCTGCTGCTGCTCCAGGCGGAGAGCGACCGGCGGGCCGGGCTGAACACGGCGGGCTTCGTCAGCGGCTATCGCGGGTCGCCGCTGGGCGGGCTGGATCAGGCGCTGTGGCAGGCTCGCACGCATCTGGACGCCCATGCCATCCGCTTCGTCCCCGGCGTCAACGAGGATCTGGGCGCCACCGCCGTCATGGGGACCCAGCAGGTCGAATCCTCGGGCGAGGGCACCGTCGATGGCGTGTTCGGCATGTGGTACGGCAAGGGGCCGGGGGTGGACCGCTCCGGCGACGTGCTGAAACATGCCAACGCCTATGGCAGCTCGCCGCGCGGCGGGGTGCTGGCGGTGGCCGGCGACGACCATGGCTGCGTGTCGTCCAGCATGCCGCACCAGAGCGACCTCGCCATGATCGCATGGTCGATGCCGGTGCTGAACCCGGCGGGCATCCGCGACTATCTGGAGTTCGGGCTGTACGGCTATGCCCTGTCGCGCTTCTCCGGCGCCTGGGTCGGGTTCAAGGCGATCTCGGAATCGGTGGAAAGCTCGGGCACCGTGCGGATTCCGGCGCTGGAGGGCGGCTTCCTGCCGGTGGAGTTCGATCCGCCGCCGGGGGGGCTGCATTACCGCTGGCCCGACCTGCCCAGCCTCGCCATCGAGGAACGGCTGGCCGCCAAGGTGGCGGCGGTGAAGGCCTTCGCCCGCGTCAACCGCATCGACCGGACGGTGTTGGGTAGGGGCGGCTGGCTGCGCATCGTCACCACCGGCAAGGCGCATCTCGACCTGATGGAGGCGCTGCGGCTGCTCGGCATCGGGCCGGCGGAGGCGGAGCGGATCGGGCTGTCGGTCCACAAGATCGGGCTGTCCTGGCCGCTGGAGCCGGACTTCGCGCTCGCCGCCGCCCGCGGCGCCGACGAGGTGCTGGTGGTGGAGGAGAAGGCGCCGGTCGTCGAGGGGCAGTTGAAGGATCTGCTGTTCCACCTGCCGGCCGGGGAGAGGCCGCGCGCCGTGGTCGGCAAGACCGACGAGTTCGGCGCGCCGCTGCTGCCCGCCACCGGGGAACTGCGGCCCTGGATCGTCGCGCGGGCGCTGGTGGAGCGCATCCGCCACCGATTCCCGGAGAGGGACTTTTCGGCACGGCTGGCGGAGCTGCTGCCGGGGGAGGCTCCCGCCGCCCCTGCCCTGCCGCGCACGCCCTATTTCTGCTCCGGCTGTCCGCACAACAGCTCGACCAGGGTGCCGGAGGGCAGCAAGGCGATGGCCGGCATCGGCTGCCACTTCATGGCGTCGTGGATGGACCGCGACACGGTGGGCCTCAGCCAGATGGGCGGCGAGGGCGTCAGCTGGATCGGGCAGGCGCCGTTCAGCAAGCGGCCGCACATCTTCCAGAATCTGGGCGAGGGCACCTATTTCCATTCCGGCCTGCTGGCGATCCGGCAGGCGGTGGCCGCCAAGATCAACATCACCTACAAGATCCTGTTCAACGACGCCGTCGCCATGACCGGCGGCCAGCCGGTGGACGGCCCGATCTCCGTCGATGCCGTCACCCGCCAGCTGGCGGCGGAGGGCATCACCCGCATCGCCGTGGTCAGCGACGCGCCGGAGAAATACGACAGCCGGTCCGGGCTGGCGCCCTTCACCACGGTGCATCACCGCGAGGAACTGGACGCCGTGCAGCGCGAGATGCGCGAGATTCCCGGCGTCACCGCCATCGTCTATGAGCAGACCTGCGCGGCGGAGAAGCGGCGGCGGCGCAAGCGCGGCACCATGGCCGACCCGGCGCGGCGGATGGTCATCAACGATCTGGTCTGCGAAGGCTGCGGCGATTGCGGCAAGAAGTCGAACTGCCTGTCGGTGCAGCCGAAACACACAGAATTCGGGGTGAAGCGGCAGATCGACCAGTCCAGCTGCAACAAGGATTATTCCTGCGCCGACGGCTTCTGCCCCAGCTTCGTCTCGGTGGTGGGCGGGTCTTTGCGCAAGCCGGACCCGGACAGGGTGGCCGCGCGCTTCGCCGCGGATCTGGCGGCGCTGCCGCTGCCGCGCTATGGCGCGAGGGAAGAATTGGCGGAGATCCTGATCGTCGGGGTCGGCGGCACCGGCGTCGTCACCATCGGCGCGGTGCTGGCGATGGCGGCGCATCTGGAGGGCAAGGCGTCCTCGGTGCTGGACTTCATGGGCTTCGCGCAGAAGGGCGGCGCGGTCTACAGCTATCTGCGGGTGGCGGGGGATGCGGCGCTGCTCCATCAGGCGCGGATCGACCCGAAGCGGGCGCAGCTGGTGCTGGCCTGCGACACGGTGGTCGCGGCCTCGCCCGACGCGCTGAAGACGGTGCGGCCGGGACGGACGCGGGTGGTGGCCAACGCCCATGTGGCGCCGACCGGGGCCTTCACCCGCGACGGCGCCAAGCTGCCGGATGCGGGGGCGCTGCTGCGCGCCCTGCGCCGGGCGGCGGGGGCCGAGCAGGTCGAGGTGGTGGACGCCAACCGGGTGGTCACCGCGCTGTTCGGCGACAGCATCCTCGCCAACGTCTTCCTGATGGGCGTCGCCTTCCAGAAGGGGCTGCTGCCGGTCGGGCTGGAGGCGCTGACCCGCGCCATCGAGCTGAACGGAACCGGCGTCGCCGCCAACCTGCGCGCCTTCGCCTTCGGCCGCCTCGCCGCGCACCGTCCGGAGGTTCTGGCGGGTCTGGGGGCGGAGGAGGAGGCGCAGACCCCCGATTTGGCCTCCGGCGATCTCTCCGCCATCGTGGAGCGGCGGGCGGCTTTCCTGGCGGCGTATCAGGACCGCGCCTATGCCGAACGCTACCGCGCGCTGGTGGAGCGGGCGCGGCAGGCGGAGGACCGCGCGGCTCCCGGTTCGACCGCACTGGCGGAGGCGGTGGCGCGCGGCGCCTTCAAGCTGATGGCCTACAAGGACGAGTATGAGGTGGCGCGGCTGCACAGCGATCCGGCTTTCCGCAAAAGCCTGGACGAGCGGTTCGAGGGGGATTGGAAGCCGGTCTTCCACCTCGCCCCTCCCCTGCTGTCGCGCGAGACCAACGGACTTGGCGAGCCGCGCAAGATGGCGCTGGGCGCCTGGATCCTGCCGGTGTTCCGCGGGCTGGCGGCTTGCAAGCGGCTGCGCGGCACGGCGCTCGACCCGTTCGGCTATACGGCGGAGCGCAGGATGGAACGCGCGCTGATCGCCCGCTATGAGGCGACGGTGGCGGAGATCGCGGAACGGCTGTCGGCGGAAAGGCTCGCCACCGCGGTGGAGCTGGCGGCGCTGCCGCAGGAGATCCGCGGCTTCGGGCCGGTCAAGCAGCGCGCGTGGGAGGCGGTCGAGCCGCGCTGGCGGGCGCTGGAGGAGCAGATGCGGCGGGACGAGGCTCGGGCGGCGTGAGGCCGCCCGGCCTGCTCCCTACATGCCGTCGATGAGGTCGTGGGCCTCCAGCACCGTTTCCGGCAGGGTCAGCGTCAGCGCCTCGAACGGCGCCAGCAGGGCGCGGATGTTGGAGCCGACGCCGCAGACCCGGTAGTCCAGGCGGATCGCCTCGATCCGTTCCGGCAGCGTGCGCTTGCGGTCGCTGATCAGCTGCCATGCCAGCACGCAGCTGTTCTCGCCGTCCTGGGCGATGACGTAGTCGTAGTCGCCGTAGCGGTTGCGGCGGGCGCCGTCGGCGACCTTGACGCGCATGTCCGGGAATTCGCGCGTCGTCGTCTCGGTCAGCGTCTCCATGGTGTAGAGCGGGACCGGGAAGACGCGCGGCGGCTGGACCAGGGCGCCGAACAGGCTGTCGGGCAGGGTCTGCACGTCCACCAACAGGCGGTTCTCGCCCGGCAGCACGGTGGGGTTGCCCAGCGCCACGATGTAGCTCTTGTAGACGGCGCCGGTGTCGCGCATGCGGGCGGCGACGATGGGGAAGTCGCGGCTGTCCGGCAGGGTGACCGGCAGCGCCGCCGGCTGGATGCGGCGCCAGGGGGTGGGCGCCTGGGTCGTGTTGTCGCGCACCCAGCCTGCGCAACCCGAGGTCAGCAGGGCGGCGGCCAGCGTCGCCAGCAGGAGGGCGCGGGCCATCGGAGTCTTGACCATGCGAGTCTCGGGCATCGGGGCTCCCTTACCAATCATGGTAGATCGTCTTCCAGGTGATGCTGACGCCTTCGCGCGATTCCTCGGTGCTCAGGCGGTCGTCGATGGCCTTGAACTGGTTGTAGGCCTCGTCGTAGCGCATCAGGTTGTAGAGCGCCCAGCCGCGCAGGATGCCGAGGTTGCGCGGTTCCGGCTCCAGCTCCTTGCGGGCGTCGAGCAGGCGCAGCACGTCGTGGTAGCGTTTGTCCTCCAGCGCCCGGTTGGCCTCGGTCGCCATCAGCGAGGCGCGGATTTCCGCCTTCTGCGCCGCCGTCATGTTGGCGCGGGGCAGGTCGCGGGCCAGACCGGCCACGTCGCCGGTCGCCAGACGGGCGATGGCCTGCCCGTAGGCGTTCTCCTGCGCCTGGGTCGCCGTCTGCGGCAGGCCGTTGGCCGACAGGTTGCGGCTGGGGATCTGCGTTCCGGCCGATGCACCGCCTGTCGATGCGCCGCCGGCCGACACACCGGCCTTGGCGGGCTCGCGCGCGGCCAGAACCTGCGCCTCGGCGAAGGCGGCCTCGGCCTCCGACGGGCGTTTCAGTTCCAGCAGGCACCAGCCGCGCTGCTGCAGCAGGGCGGCGGTCGGGCCGCTCCTGGCGATGGAGGCGCGGATGATGGCGATGCAGGAGGCATAGTCCTGGCGGGCCAGCGCCCGGTCCAGCTCGCTCGGCCCCTGCGGACCGCCGCGCCCGCCGGCCGGCCCGCGCGGCGGATCCACCGCCTTCAGCGCCTGATCGACACGGGTCGATTTGCCCTTCCACGGGGCGGCGGCGGCGCGGGCCTGCGGCTTATCGCCCAGACCGTTGTAGGCAAGCACCAGCCCTTCCGCCGCCCGGTCGGACGGCGACCAGTCGTTGGCCTGGGAGAACCAGCCCCGCGCCTCGGCGAAGTTCCTCTGCTTCTGGAAGTACCAGCCGAGCGCGATGGCGCCGTCGGCGTCCTGCCTGTCGCGGACGACGCCCTGGACGCGCGACAGGTCGGCGGCGGACAGGGCGCCGGCCTTGCTCCCCGCGCTGGCGGCGCCGAGCCGCTCCAGCAGACGGCCGGTTTCGAGTTCGGCTTCGGCGCTGCGGACGGTGGAGTAATCCTCCCCCGTCGCCGGGTTGGCGGTGGCGCCGAGCGCCGTCAGCTCGCGCAGGCGGTCGGGGCTGAGATAGCGCGACGCCTTGAAGATGGTGTCGCGCCGCTCCTTGGCCTTGGGGCAGCTGGTGACGATGGTCTTGTAGGTCTCGAAGGCGCGGTCGGTCTGCTTCAGCTCGGCATAGGCCTCGGCAAGGCGCCACGCGTTGTCCAGCCGGTTGCAGGCCACCGCCTCGGGGTTGGCGGCGGCGGCGTCCACCACGTCCTGCCAGCGCTTGGTGTCGCTGGCCGAACGGAGGCGCCCGGCGCTCTCGGCGAGGTCGAGTTCCTGCAGCAGCTTGTCCGACGGCTGCCAGGAGGGCGACTTGCGCCGCTGCTCGGCGATGGCGGCGCGCGCCTCCGCCACCTTGCCGGCCGATGCAAGATTCCAGAACGGGGTCTCGTCGATGCCGGGCGTGGTCGGCTGCGGCGCGAACAGATCCTTGGGCGGCTCCCAGGTCGGATCGAGGGCGCGCAGGCGGGCGATCTCCGCCTCCAGCCTTTCGCCGTCGCCGATGCGGGCGTAGTAGCGCAGCGCCGTCTCGTCCACCTTGCCGGCGGCGGGGGCGGAGCCGCTGCCGGGGGCCGGCGCCACCTCCACCGTCACGCCGGGGGCGAGCGCGCGGCCGCCGCCATGCGACTGCGCCCAGGCATCGCTTCCGCCGCCGAGCGCGGCGATGCCGGCAAGAAGAAGGGTCGAAAGAAGGACGGGACGGGTCACGGGTCGATCCCCAGGCTCTGGGCCGCCAGCGCGGAGAGGTGGAACAGGGTGGTGGAGTAGTAATCCTCGTTGGCCGCCAGCGGCGGCACGGTCACCGCCTGGCCGGCGTCCACCCCGGTCCCGGCCAGACGGCAGGCCAGCCGGTAGACCGCGAGCATGCCGACGGAGGCCGCCACCTGCGTGGTGGTGCCGCCCGGCAGCGAGACGGTGGCGGGGACCGCCGATCCGCCGAACTTCGCCACCAGATCGGCATAGGGGCGGAAATAATAGGGATCGCGGTAGCCGTCCCAGGCCAGATAGAGCGGCACGCGCACGGCGTCGTAGCCATACTGCTTCCTGAAGCCGTCGGCGACGGTGACGGTGCCGGCGGCGTCCAGCGCCATCCAGTCCGGCGGCAGCTGGAACCCGCCGAAGCGCGCCTTCGACAGCAGGACCAGACCGGCGTCGGTCAGCCGGCCCCAGCGCTCCCCGCCGGGCAGGGCGGCGAAGGCGCGGATCGCCGGAAAGATCCAGTAGCTGGGATTGAGGACCAGCGTTTCGCCCTTGCGGAAGCCGTCGCGTCCCGGCAGCAGGACGGTCAGCCCGGCATGCTCCACCAGCACCCCGGCGTCCAGCGCCTTGACGATCGCGGCGGCGGCGGTGCGGTAGGCCTCCGTCTTCCACAGCTCGGCGGCGCGCAGCAGCGCCCAGGCGATCAGCATGTCGCCGTCGGACGCGTTGTTGCGGTCGGTGACGCCGCCGTCGGGCGCCCAGCGCCACGCCACCAGCCCGTCGTCACGCACCATCAGCGTGCGCTGGGTCCAGCTCCACATCCGGTCGAAGGCGGCGCGGTCGCCCGCCGCCACGGCCAGCAGCATCCCGTAGCCCTGCCCTTCGGAATGGCTGACGTCCTTGTTGCCGGTATCGACGATCCGCCCGTCCGGCCGCAGGAAGCGATCGGCATAGCGCCGCCATGCCGCCCCATCGAAGGGAGCATCGGAGGGCGCGGCAAGCGCGCCGGCCGGAAGTGCCGCCAGACCTGCCGCCGCCAATCCCAGGGCTGCCGTCCCGATCAGCACGTCACGCCGCGTTGGGGTCATGGCTCGCTCCGTTCGTGATGTCCATGCTTCAGCAGAAGACGCATGCTGACCGTCAGCACCACCGCCGTCCCCAGCAGCAGGGCGAACAGCAGTTCGAGCCGCTGCGACAGGTTGCGGGCCAGGATCAGGATCAGGTTGCCGATGTCGAAGGGGGTGAGAATGATCTGGTAGGGGCGCGACGCCTCCAGCGTGGTGACGGCCGGCGCCGCGCTGCTCCACAGCGCCCCGCCGCCGTGCATCCTGTCCCACAGGCCGGCCTGCCCCAGGCTGCCCATGGCGCGGTCGATGGACCGGGTATCCGATGCGGTCAGCAGGGTCCAGGTCAGCGGATCGGCGCCGGGCGCCCGGTATTGCAGCAAGGCGGCCTCCGGCAGCTGGTCGGCATTCTCGGTCAGGGCGACGACGTCGACCGGCGCGTCCTCCACCGTCCAGTGGTTGACGTAGCGGGCGGCGGCGGCCATGGAGCGGCGGGCCCAGTCGGGAACCCAGCCGCCGGACGCGGACGCGCCGTCCTTGGCGTCGCCGGCCATCCGCTGCCAACGGTTCTGGGCGCCACCGTCGGCCGCCTGCGCCGTGCCGGCGACGCCGAAGGACGAGGGCGAGGGCGAGGGCGAGGCGCCGGGCCGCGCAAGGCCCGGACGGGGGGTGCCGGACCAGCCCAGCCGCAGCCGGTCGACCAGGGCGCGGCGGTCGGCATCCGCCATCGGCTCTCCCCGCGCATTGGCCTGGGCGATCAGGGCACCCGCCTCCAGCAGGCCGGCGAGACGGTCGGCCGGCAGGGGAGAAGAGGCGAAGACCGCCTGAGGCAGCGCCGCGACCGGGCCGACGATCAGCGCGTTGCCGTCCGGCGCGCCGCCCCAGCCGGTGTAGGGCACCACCGCCATCAGGTCGCCGGCCCGCTGCGCAAGCCGGGCGGTCAGGCTCCAGGCCGCGCCGAACCAGGCGGACTCGCGCCCGACGACCACGAGGTCGAAGGGGTCCGCCGGCTGCCCGCCGGCAAGGCCGCCATAGGGATAGGCGGTGTTGGCGAAGCCTTCCAGGCTGGGCAGGGTGACGAGGCGGGCGAAGCCGGGGATTTCGATGCTGGAGCTGTCGTGCAGGGTGAAGGACGGGCGCCGCACCGCGAAGACGCAGTCGGTGCCGCCGGCCGGCGGCAGCTCCGCCTCCACCTCGATCACGTTGGGGCCGGGGCGGAACATCGCCATCGGCAGCGGCATCTCGCCGTTGTCGATCACGCCGCTGGACCGTTTGTCGATCTCGATGGCGCCCGCCGGCTTGCCGTTCACCCGGACGTTCAGCACCGCTCCGGGGCCGAGGTTGCCCTCGAAGGCGGCGTCGATGTGGAACAGGATGGCGCGGTCGCCGACCGGGGCGAAGCCGGTGGGCAGGGTCAGGCCGAAGCGGCCGGCATAGCGGTAGCCGCTGTGCTGGACGGTCTGGAAGCCCAGTTCCGACAGGCGGTAGCGCCCCTCCGCCTGCACCGGCGGGTGCGGCAGGGGTGCCGGCGGGGCGGCGTCGGCGACGATCATCGCGCTCTGGGTCGGCAGCGGCCGGGAGAGGTCGGCCAGCCGCATCACCGCCTGATCGACCTCCTGCTGGGTGCGGCCGGAAGCGACGGCGACGAAGGCCCCGCCGCCTGGGCCGGGGAGCGGATAGACGGCCAGGAAGGGGCCGGTGATGGCGGCGGCCCGCGCCTCGCCCAGTAGCGGGGCGAGGCGGTCGCGGGTGCCGATCAGCACGTTCTTGCCGCCCGGCAGAGGGAGGGATTCCAGCACCGGCGCGCCGGACGCGCTGGAATCGGCGGGCTTGGAGGGCGGCTGGACCGGCACCGCCGTCACGCGCGGGGTCTGGTCGCCGCGCAGCAGGCCGTAGGACTGCGCCACCATGGCGCCCCAGCCGAGATGGTCGGCGTCGATCTCGCTGCCGGGATGGAGGATTGCCAGCGGTTCGCGCGCCCGGTCGGCGGCGACCAGAAGCTGCCGCATCATGGCGAGGTCGGGCTGGGGAACGCCGCCGTCCGACACCAGCGTCAGCGACGAGGCGGCGAGGTTCACCCGCGCCCACAGGTCGTAGGTGCCGCGCACCGTGCAGATGGCGCGGTGCTGCGCGTTGGTCTGGAAGACGATCTGGTTCTCGCCCGGCCGCATCAGGCTGGCCGGCAGGGTGATCGAGGCGTTGACCGGCCCGCGGAAGGCGGACAGCGGCAGGTCGGCCACCGGCGACCCGTTGATGTAGACCGACATCGATCCCTTTTCGGGCAGGATGTCGATGCCGTTCTCGTAGGTCAGCGCCAGGACGGCGGAGGTCAATCCGACAACCGGCGGCAGGACGGCGCGCAGGACGACCGTCTCCGTCTCGCCATGCAGGGTGACCTCCGGCTGGCCGTCGCGCAGGTTCGACAGGGGGATCACCCGGCGATCCGCGGCATCGGCCGGCGCCGCCCAGCCGGTCGAGAGGGCAAGGCACAGGGACAGCAGGGCCAGAAGGCCCCTGACAGACCTCCAGGCGCCGGTGTCCCGAGCGCCGGTCGGGTTGCAGGCAGCCCTGGGGCCGCGGTTATCAATGCAGGAATGAGCCATGGCCGTTACGGAGCCTGGAAGCTCAGGATGCGCCGCATGGCGCGCGGCAGGGCGAGCAGGACATGCCCGAGCCGCGGCACCACCCGCGTGGCGAAGAACAGCAGCCCGCCGAAGAAAGTCGGGGCGGCCACGCGCTTGCGGTCGAGGAAGGCGTCCCAGCCGACGCTGTTGCCGAAGACGAAACGCGCCATCTCCACGATGTCCTGGCGGTCGCGCGGGGCGAATCCGGTGCCGACCGCCAGTTCGCCGTTGCGCATTTCGACGCGGTAGATGCGCACGCCGGTGGTGGTCGCCGCCTCCGTCTCCGTCGCGGTGATGGTGAGGATCGGCGTCTGGTCTGGCCGGGAAATCGCCTCGCGCCATTTCGGATCGACCAGAAGGCCGACGCCGCCCGCCGACACGTCGGCGACGGTCAGGTCGATGCTGGTCCCGTCATCGAGGGTCAGCACGGCGGCACGGTCGACGGTGAAGCGCTCCTGCCGGCGGACGCGCCTGCGCTCGAAGACGACGGCGAGGCCGCCCAGCGCCAGCATGAAGCTCAGGGAACACCAGACCGCCACCGGGACGATGGCGGCGCGGTGTTCCGGGAACACGTAATAGCGCCATGCGCAGGCGGCCAGCCCGGCGCCCAGCAGCAGGGTGGTGACGATGAAGGGCGTCGCCAGCGGCGAGAAGCCGTCCTCCTCCACCGACTGGCCCTTGGCGGTGACCTTGAAGACCGGGTCGCGCGGCCGGATCAGGGTGGCGATCGCCGCGCGGGAGACGTGGAAGGACTGCAGATACTCGTACAGCTCCGAGAACAGCGGCCAGCGCATCCGCCCGTGCAGGAACTGCGACAGGAATGCGGCGGCGAAGACGTGCGGAATGACGAAGCAGGCGAAGTCCGGCAGGTTGATGCGGTAGATCTCCAGCCCGAACAGGGCATAGCACAGCGGCGACAGCAGGAAGATCGGCCGCCAGAACCAGAAGAACCAGTACAGCATGGTGCTGGTGTAGCAGAGCCGCTGCGCGACGGTCAGGCCGCGCTTGAACAGCGGGTTCTTCAGCAGGAACAGCTGGATCATGCCCTGGGTCCAGCGCGAGCGCTGGGCGATGAAGCTGTCGAAGGTTTCCGGCTGCAGCCCGGCGATCAGCGGGCGCGGCAGGTAGACGCTGCGCCAGCCGCGCGAATGCAGCTCCAGCGCGGTCTCGCAATCCTCCGTCACGGTGTCGCCGCTGAAGCCGCCGACCTCCTCCAGCGCCGCGCGGCGCAGGATGGCGGCGGACCCGCAGAAGAAGGAGCCGTTCCAGCGGTCGAGCCCCGGCTGGATCGAGTAGTAGAACATCTCGTTCTCGCTCGGCATCCGCTCGAAGGTGCCGAGGTTGTATTCGACCGGGTCGGGATTGACGAAGAAATGCGGGGTCTGGACCAGGAACAGCCCGGAGTCCTTCTGGAAGAATCCCACCGTCGCCTTGAGGATGCCGACCGTCGGGACATGGTCGGCGTCGAGGATCAGCACGAGATCGCCCGACGTCTTCTTGAAGGCATGGTTGATGTTGCCGGCCTTCGCATGCTCGTTGCGCGGCCGGGTCATGTAGGTGACGTGCAGCCTTTCGCACAGCGCGGTCAGCGTCTCGCGCCGCTCCTTGGCGGCGGCGGCCAGTTCGGGATCGCTGTGGGCCAGCTTCTGGTCGGTGCCGCCGTCGTCCAGCAGATAGACGCGCAGCTTGTCGCGCGGGTAGTCGATGCAGACCGCGGCGGCCAGCGTCGTCTCCAGCAGTTCCGGCTCCTCGTTGTAGGAGGGAATGTAGACGTCGACGCTGGGCCAGAGGGCGGGGTCGCCCGTCGGCTCCGACGGTTCGCGGGCGATGGGGTCGATGATGACGAACAGCGAGGTCAGGAACAGGACGAAGGACAGCGCCTCCGCCGCGAACAGGGTGACGCCGGGAATGAAGTTCACCAGATCGTCCACCGGCGGCAAGGTGCCGGTCAGCCGCCAGAAGAAATAGCGGAAGGTGACGAAGGCCAGCAGCAGCACGGTCAGGGTGCGGGCATGCCAGAAGCGCCGGGCGAAGCGCCCCAGCACGAAGGCCGCCGCCACGACGCCGACGGAAATGGCTGCGCTGGCAAATCTTCCGACGGGCAGTGCCGCGAGCGCAAGAAACAGACCGGCCGACAGCAACAAAAGAATCCAAAGCAGAACGGAACGCAGCGAAAACCGGCGGCTGTTCTGGCTCGACTGACTTTTGATTCGCTGCGCCTTATTGTTCATGGTCCGAACAATGGTCTTGGCGCCCGGGGAAGGTGTCATGAATATCCGCGGAATGAGGGCGGCCCACGATAGTGGGTACCCCCTTATGCCTCAAGCTTCGTTACAAATCGTTACTTCCTCTTGATAAGCATTCCGGGAATACAATCAATTTCGTGACGTTGCATTCGGGCTACAGGTGTAGGCGGGGGGGACAGGTGCTGTCGCGTCGCGCGACTCTGCGAATCAGGTGAATGGCAGATCACTCCCCTCTCCCCGGCGGGAAAGGGGGGCTGGGCGGATGCCTCCGGCGCGCGGCTGCCTTGCGGTGAAACTCGGGCTTGGGGGGATGACGCGGGAAGGGAATACCGTCATCGTGGCGGACCATTCCTCTGGCCAGCGGTTGCATGCCCACCCTCGTCCTTCTGTCCGACGCCTTCGCCGTGCTGGCCCCCGTGTTCGTGGTGGCGGCGCTGGGATATGGCTGGACGCGCGCGCAGCTTCCCTATGACAGCGCCTTCATCACAACCTTCGCGATCAACGTGTCGTCGCCCTGCCTGGTGTTCTCGGCGCTGACCCGGCTGCGGCTGTCGGCCGAGGTGATGGCGGAGATCGCGGCGGCGGCGGCGGCCTGCATGGTGCTGACCGCGCTGGCGGCGGTGCCGGTGCTGCTTGCGGCGCGGCTGCCGCTGCGGGTCTATGTGCCGGCGATGGCCTTTCCCAACGCCGGCAATCTGGGGTTGCCGCTGTGCCTGTTCGCCTTCGGCGAGGCCGGACTGGGCCTTGCCGTGCTGTTCTATGCGGTGATGTCGGTGGGACAGTTCACGCTGGGGCCGGCGCTGGCGGCGGGGCGCTTCGACCTGCGGCAGATGGCGCGCACGCCCACCATCTACGCGGTGGCGCTCGCCGTGGCGATCCAGCTGGCGGAGTTGCCCCTGCCCGCCTGGATCGGCAACACCACAACGCTGCTCGGCAACTGCGCGGTGCCCCTGATGCTGTTCTCGCTGGGGGTGGCGCTGTCGAAGCTGCGGCTGTCGGGGGCGGTGCGGGCGCTGTCGATGTCGGCCTTCCGGCTGGCCGCCGGTTTCGCCATGGGGCTGCTTGTGGTGTGGGCCATGGGGCTGACCGGGGCGGCGCGCGGCGTGGTTCTGGTGCAGAGCTCCATGCCCGTCGCCGTCTTCAACTATCTTTGGGCTCTGCGCTACGGCAATTCGCCGGAGGAGGTGGCGGGCATGGTGCTGGGCTCCACCGCCATGGCCTTCGTGCTGCTGCCGGCGCTACTGATGATGGTGATGCAATAGGGGAAGGAGTGGGACGGATGGCGCACAGGGAACACCGCTATGCCTTGCGGGTCGACTGGACCGGCAATCTCGGCACCGGCACCTCGGGCTATAAGGCCTACAGCCGCGACCACATGATCGGCGCCGGAACCAAGCCGGCGATCCCCGGCTCCTCCGACCCGGCCTTCCGCGGCGACCCGGCGCGCTGGAACCCGGAGGAGATGCTGGTCGCCTCGCTGTCGGCCTGCCACCAGCTCTGGTACCTGCATCTCTGCGCCAGCGCCGGGGTCGTCGTCACCGCCTATGCCGACGAGGCCGAAGGGGTGATGGAGGAGGAGCCGGACGGCGGCGGGCGGTTCAGCGGCGTCGTGCTGCGGCCGCGGGTGACGCTGGCTCCGGGATCGGACGCGGCGAAGGCCCTGGCCCTGCATCACGACGCGGCGGAGAAATGCTTCATCGCCCGCTCGGTCAATTTCCCGGTCCGGCACGAGCCGGCAGTGGAAGTGGCGGTGGAGGCGACGGAATGAGCGACACCCCTGCCCTCTCCGTGCTGGACGCCGTCGCCGGCCGGCGCAGCGTCCGCGCCTTCCTACCGACGCCGGTGGAGCGGGAGACGGTGCTGCGCATCCTCGACCTCGCCGCGCGGGCGCCGAGCGGATCCAACATCCAGCCCTGGAAGGTCCACGCCATCGCCGGGGAGGCGCGCGCCGCCCTGTCGGCCGAGCTGCTGGCCGCCCATGAGGCGGGCGAACCTGAGGTGCCGGAATATCCCTACTACCCGGAGAACTGGCGGGAGCCCTATCTGGGCCGGCGCCGGGCGGTGGGCTGGGCGCTCTACGGCTCGGTCGGCATCGCCAAGGGCGACCGCGAACGGATGGCGCGCCAGCATGGCCGCAACTGGCTGTTCTTCGGGGCGCCGGTCGGGCTGTTCTTCGCCATCGACCGCGACATGGGCAAGGGCGCCTGGCTCGACCTCGGCATGTTCATGCAGAACGTGATGATCGTCGCCCGCGGCTTCGGGCTGGAGACCTGCCCGCAGGCGGCCTTCTGCTACCGCCACGCCATCACCGCCCGCCATCTCGGCCTGCCGGATACGGAAATCATCGCCAGCGGCATGGCGCTGGGCCACGCCGACTGGTCGGCGCCGGAAAACGCCTTCCCGACGGAGCGTGAACCGGCGGAGGCATTCACGCGCTTCACCGGATTCTAATACCGCCACGACGGCGGCGGTGCGCCCTACAGGGCGGTGAAGCCGTTCAGCGCCGCGCTCAGGGTGTCGCGCAGGCGGTTGGGCTGGATGGGCTTGTGCAGCAGGGCGCATTGGGCGCCGGCGGCTTCCCGCAGGCGGTCGGCGGAGGTGTCGCCGGTCAGCAGGACGCCGGGCACGTCGCGCGACAGGCGGCGGCGGACCATGTCCATCACCATCAGCCCGGTCGTGCCCTCCGGCAGCCGGTAGTCGGCGAGGATCATGTCGGGGGCCTGCCCGGATTCGATCAGCTCGTCCAGCAGGCCGTCCGCCTCGGTGCCGCTGCCGGCCTCCGCCACGCGGAACCCCCACTCCTCCAGCATCAGGGCCAGCGCCATGCGGATGACGGCATCGTCCTCCACTAGCATGATCAGCCGGTCTTCGCTGCCGCCGGCGATCGCGACCGGTTCGGCCCCGCCGGCCCGTGCCGGCGTGCCGGGGCCGGACTCGACCAACGGCAGGCTAACGGTGAAGCGGCTGCCGCGGCCGAGCGAGGAGGTGACGTCGATGCTGCCGCCCAGCATGGTGACCAGCCGCCTGGCGATGCTCAGCCCCAGCCCCAGCCCTTCCCGGCGGTCGCGGGCGGCGTTGCCGACCTGATAGAAGTCCTGGAAGATGCGGTCGATGTGCTGGTCGGCGATGCCGATGCCGGTGTCCCACACCTCGATCTGCAGGCTGCCGCCGCGCCGCCGCGCGCCCAGCAGCACCCGCCCGCCGGGGGCGTAGCGCAGCGCGTTGGCCAGCAGGTTGCGCAGGACCCGTTCCAGCAGGCCGGGGTCGGTCCGCGTCGCCAGCCGCGGCGCCAGCAGGCGCAGTTCCTGCCCGCCCCTCTCCGCCAGCGGGGCGAATTCCCCATGCAGGCGGGACAGCAGGGCGCCGATATCCACCGGCTCCGGATGCGGCGCGACCAGACCGGCCTCCAGCTTGGAGATGTCCAGCATCCCGTCCAGCATGCCGCCCAGCCCGCCCAGCGAGGATTGGATCTGCTCCGCCGCCCGCCGCGCCCCGGCCGGAAGGCTTTCCCGCAGCAGCAGGTCCGACAGCAGCAGAAGCGCCTGGACCGGCTGGCGCAGGTCGTGGCTGGCCGCGGCCAGGAAGCGTTCGCGGGCGTCCAGCGCGACGTTCAGCTCACGCTCCAGCGCCTTCACCGCGGTGATGTCGGCGACGCTGGACACCACGGCCTCCACCCGGCCGGCGGTGTCGGCGACGGGGTGGCTCGACACCCGCAGCCAGCGGGTCGGGGCGGTGGCCTCCTCCCCCTCGACGACGCCGACGATGCGCTCCACCACCGGCTTGCCGCTGCGCGCGGCTTCCGCCGCGGGGGGAAGCCCATGCAGGCGGTTGCCGTTGGCGTCGATGAAGCGGCGCCCGGCGGTGGTCGCCACCGGGCTGGCCGGGGCGGTGGCCGGGACCAGATGGCCCTCCGTCCGGTCGCCGTCATAGCCGGCGGCGGTCGGATCGAGCAGCGTGCGGGCCGGGCCGCCCAGCAGCCGTTCGGCCATCGCGTTCGCCAGCAGGCAGCGGCCGTCGGCGGCGGTCATCGTCAGCGCGTCGTGCAGCGACTGCACCAGAACCCGGTGCCGCCGCTCGCTGAGATTCAGCGCCGCTTCCGCCGCCCAGCGGGCGGTGACGTCACGGAAGGCGACCACGGCGCCCTGGATGCGCTCCTGGATCGGGGCGAGGCGCTTGCCTTGCATCAGCATGGGCGAGATGGAGACCTCGACCAGCACGATGCTGCCGTCCTCCCGCCGCAGCCTTTCGCAGGCGACTCCGCGCGGCCGCCCGTCGGTCAGCGACAGGGCCAGCGCGCGGGCGGCACCGCCGCTTGCCGGCAGGCAGGCCTTCCCGTCCGCCGGCAGATTGCCGTCGCCCTCGGTCGCCGGACCGGCCAGCAGGTCGGACGGCGGGCGTCCGATCAGGTCGAGGTCGAGATGGCCGGTCAGCGCCGTGGCTGCGGCGTTGACGAAGCGGATGCGCCCGTCGGCGTCCACCCCCAGGATGCCGTCGCCCACCGATTGCAGGATGTGGTGGTAGTCGGCGCGCGCCCGCTCCGCGTCGTCGCGGGCCTGCTGCACCTCGCGCAGCCATGCGTTCCGTTCGGTCAGGTCGGTGATGGTCAGCAGCACGTCGCCGCGGTCGCCGTCGTCCAGCGCCACGGTGCGGGCGTCGGTCAGCCCGTCGATGACGGTTCCCTGCGGCCCGACGTAACGGAACTCCTGCCTGACCCACTCGCCGGTCTCGCGCAGCCGGCCGAGCGCGGTGAACAGCCGGCCATGGTCGAGACTGTCGACCAGCAGGGTGAGGGGCCGTCCCTTCAGCCGCAGCATCGGCAGCCCGAACTGGCGCTCGGCCGCGGCGTTGGCCTCCCCCACGATGCCGGCGGCATTCACCGCCAGACAGGCGAGCGGCACCGACTGGAACAGCTGGAGATACTGCAGCCGCGACGCCTCCAACGCCTGCTGGGCGCCGCGCAGCTCCTCGTTCTGGATTTCGAGTTCGGCCTGATGGACATACAGCTCGTGCAGCAGTTCCTTCACCGACGTGGCTGTGATGTCCGCAGCCTCGAAACGGCCGTCGTTGAGCACGCTTTCGGCGCGGCGCCGCAGGCCGCCGGAGGTTTCCTTGGTCATCGGCCCCCTCCGTCCTCGCCGCCCTCGCCGTCATCCAGCCTCAGTTCCATCAATTTCCGGTTGGTGATGTTGATGTGGCTGACGACGACGCCGCCGTCGGGGTCGTTCAGGCGCGTGGCGTGCATCAGGAACCAACGCTGCTCCTCGGACGAATGGCAGGGATATTCGATCGTGAAGTCGCCGGCCCTGCCGTCCAGGATGCCCTGCAGCCCGTCATGCACCGCGCGGGCGACGCCATCCTGCCCGAGGACGCCGGGAGCGAGGCAGACCTCCAGATAATTGCTGCCGACTCCGCAGCCGTCCCTGGTTCCGCCGCCGTTGCGCTCGGCAAAGCCGCGCCATGCTGCGTTGACCATGACGATGCGGCCATGGCGGTCGGTCACGGCGATGTGTTCCGGCAGGCTGTCCAGCACGTTCTGCAGCCGCTCCTGCGCCTGCTTGGTGTCGGTGACGTCGACGAAGGTCACCACCACGCCGGCCACCTGATTCGTGTCGGTCAGGTAGGGCAGGATGCGGGTCAGAACCCAGCGGCCGTCATGGACGCGGACATGGCGTTCCACCGGCTCGCGCCCGCCGAACACCGCCCGGATGTCGGCGAGGAAATCGGGATAGTCGATGTTGGTCGACAGATGCGCGATGGAGCGGCCGATGTCGCGCGGGATGATGTTGATGAAGCTGGCCGCCGCCGGGGTGAAGCGGCGGATGACGAAGTCGTCGTCGAGAAACACCGTGCCGATCTCGGTCGAGCGCAGCAGGTTGTCCAGGTCGTTGGTGATCTCCGTCAGCTCCTCCACCTTCGCCTGGTATTCGGCGTTGACGGAGTAAAGCTCCTCGTTGACCGACTGCAACTCCTCGTTGGTGCTCTGCAATTCCTCGTTGGAGGCCAGGAGCTCCTCGTTGGTGGCCTGAAGCTCCTCGTTGGCGGTCTCCAGCTCCTCGATGGTCGCCTGCAGGTTCTCGCCGCGCGACAGCAGTTCCTGCTCCAGCCCGCGGATGCGCTCGGCGGCGTCGGCGTTGAGGTCGAAGTCGGAATCGGGAACCGACAGCGGCAGCATGTTGGCGCGGTCCAGCACCACCAGGGCGAAGCGCCGCCCGGTCTTGCGAGCGACATAGGGCTGGACGCGCAGGCTGAGCGCCGCCACGCCGTCGCGGTCCTTCACCGGGATGTTGGACAGCGCGAATTCCTCGCCCGAGCGGAAGGCGCGGTTCAGCGCGGTGCCCGTCACCATGGCGACCGAGGAGGGCAGCAGCTTCAGCACGTTCAGCGTCGCCTCGCCCGGCGGCACCTTCAGCAGCGAGGAGGCGTCGCCGAACACATGCAGGATGTTCATCTGGTCGTTGACCAGCAGGCAGGGCGGCACATAGGTCTTCATCAGCGTGGCCATCGCCTCGTCGATGGCCGCTCCCTCCTCCATCCCCGGCGACGAGACGTCGTCGCCATGGCGGGCCAGCGGGGCCGCCACCGTCGGCACCAGCAGCCGCGACAGCCGGAAGGATCCGGTGCGCAGGCTCTGGAAGATCTTGTTGCGGCTGTCGACGGTGTGGAAGTCCGACTGCAGGTCGCCCAGCGTCTCGCTGGTGCCGAGGAACAGGAAGCCGCTCTGCCGCAGGGCGTACTGGAACAGGCCGAGCACCTTGCGTTGCAAGGGCTGGTCCATATAGATCAGCAGGTTGCGGCAGCTGAGCAGGTCGATCTTGGTGAAGGGCGGGTCGCGCATGATGTTGTGCGCGGCGAACACCACCATCCGGCGGATATCGCGCGACACCACATAGCTGTCGCCCCGCGCGGTGAAGTAGCGGGAGAGCCGTTCCTGCGACACGTCCTCGGCGATGGCGCGCGGATATTCGCCGAGGCTCGCCACCTCTATGCTGTCCTGGTCGATGTCGGTGGCGAATATCTTGACGTCGACGCTGCGGCCCATCCGTTCCTGCGCCTCGGCGAACAGAATGGCGAGGGAATAGGCCTCCTCCCCGCTGGCGCAGCCGCAGACCCAGACGCGGATCATGTCGGACGGGCTGCGGTTGGCGAGCAGGCTGGGGATCACCCGGTCGGCCAGGATGCGGAAGGCCGCCTCGTCCCGGAAGAAGCGGGTGACGCCGATCAGCATCTCCTTGTAGAGGTTCACCGTCTCGGCGCTGTTCCGCCGCAGCAGGGCGGCATACTCCTCCATCGACTCAAGCCCGGCGCCCTGCATCCGCCGTTCGATCCGCCGCAGCAGGGTCGCCAGCTTGTAATGGGAGAAATCGACCCCGGTGACGGAGCGGATGACCGCGATGATCTGGGCCAGCGGGTCGGCGCCCTGGTCGGTCTGGCCGTCGCGCTGCCGCCGGTTCGCCGCCGGACGGGCGCGGGCCAGCGCCTTGCGCGCATGGTCGATCAGGCGGGCCGGCAGCTCGTCCGGCGGCAGGGTGGCATCGACCTGCCCCGTGGCCAGCGCGCTGCGCGGCATGCCGTCGAACTGAGCCGTTTCCGGCTGCTGCACGGCGGTGAAGCCGCCGGCGGACTTGATCGCCATCAGGCCGCGGGTGCCGTCGGATCCGGTGCCCGACAGGATCACGCCGATGGCGAGCGGCCCCTGGTCGCGGGCCAGGGCGGTCAGGAAGATGTCGATCGGCAGGCTCATGCCGCCGCCCGCGTCCTTGGCGGTCAGCCTCAGCCGGCAATCCTCGATGGTCAGGTGCTTGCCGGGCGGCAGCAGATAGACGGTGTTGCGCTGGACCGGAACGCCGTCCGTCGCCTGAACCACCTCCATCGCCGTGTGCCTGGCCAGCAGGTCGACCATCAGGCTCTTGTGCACCGGCGACAGGTGCTGGACCACGACATAGGCGAGGTCGCTGTCGCCCGGCACCGCGTCGAAGAAGCGCTGCAGCGCCTCCAGCCCGCCGGCCGAGGCGCCGAGGCCGACGATGCAGCAGGACGTCTCCGGCCGGCTCTCCGCGTCGGTTCCAGAATCGGACGGGCCGGGGGCCGGAACGGGAGTCGCGGCGGCGGCGGCGTCGGTGGCCGGGGCAGTCGCCGCATCGGCGTCGTTCTGGTCGGGCTGCGTGACCGGCGTATCCGATGGCACGATGATGAACGAGTCCTTCTAGCGTCCTGGCGTCGGTCTGCCGACCCTCGGTGCAAACGAGCTCCGGCTATATCCAACGAACCTCAATTGGTCAACTTGACTATCGGAGGACATGATCCTCCGGTCACGTCACTTTAATTGGCGATGTCCGATCAAGCTATCGATTTGACCTTGGTTTTATAACGAATGTATCGTGTCTAAATCGCTCCTTTGCCTTTAGGTCGGAAAGCCTGCCGCGGGGGCCTGACGCCGGGGAAATTCCTGCTATGTTTCCTGGCCCGGCGCCGCATCGTGGTGCATCGGGGACAGGCATGGCAGCAGGGACGGGTCATGAGCTTCACCTCGATCTATCGGCACGGCTTCGCGCGGGTGGCCGCCTGCACGACGCGCTGCACCCCGGCGGATCCGGCGGCCAACGCCGCGGCGGTCCTGGAGGCGGCGCGCGCCTGCCACGACAAGGCGGTGGCGGTGGCGCTGTTCCCGGAACTGGCGCTGTCCGGCTATGCGATCGACGACCTGCTGATGCAGGATCCGCTGATCGACGCGGTGGAACAGGCGATCCTCGATCTGGTGCAGGCCTCGGCCGGGCTGATGCCGCTGCTGCTGGTGGGCGGGCCGCTGCTGCATGACGGGCGGCTCTACAACACGGCGGTGGCGATCCACCGGGGCGAGCTGCTGGGCGTGGTGCCGAAGCAGCATCTGCCGAACTACCGGGAATTCTACGAGCGGCGGCAGTTCGCCTCGGGCACCGGCACGGACGGCGGGACGATCCGCATCGGCGACCTGACCGCCCCCTTCGGCCCCGACCTGCTGTTCTCGGCGGAGGATCAGCCGGGGCTGGTCGTGCATGCCGAGATCTGCGAGGATCTGTGGGTTCCGGCGCCGCCCAGCACCATGGCGTCGCTGGCGGGCGCCACCATCCTGGCCAACCTGTCGGCCAGCAACATCACCATCGGCAAGTCCGACACCCGCCGCCTGCTGGCGCAATCCCAGTCGGCGCGCTGCCTCGCCGCCTATCTCTATTCCTCCGCCGGGACGGGGGAGTCGACCACCGACCTCGCCTGGGACGGCCAGACCTCGATCTTCGAGAACGGCGAGAAGCTGGCGGAGACCGACCGTTTCCCCGACGGCGCCCAGATGGCGGTGGCCGACGTGGATCTGGACCTGCTGCGGCAGGAACGGCTGCGCCAGGGCACCTTCGACGACAACCGGCGCCTGCACGGGGCCGCCAGCGGCGGTTTCCGCACCGTCGCCTTCCGGCTGGACGCGCCGGAGGAGGATGTCGGGCTGCTGCGCGTGGTGCCGCGCCTGCCCTTCGTCCCGGCCAGCGCCGAACGGCTGGAGCAGGACTGCTACGAGGCCTACAACATCCAGGTCGCCGGGCTGGTGCAGCGGCTGCGCGCCACGGGCATCGGCAAGCTGGTGATCGGCGTGTCGGGCGGGCTGGACAGCACCCACGCGCTGATCGTCGCCGCCCGCGCCATGGACCGGCTGAACCTGCCCCGCAGCGGCATCCTCGCCTACACCATGCCCGGATTCGGCACCAGCGAGGGCACCAAGTCCAACGCCTGGCGGCTGATGACCGCCCTGGGGGTGACGGCGAAGGAGCTGGACATCCGGCCGGCCGCCAACCAGATGCTCAAGGACATGGACCACCCCTTCGCCCACGGCGAGGCGGTGTATGACGTGACCTTCGAGAATGTGCAGGCCGGGCTGCGCACCGACTACCTGTTCCGGCTCGCCAACCAGCACAACGGCATCGTGCTGGGCACCGGCGACCTGTCGGAACTGGCGCTGGGCTGGTGCACCTACGGCGTCGGCGACCAGATGTCCCACTACAACGTCAATGCCGGCGTGCCGAAGACGCTGATCCAGCACCTGATCCGCTGGGTCAGCCGCACCGGCCAGTTCCAGCAGGAGGTATCGGAGACGCTCGACGCCATCCTGAAGACGGAAATCTCGCCGGAACTGGTGCCGGCCGGGTCGGACAAGGCGCTGCAGAGCTCCGAATCCGTGGTCGGGCCGTACGACCTGCAGGACTTCAACCTGTTCTACGTGCTGCGCTACGGCTTCCGCCCGTCGAAGATCGCCTTCCTGGCCCGCCATGCCTGGTCCGAGGTCGAAAAGGGCGACTGGCCGGAGGGCTATCCGCTGGAGAAGCGCCGCGCCTACAGCCCGGCCGAGATCCGCGACTGGCTGCGCGTGTTCCTGCGCCGCTTCTTCGGCTTCAGCCAGTTCAAGCGCTCGGCCATGCCCAACGGGCCTAAGGTTGCGGCCGGCGGCTCCCTCTCCCCCCGCGGCGACTGGCGCGCGCCGTCCGACGGCAACGCCCGCATCTGGCTGGAGGAGCTGGAACGCGAGGTTCCGGCGGAATAAGGACAGCAAAAAGGCCGGCGCCCCATCGGAGCGCCGGCCTTTTTCGTTTCGTTCAGATGCCGGTCAGATCGAGATGCGCAGGGATTCGCGGTTGACCGGGGCGGCGTCGGGGGCGGTCATCGGGCGCGGCGGCACGGCGGGACGCATGCCGGCCGGCGGCTGGGCCGCAGCCGGGGCGGCCTGGGGAGCGGCCGGAGCTTGTGGGGCGGCGGCTTGCGGCGCGCCCGCATGGGGCTGGGTCGCCTGCTGTGCGGCGATGAACTGGCCCTGGGCGGTCAGGCCGCTGGCCACGTTGCGGTTGATGTTGACCAGCGTGTCGATCTTGCTGAAATCCAGGTCGATCAGACGGTTGGTGGTCTCGCGGTCGACCAGCAGCGACAGGGCCGCGATGTTCGTCCGGACCTCCGGCGGATGGCCGCAATCCTCTTCGGTGATCGCCGCCTGGAAGATGGTCCACAGGCGCTGATTCAGCTGAAGTGCCTCGCGATAGGCCTTCTCGTCCTTGGCATGGCTGGCGGCGATGATGCGGCGCGCCGCTTCCGCCAGGGCCCAAGCCTCGACGTCGCGCGGATTGTCCGAGGTCGGCTTGTTGGCATAGGTGGGAGTCGGCTTCATTCCAAACCCTCGGTGGAAAACCCATCCGGTGGGGCGCAGCCGCCCCTTTGATAGTCAATGAAGTGTCGGTTATCCGGCCGGTTTTGTCAACGCAACGGGGGTACTTCCGCCGCCGCGGCGGGCGATGCCGCAAACTGGTCACAAGTTCTATGCGTTTCGGCCAGGAGCTTGGCGGCAACCTCCGCCACCCGGTCCTCGGCGATGCCGTCCATCAGGCCGCGGGCATTGGGATCGGCGGCGACGCGGGCCAGCAGATCGGCCTGGGGAACCTCGCTGACCACCACCCGCCCGCGCGGCCCCCACGGGCCGTAGACGGCGGGATAGCCAGGACCGAACAGCCCCACCGTCGGCACGCCGGCCGCCGCCGCGATGTGCATCAGCCCGCTGTCGTTGCCGACATAGAGCGCCGCGCGCTCCAGGCAGGCGGCGGCGGCCATCGGGTCGGTGCGGCCGGTCAGGTCGATGGCCCGCGCGCCCAGCGCGTCGAGCACCGGCCGCGCCCGCTCCCGCTCCGGCCCGGCGGCCAGCACCGCCACGCGGGCCCCCGCCAGCGCCCCGCCCTGCCCCGTCAGCCTCAGCGCCAGCCGGGCGAAGCGGTCGGCCGGCCATTCCTTGCCCAACCAGTTGGCGGTCGGCCCGATCGCCAGGAACGGCCCGGTTCCGGCGGGGATCAGGGCGTCGGCCTGCCGCCGCGCCGCGTCGTCGATCCACAGCCGGGGGGCCGGCGGCGGCGACAGGCCGAGCAGGGCGGCATTCTCCTCCACCTTGTGCATCGGGCGGGGCGGCTTGGCGTGGAAGACCCGACGGCGGGCCGGCACCAGCCGACCGACCGCCGAGTTGCGCAGGTCCAGCACCAGATCCCAGCGCGTGCCGACGCAATCCAGCCACAGCCGCAGCCAATGCCGGGCGTAGGAGCGCTTCGCCAGCGGGATCAGCCGCTCCAGCCCCGGAACGGAGCGGAACAGCGGCGCCGGCAGCGGCCCGCAGGCGATGGTCAGCCGCGCGTCGGGATAGGCGCCGGTCAGATGGTCGAGCAGCCCGGTGGACAGCACCGCGTCGCCCAGCCGGTTGGAGGTGATGAAGAGGATGCGGCTCATGATGCGCGTCCGGCGGCATCCCGCGGGCTGTCACCGGTAGAATGCCGCCGTCCCGGCCGCAGCGTCAGCCCCCGCGACATCACCCACAGCGCCGGCAGCAGCATGCCCAGCGGCATGGCGTACATCAGCGGCACGAAGACGGTCGCCTTGCCGGCCAGGCTGGTCAGGCCCAGCGCGGCGGCCTGCAGCCCCATCACCAGCAGCACGGCGATGGTCACGCGGGAGGACTGGCCGCGCCGGTTGAACTCGCCCGACAGCAGCGCCGACAGCGCCACCAGGGCATAGGTCAGGGCCAGCAGCGGCGAGGAGAAACGGTGGTGCAGCTCCGCGATCAGGCCGCGGCGCATGCGCTCGTCCTGCGCCGCCACGTCGCCCGCCATCAGTTCGGCCGTGCTGCGTTCGCGGGCGTCGGGCCAGCGCTCCGCCGCCTGCGGCGCCACCGCCTTCAGGTCAACGGCGTAGCGGTCGAAGAACAGCTGCGACAGCCGGCCGGTCCTGCGGTCCAGTTCCTGCCGGTTGCCGTCATAGACGACAAAGCGCGTGCCCTCCGGCCCGGTCTGCATCACCGCGCGGTCGCCCATGATCGTCACCGGCTTGTCCGGCTGGCGCCCGTCGTGGATCAGCACCTTGTGCAGGTTGCCCTCGGCGTCGCGGTCGCGCAGGAAGACGCTGAAATGGTCGCCGACCTCGTTGAACACGCCCTCGCGCAGGAACAGCTGCGAATAGTCGCTGCGCACCGTGTATTCCATCCGCACCAGCTCGCGGTGGGCGGCGGGGGTGATCCAGACGTTCAGGGTGAGGACGACGGCCGCCACCCCGGCCGCCAGCACCAGCGCCGGCTGCGCCAGCGACAGCGGGCCGACGCCCGCCGCGCGCATCACCACCAGCTCGCTGTCGGCCGCCATCTTGTTGTAGGTGAACAGGATGGCGCCGACCAGCGCCAGCGGCAGCACGATGCCGAGGAAGGTCGGCACCGTCAGCAGCAGCAGCCACAGGAACATGCCCATCGGCGCGCCGGCGCTGACCACGATCTCGATCAGGCGCAACGACTGGCTGAGCCAGATGGTCAGCGTCAGCCCCGCCGTCGAATAGAGGGTGGCGATCAGCAGGTTGCGGAACAGGTACCGTTGCAGTCGGTTCATGGGCATCGGTTCACAGGCGGCGGCCGGGGCTGTATACGGCCGGCAAGCTGACCGCCCCGGCCCGCCGGGTCAAGTGTTGAAAACCGGGGCCCCGATCCCGGAGCGCCGCGACGGCCCCGTCTCCCCTTGCGGAGCCGGGCATCCGCCGCCGCGCGGCGAGGGACGGGAAACCGCTGGCGCGGGTCCGCGGCAACCGGTATGACGGTCGGCATGGCGACGATCCAGGAAGCGATGACCGCGGCCGTGGCGCATCATCAGGCCGGCCGGCTGAACGAGGCGGCGGCGCTGTACCATGCCGTGCTGGACGCCGTGCCGGGCCATGCCGACGCCGCCCATCTGCTGGGCGTGATCCATCTGCAGTCGGGACAGCCGGAACGGGCGGTTTCGCTGATCCGCGGCGCCATCCAGCACAACCACCGGGTCGCCGATTACCACGACAATCTGGGCAGCGCGCTGAAGGCGCTCGGCCGGCTGGAGGAGGCGGTGGCCGCCCACCGGCAGGCGATCCGGCTGCGGCCGGACTTCGCCCAGGCGCTCTACAACTTGGGCAACGCGCTGGAGGCTCTGGGCCGGCTGGAGGAGGCGGCGACCGCCTTCCGGCAGGCGGCGGCCCGGCGCCCCGGCTATGCCCGCGCCCGCTTCAACCTGGGCAACGTGCTGGCCGCCCTCGGCCGCCGGGCGGATGCCGAGGCCGCCTACCGCGCCGCCATCGCCGACGATTTCGGCTTCGTCGAGGCTCATGCCAATCTCGGCGGGCTGCTGCTGTCGCCGGGCCGGACGCAGAAGGCCGCGGCGGCGCTGGCCCGCGCGCTGGCGCTGCGCCCCGACCATGCGGCGGCGCTCGCCAACCTCGCCGCGGCGCGGCTGGCGCTGGGCGACCGCGACGGGGCCGACCGCGCGGCCCGCCATGCCGTGGCGGCGCGGCCGGATCTGCCCGACACCCTGCTGCGGCTGGGGGAGATGCGCCAGAACGCCGACCGGCTGGGCGCCGCCGCCGACGCCTATGCCGCGGCGCTGGCCTGGAACCCGGCGCTGGCGGAGGCCCATGCCAATCTGGCGCTGGTGCGGCAGGGCCAGGGGCTGCTCGACGCGGCGGAGGCCGGGAACCGGCGGGCGCTGGCGCTCGCTCCCGCCCTGGCCGACGTGCGCTCCAACCTCGCCTATCTCCAGCTGTTCAAGCCGGGGGTGACGCCGGCGGCGGTGCTGGAGGCGCACCGGACCTGGGATGCGGTCCACGGCGCGCCGCATCGCGGGCGCTGGGTCAAGCCCGGCCGGGGGGGCGCGGGCGGAGCCGGCGGCAAGGGGCCGCTGACGGTGGCGATCCTGTCCGGCGACTTCCGCCGCCACCCCGCCGGCCTGTTCGCGCTGCGCACGGTGGAGGCGCTGCCGGCCCATGACGTCCGCCTGCTGCTCTACGCCAACCAGACGGAAACGGACGACGTGACCGAGCGCTTCCGCAAGGCGGCGGCGCGCTGGACCCCGGTGGCCGGCCTGACCGATGCCGAGATCGCCGCCCGGATCCGCCACGACCGGCCCGACGTGCTGATCGACCTCGCGGGCCACAATGCCCGCGGCCGGCCGGGCGTCTTCGCGCGCAAGCCGGCGCCGGTGCAGGTGGCGTGGTCCGGCTACATGGCGACGACCGGGCTGGCGGCGATGGATGCGCTGGTCGCCGACCGTCACCATGTGCCGGAGGGCATGGAGGGCTTCTATGCGGAGCGGGTGCTGCGCATGCCCGACGCCTTCATCGCCTATGACCCGCCGGGCGGTGAGGATATCCTGCCGCTGACGCCGCCGCCCAGCCTGTCGGGCGGGCCGGTCACCTTCGGCAGCTTCAACATCCTGACCAAGCTGAACGACGGGGTGCTGGCGGCCTGGGCGGCGATCCTGAACCGTATGCCGGGCTCGCGCCTGCTGATGAAGACCAAGGCGCTGTCCTGCCCGGCCACCGCGGCACTGTGGCGCGGCCGGCTGGCCGCCGCCGGCATCGACCCGGACCGGGTGACGATGGCCGGCGCCAGCAGCAGCCTGGACCATATGCGCCGGTGCGCGTCGGTGGACGTGGCGCTCGACCCCTTCCCTTTCGCCGGCAGCACCACGACGCTGGAGACGCTGTGGATGGGCGTGCCGGTTGTCACCCTGCCGGGGGAGACCTTCTCCAGCCGCCATTCGCTGGCCTTCCTGAGCGTGGCGGGGGTGGAGGGCTGCGTCGCCGCCGACCCCGCCGATTATGTCGAGCGCGCCATCGCCCTCGCCTCCGACCCGCAGCGTCTGGCGGAGATGCGCCGCGCCCTGCGCCCCCGCATGGCCGGCGGACCGCTGTGCGACGGCGGAAGGCTGGCCGCCGCCCTGGCGGCGGAGCTGCGGGCCCTGGCGGCTCGCGGCTGAAAGCCAGGCCGGAACCAATCCGCCCGCCCCGCCGTTGAGCGTGGACACCCCCTCCACGCCCACAGATGCGGGATTCCGGCGCATGCGTAGCTCCACTCGGCTTGCCATCATGCTTTCCGCGACGGTCGCAGTCCTGTCGCTCGCCGGCTGCGGCGAGCAGGCGAGCCTGCCGGTGGCGGCCGGCACCGGCCCGAACCCGACCCTGCCGGAACCGAAATCCACGCTGATCCCGACCGTGAACATCGCCGAAGCCGTCGGCTGGCCGGAGGGGGCGCAGCCGGTCGCGGCGGAGGATATGAACGTCACCGCCTTCGCCACCGGGCTGGACCATCCGCGCTGGATGCTGGCGCTGCCCAACGGCGACATCCTGGTGGCGGAAACCAACGCCCCGCCCAAGCCGGAGGACGGCAAGGGCATCAAGGGCTGGGTCATGGGGATGGTGATGGACAAGGCGGGCGCCAACACGCCGAGCGCCAACCGCATCACCCTGCTGCGCGACGGCGACGGCGACGGCAAGGCCGAAATCCGCGAGACCTTCATGGAAGGGCTGAACTCCCCCTTCGGCATGGCTCTGGTCGGCGACGAACTCTATATCGCCAACACCGACGCGGTGGTGAAGGTGCCCTACAAGGAGGGCGACACCAAGATCGCCGCCCAGCCGCAGAAGGTCGTCAATCTGCCGGGCGGGCCGATCAACCACCACTGGACCAAGAACATCATCGCCAGCCGCGACGGCAGCAAGCTCTATGCAACCACAGGTTCAAATAGCAACGTAGGCGAGAATGGGATGGAGGCGGAGGAAGGCCGCGCCGCCATCTGGGAAATCGATCCGAAGACCGGATCGCACCGCATCTTCGCCTCCGGCCTGCGCAACCCCAACGGCATGGATTGGGAGCCGGTCAGCGGCGTCCTGTGGACCGCGGTGAACGAGCGCGACGAGATCGGCAGCGACCTTGTCCCCGATTACATGACCTCGGTGAAGGACGGCGCCTTCTACGGCTGGCCCTACAGCTATTACGGCCAGCATGTCGACCAGCGGGTGGAGCCGCAGCGCCCCGATCTGGTCGCCAAGGCGATCCCGCCGGACTATGCGCTGGGTCCGCACACCGCGTCGCTGGGGCTCGCCTTCTCGCGGCCGGGCGAACTGCCGCAATCGTTGCAGCAGGGCGTCTTCATCGGCCAGCACGGTTCGTGGAACCGCGAGCCGCCCAGCGGCTACAAGGTGATCTTCGTGCCATTCCGCGACGGCAAGCCGGCGGGCGAGCCGGTGGACGTGCTGACCGGCTTCCTCGACAAGGACGGCAAGGCCCAGGGCCGCCCGGTCGGCGTCATCCTGGACAACAAGGGCGCGCTGCTGGTCGCCGACGACGTCGGAAACGCCATCTGGCGCGTCAGCGGCAGCGGAACCTCCCAGTCGGCGGAACGGCCGGAGCAGCCGTCACAGTAACGGCGGCCTGCTTGATGGTTCCCCTCTCCCCTGGGGGAGGGGGAGATCCGCCCTCCCCTTCGGCGGCGGATGGCGCGATACTGCGCCATGATCTATCTCGACCATCTGGCCTCGACGCCGCTCGACCCGCTGGTGCTGGAGGCGATGCTGCCCTGGATGCAGCCGGGGGCCGCCGGCAACCCGCATGCCGCCCATGCCGCCGGCTGGCGGGCCGCCGACGCCATCGAGGAGGCGAAGGGAGAGATTGCCGCCCTGGTGGGGGCGCGGCCGGGCGAGGTGGTCTTCACCTCCGGCGCCACCGAGGCGAATACGCTGGCCCTGCTGGGCGGGTTGCCGCCGGGGGGCGGCTGCGTCGTCTCGGCGGTCGAGCATGCCAGCGTGCTGGGCTGCCTGCCGGAGTTGCGGCGGCGCGGCCATCCGGTCGCCGTGCTGCCGGTGGACGGCAGCGGGCGGGTCGATCCGGCAGACCTTGAGCGCGCTTTGACGGAACTGCCCGGCCCGGCGCTGGTGTCGGTGATGGCCGCGAACAACGAGGTGGGGACGGTTCAGCCGCTGGCGGAGTTGGCGACCGCAGCCGCCCGCCATGGAGCGTTGATTCACAGCGACGCGGTGCAGGCGCTGGGCACGCGGGCGCTCGACATGGAGGCTCTCGGCCTGCACGGGTTGAGCCTGTCGGGGCACAAGCTGTACGGGCCGATGGGAATCGGCGCGCTGATCCTTCGCCGTCCCTTCCGGCCGGTGCCGCCATCGGCGGGCGGCGGGCAGCAGCGAGGCCTGCGGGCGGGCACCCTGCCGACGCCGCTCTGCGTCGGGCTGGGCGCCGCCTGCCGGCTGGCGCGTCAGAGGCGGGAGGAGGATGCCCGGCGGGTCGCGGAGCTGCGCGACCGGCTGTGGCGGCAGCTGTGCCGGCGCTTGCCGGGGATCCGCCGGAACGGCGCCGCCGAGGATGGCGACCGGCTGGCCGGTTGCCTGAGCGTCACCCTGCCCGGCATCGACGCCGCCGACCGGCTGCTGGACCTGCCGGATCTGGCGGTCGCCACCGGATCCGCCTGCCACAGCGGAGCGGGCGAACCGTCGCATGTCCTGCTGGCGCTGGGGCTGTCGGCCGCCGATGCCCATGCCAGCCTGCGTTTCGGGTTGGGCCGCGGCACGACGGAGGTGGAGGTGGACGCGGCGGCCGGACGGCTGGCGGATCTGCTGAAGGCCTGATCGGGTCAGAACTGGATCCGGGCGCCGACCTTCACCACCGCGGCGGTCGTTTCGGGACCGCTGTCGAAATTGGTGTCGGCCACCAACTGCCAGCGCGGCGTGATGCGATAGGTCAGGTCGGCGAGATACTGCTCGTTGGCCGCCGCCCCCTCGGGCTCCGACCGGCGCACCCGGAAGGACAGGGACATGTCGCCACGGCCATAGACCAGCCCGGCATTCAGGCTGCGGAAGGATGCGCCGTCCGCCTCCTGCTGCTGGCGCAGGTCGCCGTCCAGGGTGATGTTCTGCCAGGTGAACTGGCTGCCGACGATCCAGGATTGCTTGGGAAGGCGGCGGCTGTCGCTGCGCACGCGCGCCCGGCTGGTGCCGGCGGTCAGCCGGGCCTTGATCCCGCCGATCTCCAGGGTCTTGCGCACCGCCGCCTCCACCAGATGCAGCGCCTCGCTGGGGTCGGGCCAGTCGGCATTGCCGCGCGGCAGCGGCGTATAGCTGGCGCCAAGCTCGAACCCGTGCAGAGGCGGGGTGTAGTAGGTCAGCTTGGCCGTGCCGCTTCCGGCGCCCGCGAAGGCCGGCATCGTCATGCCGCCGAACAGACGGGTGCGGGCGCCATCGGTCTGCCCGATCTCCAGCTCTCCCCAGGATACATCGACCTGTAAGAACTGGCGCTGATCTGCAAGACTACCCTTTTGATAGAGTATCTCGGCCGGCGCCTCTCCAGCCGAAAAAATCGCCGCTGCCGCCAGAATTGGCATGGAAATTCGTCGTTGCATGGGCAAGACCTGTGCTGGTTGGCCGGGGGTCGACTGTCCATTCCGTCGATGCGGCCCTATGTATCCTTTCGCATTTGAGAGATGTTCGTATAAAATTCTGACAAAACTGTGACCTCGACTTTGTATGTTGCGACGCAGAAATGCGTATGGATTCGCAAAACACGCGAATCCATCGAAGTCGGGACGGAGATTATTTGAAAGACGGGTTGGGGAGTGGCTGATCCTTCAGCGGCCAGCCACGCTCCAAATTCAGACGATGGCCTCGACCGCCACGCCGGCCTGTTCAAGCGCCCGGCGGACGGCGGCGGCCATGGCGACGGCGGTGGGGGTGTCGCCGTGGACGCAGATGGTGTCGGCGACGATGGGCAGGCGCGTGCCGTGTCGGCTTTCGACGGCTCCTTCGAGCACCATCCGAACCACCCGCGCGGCGGCCAGATCCGGGTCGTGGATCACCGATCCCGCGACTGTGCGCGGCGTCAGGGTGCCGTCATCCTCATAGGTGCGGTCGGCGAAGGCCTCTCGGGCGACGCGCAGGCCGGCGTCCTGGCCGGCGCGGTCCATGGCGCTCAGCGGCGGGACGACGAACAGCAGGGCGGGGTCAACCGCCTTGACGGCGCGGGCGATGGCGGCGGCCAGATCCGGCTCCACCGCCGCCGTGTTGTAGAGGGCGCCGTGCGGCTTGACATGGGTCACACGCCGGCCCGACAGGGCGGCGCAGGCCTGGAGCGCGCCGACCTGATAAGCGACCAATCGCTCCACCTCCGTGGCGGTGATGCCGCGGATGACCCGGCGGCCGAAGCCGGACCGGTCCTCGAAGCCGGGATGGGCGCCGATGCGCACGCCCTTCTCCCCGGCCAGGCGGGCGGTGTCGGCCATGATGGTGGGATCGCCGGCATGGAAGCCGCAGGCGATGTTGGCGGAGGTCACGATGTCGAGCATCGCGCGGTCATCGCCCATGGTCCAGGCGCCGTAGCCCTCGCCCATGTCGCAGTTCAGATCGATGCTCGGCATGGCGTCTCCCGCAAGTCGGCTGTTCAGGACGGAGATGCGGGGAGGATACAGCGTTCCGGACCGGCAGGGCAGAGGGAGCAGGAGGCGACCCGTCAGTCCTGGTCGTCCAGCGACGCCAATTCGGCCTCCACCGCGATCAGCCGCTCGCGCAGCCGCTGGCGTTCGGCCTCCAGCGCCTCGCGCCGGCTGATGTGATCGATGGACTTGTTCCGCAGGTCGCGTTTGAAGCGGACGATCTCAGGCCGGGTGACGTCGGGACGGATCAGGTTGCGCTGGTCCGCCAGCCGGAGCTGTTCGCTGGTCAGGGTGGCGAGCTGGTAGACGGTGGCGTAGCTGGGCGGCAGCTTAGAGCCGGGGAGGCGTCCGCTGTCCACCGCCTCCGCCACCATGCGCAGCTGGTAGGCGACCTGATAGCCGAAGGGCAGCTCATTCTCGACCATCGCCTGGAACTCGCCATGGGGCAGGCGCAGGCGGGCCTGGACGAGATAGCGGCCGATCAGCAGGAACTTCTCCTGGGCGCTGCGCCACAGGGTCGAGATCTCCTGCACGAACTCCTCACGGCGGACGAGGTCGACGGTCGCCTCCGCCATGCGCTCGATCCGCTCGTCCACCGCGATGTGGCGGCGGGCCTGGGCCTTGGATACCTGCTTGAACCCGCTCATTGCGCCAACTCCAGTTCGTGACGGACGAAGGCCCAGACGCCGGCGACATGCTCGGCCCCCTTGCCGCCCTTCAACTCCAGGAGGCCGAGGCCACGGCTGGCGGTGAATTGGATGTCCTCGTAATCCGGCACCTCGACCGGACAGATCCGGCCGTCGCCCAGCAGCTTGCGCTGAGCCTCGGTGAAGCCTCGGGTGCGCGGCTTGACGCGGTTCATCACGAAGGCGGCGTTCTTGCCGTAACGGCGGACGAAGCGCATCCAGGGCCGGACGGAGTCGAGGTCGTCGTCGCTCTGGCCGGTCGGCACCACGATCAGGTCGGAGGACAGGGCAAGCAGCTTGAACTCCTCCGGGTGGTCCTCGATCGACGGAGGGGTGTCGATCACCAGCAGGTCGTAGCCTTCGATGCCATCCAGGGCGGCGCGGATGTCGGCCGGCGTCATGCCCGCTTCGAAGTGGGTTATGGAGGTCATGCCGTCCGGGCGCTTGGCGAACCATTTGGTCAGGCTGCGCTGGGGGTCGAGATCGAGCGTCGCGACCGTGCAGCCGTCGAGCGCCGCCGCCACCGCGATGTTGCGGCTGAGCGTCGTCTTGCCGATCCCGCCCTTCGGGCCATTGACCAGCAAGCGCTTCACCGGTCCGTGTCCCGTGTCGTTGGTCATCTCATGTCCCTTTTCGCCATCGGCTGTGAACCCCTTTTACCAAAGCGCGGCTGTGGCGCAAATCTAAGACATGTCTTAGGTCCGCTCCGCCGGTTCAGGGTGTCGCAACTGCCACAGACGGGCAGCAGATAAGACTGAACTTCGGTTATCATCGCATGCGGCGGATGGCCGAGGCCAGCACGGGACGCACCGCCGCGTTCTCCGCACAGCCGTCGGTTTCGGCGCTTCGCTCGCCGGCCAAGGCGATGACGCGCAGACGCTCGGCCAAGGCGCGTTCGGCGGCGCAGGCCTCCTCGCACAGGGCGCGGATTTCGGCGATGCTGGGCCGCCATTTTCGGGTGCGGCGCCAGACCCTGGCGGCCTGATCAATCGCCCAGGCCGGGAACTCCCCCAGATCGTCCGCCCAGTCCATCGCGAGCAATTGCTCCACCTCCGGCGTCGTCGCCTTCGCCGGGAAATGGCTCAGCAATGCCAGCACCCGGCCCAGCAGGTGATTGGCCGGCGCGGGCGCCAGGATGCCGTCGTCGATCTCCGCAAGGGCGCGGCGGGCCAGAGCGGCATGACGCGGCGTGACCCCGGCCGGCGGCGTCCAGTCCTCCACCACGTCGGAGAAGCCGTTTTCGGTGAAGCGGCTGTGGCGTCCGGTCTGCCCGCGGTCGAGCAGCTGCCGCAACGGGTCGGGCAGAGCCTCGCGCAGCATCCGGCTGCGCAGAGCCGGCGCCATGGCCGGGTCGAAGGGCAGCGGAAAGCTCGGCTGCGATGCCGGCGAGGCCGGGAACGGGTGGAGGTTGCTCATGCGCCGACTCCCCAGGGGTTGGCGGTACCGGCGGCGGCACCGGGTTGGCCGTTCAGCCGGGCGGCGACGCTGGCCCAGGCCGACAGGCGTTGTTCGGCGTCCGCCGCCGGACGGTTGGCGGACCGCTTCGCGTCCGGACGGGCGTCGGCTTTGCGGTTTGCCCGGTTTGCCGGATTGCCGGTGGCTTCCGCGGGCTGTTGCGCCATACGGGTCATGTCCTGCAGCAGCCAGGAACGCCAGGCGGCGGCGACGTCACGGTAGCGGTAGCCATGGGCGCGGCATTGCTGGACGAAGCGTTCGGCATGACGGTCGAGATCGACGGCGGGGAAGCGGCTCGCGGCCCATTGGCGATCGGTGGCGGATGGGGTCCAGTCCTGGTCTACTGGTTCGGCGGTCGGTTTGGGGGCCGGCTTGGCGACGGACCGCGCATGGGCCGGTTCCTGGCCGGCGACCCGTGGCCTGCCCGCCCGCCTATGGAGCGTGTCCGGATTCTGTTCAGGTTCAAGCTGTTCATGACTCGCCGCTGGACAGGGGGAGTCCATTGCCGAGTCAGCGGGGCTGTCCACCCTTGCACCCTGCCCGGCATCGTCCGTGACGGTCAGGGCCAGCCGGTAGCGGCAGCTGAGACGGCCGCCGCTGGCCGACCGGCGGTGTTCGATGGTCACCAGCCCGAGCGCTTCCAGCCGGCCCAGGATCCGGTTCACCGTCGGGCGGCTGCGTTTCAGCTTTCCCGCCAGCGTCGCCTGCGAGGGCCAGCACACGCCCATGTCGTCGGCATAGGTGCTGAGGGCGGCCAGCACGGCGAGGCCGTCGGCGTCGAGTTCGGGGTGATCCAGCCACCAGGCCGGAATCCGGCCCCAGCGGTTGGGGTTTGCGCTATGGTCGGTCATCTGCGGCGATACTCCTCCGTGCCATCGGCCCGGCCGGCCCGATTGGTTGGACAGCTGGTTGGACAGGCGGCGGTGGCGAGTGGATGGGGTGATTTGGCAAGGAGGATTCGAAGCGGTCCGCGGCAGAGTCGAATCGCGGGCTCGCACTCCATAGAGCAGCAGCCCGCGGATGGTCAGGAATAGCCCGCGACCTTGAAGCATCAGCCCGCGACCATGGAGCCACAGCCCGCGATGTCCCGCCGAATCGGGATCCTGGAGCTTCAGGTCGCGGGTATGGAGCCCTTGCCCGCGATTGCCGGACCGCTTCCTGTCTGTCTTTCCGGGCGTTTCCTGGAGCAACAGCCCGCGATTCCCCGCCGGCCGGGATGGCCGGGAGCAATCCGGCCGGTTCGCGGACGGTGCCGGGGGTGGTGTTCCCCGGTCATGGAGCAGTAGCCCGCGTTTCCCCCTGCCATGCCCCGGGGCGAATCTTCCTGATTCCGCCCGATTCTCCCCGATTCTTCAGGGAGCCGCGGTTCCGCGACCCGGGAAGCCGGGGGCAAGGGCGGCAATCGCGGGCTATCGCTCCATGATCGCGGGGCGTTGCTCCATCATCGCGGGCTGTCGCACCATATGCGCGGGCTATCGCTCCACCCCGGAGGCGTTAATTTCCTTCGGTTCTGTTGCGCCCGGGGGCTCCGCGCGCCATGGTTACTCCCGACCTTCGGAGATGTTCATGAGCAAGATGGCCCCGACCAGCGCCGCCCAACTCATCCTGTTCGAGCTGGAAGACCGTTCACAATCGCACCTGATCGCGCTCTACGATCTGGCGCCGCGGTTCGTGTTCGTCTCCCGCGACAACGACAAGGAGAAGGTGGCGAAGGAGAAGGGCGAACTGGTCACCAAGGACAGCTTCATCAAGTCGGTGCGGCGCGAGTTCGCGTTTCGCGGCCGCAACTACCGCCTGACCGTCCAGCCCGCCCGTATCGACCGGCTGAGCAGCGCGAAGAAGGACGACCGCGCCCCCGGCAGCGGCCCGGATCTGGTGGAAGTCGAGATCTTCCCGTCGGAGCGCGAACAGGTGGTGGAGCAGGTGGTGCGCCGCCTCGCCATGGACCGCTCGCGCCTGTCGCTGACCGGCGAGAACCGCGACAAGGTGCAGATGCGCTTCAGCCTGTACGAGATCCAGCGGGAACTGCGGGCGGTCAACCACACGCTGTCGATCCAGGACATCCGCGAATCCCTGACCATCCTGGCGCGGTCGCGCATCATCATCTCCACCGGCGGCAGCGCGGAACCGGGAAAGAAGAGCCGCGGACAGAACCTGCTGGAATCCACCGCCTTCCCGGTGCTGGCCATCCGCTCCCGTCCCGATCTGGTCGATGAGGACGGCGGTGTCGAGGAGACCTATCTGGAGTTCAACCCGCTGGTCTCCGCCGCCATCCGCGACCTGGAGTTCAAGCCGGTCTCCTACGCCTGGCTGATGAAACTGAAGTCGCCGGTGTCGCGCTGGCTCTACAATCGCCTGTCCATCGAATACGACACCGCCGACGACGATGCGAAGCCGGTGTCGATCAGCGCCGACGAGATCATCAAGAACAGCGGCATGAACGAGTGGTCGCGCCGCCGCGATACGCTGCGCGTGGTGACGGCCGCGGTCGACGCGCTGGTGGACGAGGGCATCCTCGACATCGCCGACAAGGAATACACCAAGGTCGGCAAGCGCATCGACGCCATCGACTATGTGCTGACGCCGTCGCAGAAGTTCCTGGATCAGGTCCGCCGCGGCCGCCGGGTGCAGACCACCAACATCGACCTGCTGAAGCAGATCGTCGGCAACGCCATGCGCCCGGACGGCTTCGTGCCGCTGAAGACCGGGGAGGCGGTGGAGGTGCGCAACAAGCGCGCCAAGCGGCTGGCCGACCAGCCGAAGGCCGAACAGGGCTCTCTGCCGCTGCCGAAGAAATAGCGGGTCAGCGCGGCAGGATCCGCCGCGCCAGCAACGTGATGGCGGTGCCGAGCAAGGCGCCCGCCATCACGTCGGACGCCCAATGGCGGTGCTTCACCACCCGCCCGCCGGCGAGCACCGCCGCGGTTCCGTAGATCATTGCGCTCTGTGCCGGCGACCGGCTGACCGAGGCCAGGGCGGTCGCCGCGGCGAAGGCGCTCGCGGCATGGCCGGACGGCAGCGACCGTGCGCTGATGCGCCAGCCCGGCTTGCGGCGCGGTTCGCATTCGTCGGGGCGGCGGCGCTTCACATAGCGCTTGATCGAGCGGCTCGCGGCCGCCGTCATCACCAGCCCGGCCACTCCCACACTGCCGGCCCGGCGCAGATCCCGCTGTCCGGCCAGCAGACCGACGATGCCGGCGATGGCGAAGCCGGGGATCAGCACGTGACGTTTTATGGCGTAATGGCCCGCGGCGGCCAATGCCTGGCTGACCGGGCCGGGATCGCAGGTGACGATGTCGTGGACCTGCGCATCCAGCGTATCGACGGCGGTCAGGGCGGGCTGGAAGGCCGCGGGCGCCGGGCGCCCGCCATAACCGATGCCGCCGCCCGGATTCTCGATGCCGCTCTGTTCGGTGATGTCGTTCAACGCCGGTCCCCTGCATGCCGCGCCCGCAAAACGGAGGCCGCAGGGGAACGCGGCGGAAGAGGGGCGGTTCCTCGCCCCGTTCTTCCGCCGTAGCGGGTCAGCCCTGCGCCGGCCGCCAGCTTGCGAAGGCGTCGAGCAGCGCCCTCAGCACCCGCTGGAGCTTTTCCGCCCGGTCGGGACGATAGGCGAAGGGCGGCGCCTCCTCGTCCATGTAGCGGTCCTGCGCCAGCTCCATCTGAATGGCGTGGACGTTTTCGGCCGGCTGCCCATAGGCGCGGGTGATGTGGCCGCCGACGAAGCGTCCGTTGGTGACGCAGGTCATCCCCTCCGCCGCCGCGGCGCTTTCCATCGCCGCGACGACGCGGGCGGCCAGCCGCGGATCGGCACTGATGCCGCGGGCCGTCCCCAGGTTCAGGTCGGGCAGGCGCCCGTCGAACAGGCGCGGCACCTGGCTGCGGATCGAATGGGCGTCATAGAGCAGGGCGAAGCCGTGGCGCGCCTTGACCCGCGCCAGCTCCGCCGCCAGCGCATCGTGGTAGGGACGCCAATAGCCCTCCACCCGCTGCGCCACCTCCGCCGCGTCGGGCGCCTGTCCGTCGCGGTAGAGCGGCGTGCCGTCGAACAGGGTTTCCGGGCACAGGCCGGTGGTCGCCTGTCCGGGATACAGGCTCTCGCCGGTCGATGAGCGGTTGAGATCGACCACGTAACGGGAGTAGCGGGCGCTGAGCAGCGTCGCGCCCAGGCCGGTCGCGAAGCCGTACAGGCGCGGGATGTGCCAGTCGGTGTCGCGCAGGGTCAGCGCCTCGTCCGTCAGGCGGTCGGCCAGACCGGGAGAAAGCTCGGTCCCGCAATGGGGCATGCTGATGACCAGCGGCCCGTCGCCTTGAACCAGATCGAAGATGGTGTCGGTCATTATACGGTCTCCAGGGATACCGGCATCAGATGGTCAAGCGTGCCGTTGCGCACCAGGGCGCCGATGGCGGCCAGATCCGGGGCGAAGTAGCGGTCCACCTCATAGCGCGGCACCTCGGCGCGGATGGCGGCGATGGCCTGCTCCAGCCGGCCGGTGGTCTTCAGCGGGCGATGGAACTCCAGCCCCTGGATCGCGGCCAAAAGCTCTATGCCGACGATGTCGGCGACGTTGCCGGCGATGTCGCCCAGCCGCCGCGCCGCGAAGGTCGCCATGCTGACATGGTCCTCCTGGTTGGCGGAGGTCGGCAGGCTGTCGACGCTGGCGGGGTGGGCGAGAGTCTTGTTCTCCGACGCCAGGGCGGCGGCGGTGACATGGGCGATCATGAAGCCGGAATTGAGGCCCGGTTCGGCGACCAGGAAGGGCGGCAGGCCGCTGATGGTGGTGTCGATCAGCATGGCGATGCGGCGCTCGGCCAGGGCGCCGATCTCCGACGCGGCGATGGCGAGCTGGTCGGCGGCCATCGCCACCGGCTCCGCATGGAAGTTGCCGCCGGACAGCACCTCGTCGGTGTCGACCAGAACCAGCGGGTTGTCGGTGACGCCGTTGGCCTCGATCACCAGCGTGCGCGCCGCCTGCCGCATCTGGTCAAGGACGGCGCCCATCACCTGCGGCTGGCAGCGCAGGCTGTAGGGATCCTGCACCCGGTGGCAGTCCGGCCCCTGGTGGCTGGCGTTCAGCTCGCTGCCGGCCAGCACCTCGCGGAAGGCGGCGGCGACGGCGATCTGGCCGGGCTGGCCGCGCAGCGCGCTGATGCGCGCGTCGAAGGGGCGGTGGCTGCCCATAACGGCCTCCACCGACAGGGATCCTGCGACCAGCGCCGCCTTGAAGGTGCGCTCGATCTCGAACAGCCCGGCGAGCGCCAGACCGGTCGACACCTGGGTGCCGTTGATCAGCGCCAGGCCTTCCTTGGCCTTCAGGTCGAACACCGGCAGGCCGGCGATGCGCAGCCCCTCTTCCGCCGGCAGGGTTTCGCCGTTGACCCGGACATGGCCGATGCCGAGCAGCACGCCGCACAGATGGGCCAGCGGCGCCAGATCGCCGGAGGCGCCGACGGAGCCCTTGCCCGGCACCACCGGCAGCACGTCGGCCTCGTAGAGCTTCAGCAGCGCATCGACCAGCGCCGGCCGCACGCCCGAGGCGCCGACGGCGAGGCTGACCGCCTTGATCACCAGGATCAGCCGCACCACGCCATCGGCCAGCGGGGCGCCGACGCCGGTGGCGTGCGACAGGATCAGGTTGCGCTGGAGCGTTTCCAGATCCGCCGCGGCGATGTGGGTGTGGGCCAGCTTGCCGAAGCCGGTGTTGACGCCATAGACCGCCTCGTCGCCGCCGGCGATCCGGTCGATCAGGGCGCGCGAACGCTCCATCCGCGGATAGGCCGCCGGGTCGAGCGTCAGGGCCGGACGGCCGCGGTAGATGCTGCGCAGCGTGTCGAGCGACAGCGCGCCCGGAACAAGTGTGATGGTCTCGCTCATCCCAGAAGTCTCCCAAGGGTCTTTTTGAAGCGTTCGGCGATTTCGTGCTCGCGCGGGTGGCGGCGGTCGCGGACGACGGCGCGTCCGGCGATCAGCACATCCCGCACCAGGGGGGCGTTGCCGGCGAAAATCCAGCTGTCCAGCAGTGCGTCGTCCTTGCGCGCCGCCAGCAGCGGGTGGTCGGTGTCGAGCACCACGAGGTCGGCGCGGCGACCGGCGGCGATGCGCCCGGCATCGAAGCCGGTGGCCTGCGCGCCGCCGGCCTGGGCGCCCTCGACCAGACGGCGGGCGGTGGAGCGGCGGGAGCCGCCGGCCAGCACGGTGCGCCGTCCGCTGGTCAGACGCGCGCCATATTCCAGCCAGCGCAGTTCCTCCACCGGGCTGACGGAGATGTGGCTGTCGGAGCCGATGCCCCAGCCTCCGCCCTGCGCCATGTGGGATTCGGCGGCGAAGAAGCCGTCGCCGAGATTGGCCTCGGTGGTCGGGCACAGCCCGGCGACCGCGCCGCTGGCGGCGACGTCCGTCACCTCTTCCGCGGTCATGTGGGTGGCGTGGATCAGGCACCAGCGGCCATCGACCGGCTGGGTGTCGAGCAGATGCTCCACCGGGCGGCGGCCATGGTGGGCGAGGCAGTCCTCCACCTCCCGGCGCTGCTCGGCGATGTGGATGTGGATCGGGCCTTCCGGCTGGGCGGCGACGGTTTCGCCGAGCAGATCGTCCGGGACGGCGCGCAGGGAATGCGGGGCGATGCCGAGCCGCACGTCGTCGTCCCCGCCATAGGCGCGGCGCAGGGCCGCGGTCAGCCGGTCGAACCCTGCCCCGTCATGGATGAAGCGCCGCTGCCCGGCGGTCGGCGCCGTGCCGCCGAAGCCGGACGCGTTGTAGAGCACCGGCAGCAGCGTGATCGGCAACCCGGCGCTGCGCGCGGCGGCGATGGCGCGGTGGCTCATCTCCGCCGGGTCGGCGTAGGCGCTGCCGTCGCGGTCGTGGTGCAGGTAATGGAATTCGGCGATGGCGGTGAAGCCGGCCTTCAGCGTCTCCACATAGAGCTGGGCGGCGACCGCCTCGAAATCCTCCGGGTCCATGCGGTCGAGCGCCCGGTACATCACCTCGCGCCAACTCCAGAAGCTGTCCGAGCCTTCACCGGAGGATTCGCCCATCCCGGCGATGGCGCGCTGGTGGGCGTGGGAATGCAGGTTGGCGATGCCGGCAACGGCGGCCCCGGCGAAGCGCTCCGCATCGGCCGGGCAGGCGGCGCCGGGCGTCGCCGAGACGATCCGGCCGCGCTCGTCCGTCGTGACCAGCACATCCTCCGCCCAGCCGTCCGGCAGCAGCGCCGAGGCAAAAAACAGGTTGCTCATGAGGGCGCCCTCGCTATTATAGACAACACTATACAAGTATAGGCAACCTGCTGCCAAGGGGGTTGCTGCACGAACTGGTAGGAAGGAGCCGAACCGATGCCGACCAGCGCGCCGTGGGATTCCCTGTGGATCGACCTGTCCGTCGCCACCATGAGCGACGCCGACGGCTATGGCGCCCTCGTCGACGCGGCGGTGGGCATCAAGGACGGCCGCATCGCCTTCGTCGGCCGCCGCGCCGATCTGACCGGCGCGCCCGATGCGCTGGCGACCCGGGTCCATTCGGGGCGGGGCGGCTGGATGACTCCCGGCCTGATCGATTGCCACACCCATCTGGTCTATGGCGGCAACCGCGCCCGCGAGTTCGAGATGCGGTTGAACGGCGCCAGCTATGAGGAGATCGCGCGGGCCGGCGGCGGCATCCTGTCCACCGTCACCGCCACCCGCGCCGCCGGTGAGGACGAGTTGCTGGCCGCCACCCTGCCGCGGCTGGACAGCCTGCTGGCAGAGGGCGTGACGACGGTGGAGGTGAAGTCCGGCTATGGGCTCGACACCGAGACCGAGACGCGCATGCTCTGCGTCGCCCGCCGGCTGGCGCAGGTCCGAGCGGTGGAGGTCCGCACCACCTATCTCGGCGCCCACGCCCTGCCGCCGGAGTTCAAGGGCGACCCCGACGGCTACATCGACCGCATCTGCACCGAAACCCTGCCGGCCATCGCCGAAGCCGGGCTGGCCGATGCGGTGGACGCCTTCTGCGAGGGGATCGGCTTCTCGGTCGCCCAGACCCGCCGCGTGTTCGAGACGGCGAAGCGGCTCGGCCTGCCGGTGAAGCTGCATGCCGAACAGCTGAGCAACCTCGGCGGTGCGCAATTGGTTGCGGAGTTCGGCGGGCTGTCGGCCGACCATATCGAACATCTGGACGAGGACGGCGTCGCCGCCATGGCCCGGGCCGGCACGGTGGCGGTGCTGCTGCCCGGCGCCTTCTATGCCCTGCGCGAGACCAGGCTGCCGCCCATCGACCTGCTGCGCCGCCATGGCGTGCCGATGGCGCTGTCCACCGACAACAATCCCGGCACCTCGCCGGTCACCTCGCTGCTGCTGATGCTGTCGATGGGCTGCACCTTCTTCCGCCTGACCCCGGCGGAGGCGCTGGCCGGCGTCACCCGCCATGCGGCCAAGGCCCTGGGCCTCGCCGACCGCGGCGTGATCGCGCCCGGCAAGCGGGCCGATCTGGCGCTCTGGCGCATCGAGCATCCGGCGGAGCTGGCCTACGCCATCGGCCTCAACCCCTGCATGGCGGTGGTGAACGGCGGCGTGGTCCGCGAGCCGAGGAACGGAGCGGAGGACGCATGAGCGACGTCATCTCCACCGCGCAGCCGCGCTACGCCCAGATCAAGGAGGCCATCCGCCGCCGGATCAGCTCGGGCGACTGGCCGGAAGGCTTCCAGATCCCGTCGGAGCACAAGCTGCTGGAGGAATTCTCGGTCAGCCGCATGACGGTCCACCGCGCGCTGCGCGACCTGACCGACGAGGGGCTGCTGACCCGCGTGCAGGGGCTGGGCACCTTCGTCGCCGAACGGCCGCCCAGCACCGACGTGGTGGAACTGCGCAGCATCGCCGACGAGATCGTTGAGCGCGGCAACGTCCATTCCTGCCGGGTGGAGCAATTGCTCGCGGTCACAGCGGATGCCGGGCTGGCCCGCCGCTTCAACCTGCCGGTGGGCGCGAAGCTGTTCCATTCCGTCGTCATCCACTGCGAGAGCGACGTGCCGGTCCAGCTGGAGGAACGCTGGGTCAACCCGGCGGTGGCGCCCGACTATCTCGACCAGGACTTCACCCGCCAGACGCCGGGCGAATACCTGATCCGGCTGGAGTCCTCGCCGCAGGTGGAGCACGTCATCGAAGCGGTGTCGCCGACGCCGGAGATCGCCCGGCTGCTGGACATCCCCGTCACCGAACCCTGTCTGCGCGTGACCCGCCGCACCTGGGTCGGGGGGCGGGTGGTGACGGTGGCGATGCTGGTGCATCCCGGCAGCCGCTACCGGCTGGGGGCGCGCTTCCAGTTGCCGCCGCCTTGAAGAGTCAGCCCCCCTCCCTAATCCTCCCCCGCTGGGCGGGGGAGGGGACTGCCGCCTGTCTCGCGCTCACCCTCCCACCAGGAGCCACCAACCCATGTCATCCCGCCTCGACAACCAGCGCGTCATCCGTGCCCCGCACGGCCCCGAACTGAGCTGCAAGAGCTGGCTCGCCGAGGCGCCGATGCGCATGCTGATGAACAACCTCGATCCCGACGTCGCCGAACGGCCGCAGGAGCTGGTCGTCTATGGCGGCATCGGCCGCGCCGCCCGCGACTGGGAGAGCTTCGACCGCATCGTCTCGGCGCTGAAGACGCTGAACGACGACGAGACCCTGCTGGTCCAGTCGGGCAAGCCGGTCGGCGTCTTCCGCACCCATGCCGATGCGCCGCGCGTGCTGATCGCCAACTCCAACCTCGTGCCGCGCTGGGCGACCTGGGATCACTTCAACGAGCTGGACCGCAAGGGTCTGGCGATGTACGGCCAGATGACCGCCGGATCGTGGATCTACATCGGCAGCCAGGGCATCGTGCAGGGCACCTACGAGACCTTCGTCGAGGCCGGGCGCCAGCATTACAACGGCGACCTGAAGGGCAAGTGGATCCTGACCGGCGGGCTGGGCGGCATGGGCGGGGCGCAGCCGCTGGCCGCCACCATGGCCGGCGCCTGCATGCTGGCGGTCGAATGCCGCCCCAGCAGCATCGAGATGCGCATCCGCACCGGCTATCTCGACCGCCACACCGCCGATCTGGACGAGGCGCTGGCCTGGATCAACGAGGCCTGCGCCAAGGGCGAGGCGATCTCCGTCGGCCTGCTCGGCAACGCCGCCGACGTCTTCCCCGAACTGGCGCGCCGCGCCGGCACCGACATCAAGTCCCGGCCGCACATCGTCACCGACCAGACCTCCGCCCATGACCCGGTGAACGGCTATCTGCCGCAGGGCTGGACGCTGGAGGAATGGGAGAGCGCCCGCGAAAGCCAGCCGGCCGCCGTCGCCGCAGCCGCGCGCAAGTCGATGCGGGTGCAGGTGGAGGCGATGCTGGCCTTCCACGCCATGGGCATCCCGACCGTCGATTACGGCAACAACATCCGCCAGATGGCGAAGGAGGAGGGGCTGGAGAACGCCTTCGACTTCCCCGGCTTCGTCCCCGCCTATATCCGCCCGCTCTTCTGTCGCGGCGTCGGCCCGTTCCGCTGGGCGGCGCTGTCCGGCGATCCGGAGGACATCCGCAAGACCGACGCCAAGGTGAAGGAGTTGATCCCCGACGATCCGCACCTGCACAACTGGCTCGACATGGCGGCCAAGCGCATCCGGTTCCAGGGCCTGCCCGCCCGCATCTGCTGGGTCGGGCTGGGTCAGCGCCACCGCCTGGGCCTCGCCTTCAACGAGATGGTGAAGTCGGGCGAGCTGAAGGCCCCCATCGTCATCGGCCGCGACCATCTCGACAGCGGATCGGTCGCCAGCCCGAACCGCGAGACGGAGGCGATGAAGGACGGTTCCGACGCCGTGTCGGACTGGCCGCTGCTGAACGCGCTGCTGAACACCGCCAGCGGGGCGACCTGGGTCAGCCTGCACCATGGCGGCGGCGTCGGCATGGGCTTCTCCCAGCATTCGGGCATGGTCATCGTCTGCGACGGCAGCGACGCCGCGGCCAAGCGGATCGAGCGTGTGCTGTGGAACGACCCGGCCACCGGCGTGATGCGCCATGCCGACGCCGGCTATGACATCGCCATCGAGTGCGCCAAGGAGCAGGGGCTGAACCTGCCGTTCCTGAAGTAGGCGGGGAGGGGGAGGAGAATCCCCCTCCCCCCGGGAGAGGGCGACTCGCGGTCACCCCAGGGCCGGCAACTGCGCCGACAGGGCCAGATGCAGTTCGTGGCGACCGTCGGGCAGGCCGGGGCGATGGCCGAAGTCGAGGGCGATGCCGCTCACCTTCATGCCGTTCGCCGCGGCGTGGGCGTGCAGCCGGGCGAAGCCGTCCGGGATGGCGGAAACCGGGCCGTCATGGATGAGGCGCAGATAGCGGCCGGCCGCGAGGTCGACGCGGACCATGCCCGGCGGGATCTCCGTCGCCTTGGCCGCCAGGAAGCCGACAAGTTCGCGCCGCAGCCCGTTCTCCTCCGGCAGCGACACCGCCGCGAAGGAGGTCGCCCCGCTGTCGGCGGCGAACAGGCGCTCCCACGCCGCCGATACCGCCGCCGGCAGGTCTTCCGGGCTGGCCTCGACCATGAAGCCGATGGCGGTCAGTTCGGGATAGCTCACCGTTTCGATCATGACAGTCCCTTGCTTGCTTACAGGTCCGGGTCGGCCAGCAGCCGGGCGAGGACCGGGCCGGCGGATCCGTCGCCGACCGGACCGCCGTCCACCGACAGCAGCGGGCGCAGGCCCAGGCTGTTGGTCAGAATCGCCTCGTCGGCGCGGGCGAGGTCGTCGGGGGTGAGCGGCGCCTCGACCGCGCCGTGGCGCTCCAGGATCAGGGCGCGGCGGATGCCGGGAAGGGCGCCGTCGGCGACGGGCGGGGTCAGCAGCCGGCCGCCGACCGACAGGAACAGGTTGGCGACGCTGGATTCGGCCAGCCGGCCGGCGCCGTTCAGCAGCAGTGCCTCGTCGGCGCCGCGTTCCGCCGCCTCCTGCCGGGCCAGGATGGAATCCAGGTAGTTCAGCGACTTCAGCCGCGACAGCGGCGAATGCTCGTTGCGACGGGTGCCGCGGGCGATCACGGCGGCAGCCGGCGCCGTCATATGGGCGGCGGGGGCGGCCGTCATCATCGCCGTCGGGCGGGCGTCGGCGGGCGGCAATACCCCGCGGGCGCCGGTGCCGCGCGACAGGGTCAGGCGCAGCACGCCGTCCTTGGTGCCGATCGCCGCGATCAGCGCCGCCATCGCCCGCGACAGCGCCGGAAAATCATAGGGCAGCGGCAGGCGCAGCAGGGCGGCGCCGGCGGCCAGCCGGTCGAGATGGCGGGGCAGGTGGCGGGTTGCGCCGTCCTTGATGCGGATGGTCTCGAACAGCCCGTCACCCAGGGTGAAGCCGCGATCGGCCGGATCGATCCGCGCCTCGGCGGCGGGCAGCAGGCGGCCGTTCAGCCAGATGGTCATGCGACGTCCTCTTCCGCCAACTCGCCGGCGGCGCGCAGCTGGGCGCGGGCCTTGACCAGCATTTCCTCATGTTCCGCCGCCGGATCGGAATCGGCGACGATGCCGCCGCCGGCCTGGGCGATGACGCGGTCCTGCGTCACCGACAGGGTGCGGATGACGATGTTGCTGTCCATGGCGCCGTCGAAGCCGATCCAGGCGACCGAGCCGCAATAGGCGCCGCGGCGGGCGACCTCCAGCTCGTCGATGATCTGCATGGCGCGGATCTTCGGCGCGCCGGTGATGGAGCCGCCGGGGCAGGCGGCGCGCAGCAGATCGACCGGCCCCAGCCCCGGCAGCAGCCGGGAGGTGACGACCGACACCAGATGGTGGACGCTGGCGAAGCTCTCCAGCCCGAACAGCACCGGCACCTTGACGCTGCCGACTTCCGACACGCGCGCCAGATCGTTGCGCAGCAGGTCGGTGATCATCAGGTTTTCCGCCCGGTCCTTGATGCTTGCCGACAGTTCCGCCGCCGCCGCCGCGTCGGCCGCGGGGTCGGCATGGCGCGGGCGGGTGCCCTTGATCGGCCGCGTCTCGATGGTCCGGTCGGCGCGCAGCCGGATGAATCGCTCGGGCGAGGCGCCCGCCAGCCGCAGGCGGGGACCGCAGTTCAGGAAGGCGGCGAAGGGGGCCGGGCTGAGACGGCGCAGACGCTCGTACAGCGCATAGGCGTCGAGGGTTCCGTCCACGTCGGCCAGGAAGCGTTGGGTGAAGTTCGCCTGATAGATGTCGCCGGCGCGGATATACTCCAACACCCGGCCGACACGGTCGAGATAGTCGGGGCGCGCCAGTTCAGACCGCCAGCGCACCGGGGCCGGACCGGCTGATTGTTCCGGTGGCGGAACGGACAGCCGCGCGGCCATGCGGCGGGCGCGCTCCTCCGCCTCCGGCCGGGCGGCCACGACCCAGGCGCTCCGCGTCTCCCGGTCGAAGGCGGCGACGACGTCGTAGAGGCCGAAGGCCATGTCCGGCTGGCCCCCCGGATTGCCATGGCGGGAGCGCAACCCTTCCAGGGCCGTTCCGGCTTCGTAACCGATAAAGCCCACCGCGCCTCCGGTGAAGGGGACCGGGCCGGGGGAGGGCAGGGGATATGCTGCCAGCGCCCGCTCCAGCGCGTCGAAGGGGCTGCCGGGCTGCGGGGCGCCATCGACCAGCGTCCGGCCGCCGATGGACTCGACGGTCTGGAACGGTTCGGCGACGATATAGGAAAAGCGCCCGTTCCGCGGATGGGGCGCCGCGCTGTCGAGCAGCATGGCCCAGGGCTCGGCGGCCCAGGAGCGGAACAGGGCGGCGGGGTCGCCGCAGGGGATGGGAATGGTCAGCATGGCGGTGGCAATTTGGCCGGCGGCTCACATCAAGATGGTGGCGCCGCCGTCCACGACCAAGACATGGCCGTTGACATAGGACGCCGCGGCCGATGCCAGGAAAACCGCCGCCCCGGCGATCTCCTCCGGCCGGCCCCAGCGGCGCATCGGCGTGCGGTTGGCGAAATAGGCCCCATGTTCGGGATCGGCGGCGATGGCCGCATTCGTTTCGGTCGCGAAAAAGCCGGGCGCGATGGCGTTGCTGGTCAGGCCGAGCGGTCCGTATTCGGCGGCCAATGCCCGCACCATGCCGTTCAGCCCCGCCTTCGCCGAGGCATAGACGCTGTCGTTCGCCCGCGAGATCTGCCCGGCGACCGAGGAGATGGCGATCAGACGGCCCCGGCCCCGCGGCAGCATCAACCGCGCCGCCTCCCGCGCCAGGATGAGGGGAGAAGCCAGATCGACGTCCAAAAGAGCCAGGATCTCATCGTCGGTCAGGTCGGCCAGCGGTTTGCGGTTGCGCTGCCCGACATTCTGGACCAGCACGTCGAGCCGTCCATGCTCCCGCCCGATCCGGGCGAAGGCGTCGCGCACCGCCGCCCGGTCCGCCACGTCGAAGGCCAGTGCGGACGCGCGTCCGCCGTCCGCTTCGATCTCGGCCACCCGCGCCGCCAGCGTCGCGGAGTCGCGGCCGTTCAGCAGCACATGCGCCCCCGACCCGGCCAGTGCCCGCGCGATCTCCAGCCCCAGGCCGCGGCCGGACCCGGTGACGAGCGCCACCTGTCCGGCGAGCGAGAAAGTCGACAGATAGGGTGGGATCGTCGCGGCCAACTCTGCCTCCCAGGTTGTTGCGGCACCGCCGGTGCTTGGGGTCGCGGCGGACATTTAGCAGACCCGCAGGCCCGATGGCACCCCGCATGCTGCCGGGCGGCGAATCGGGGCGCAGGTCACGCCGGAACATCACCCGGCAGGCGCCATCCGGCAGCCCAGGCAGTGAGAAGCCGCTCTTTCACGGTTATCGTCCGGAAAGAATGCTATTCAAGGCTGCAGAGGTTTCGTGAAAGTATCGCCTGCAGGAAATCAGGTAATCACTCTCGATAATTGTCTGGTCGTCGCTCTCCACCTTCCGATGAAAAGCGGGCTGCTCGGGTGGTAGTACTTCTTTCTCTGATATTCCGTTATTTCGTATAGTGGGGTTGCGGAACAGGACCGCAAGCGTCCGCGGATGTCGGCGCACGGTTCGTCACAGGGAGAAAAGTCATGACACGAGCGCGTTCCAATGCGGTGGTCGGAGCCGTGAAGGCCGGCGACATCATGGTCAAGCATCGGTATGGAGTGGATGCCACCGGCATCGCCATCAAGATCGGTCAGCTGTTCAGCCGGGGAAAGTCGGACTTCGTCCATGCCGGCATCGCGAGTTCTCCCACGACCATCATCGAAATGGACGGTGACGGGCTGCAGGAGAACAGCCTGCTGATCAAGAACGCCAAGTACACCTACGACGTGTTCCGCTGCGCGATCCCCAGCATTGCCGAAGGCGCGGCGCAGACCGCCATCATGATGCGCCAGGGTGTGGCTCCCGGCGGCGGCTTCAACGCCGGCGGAACCACCCAGATGCCCTACACCATCGGCGGCGCCGTGAAGTCCCTGGGCCGGGGTGGCGGCGTTCAATCGACCGATCGCGTCAACACGCTGCTTGACCAGCTTCTTGCCGGTGGCAAGCAGGCCTTCTTCTGTTCCGGTCATGTCGTCTATTGCTATCTGGTGGCGATGGAGCAGGCGAACATCGCGATTCAGGGGAGCTTCCCGCTGCAGAACATGCAGGCGGTCTTCGGTATGGAAGCGCGTTACTACAATCCGTCCTTCCTGCATCAGCATCTCAGCAACAACCAGAATTTCACGCGGGTGGGCAAGGTCAGGGGCGGCGTCCGCGTGGGATGACCGGGCCGGTCGCGACACGGGCATAGCCATGAGAAAGGCCCCGGACGCGATGCATCCAGGGCCTTTTCCGTTACGTCCGTCTTCCGCTACTTCCCGATGCCGGTCAGTGGACCGACGCCTCCCGGCTGCCGGCGGTGCTCGCCACCGGCGGCAGGGCGAAGCCGAGCGGCGGGCGTTCCGGCGCCTTGAAGCCGTGCGCGCGGTCCTCCTCGACCACCACGCCGTCCAGCGCCAGCCGGCCATCGACCACCGACAGGGTCATGGTGGTCTTGCCCTCCACCTCCTCGTCGAGCAGCCGCTCGGCGATCGGATCCTCGACCAGTCCCTGGATGGCCCGCTTCAGCGGACGGGCGCCGAAGGCGGGATCCCAGCCCAGATCGCCCAGCCGCCGCTTGGCCGCCGCATCGGCCTCCAGGGTGACGCCGCGCTCGGCCAGCCGCTCGTTGACGCGGGCGAGCTGGATGTCGACGATCCGCGCCATCTGGTCGCGGCCCAGCCGGCGGAAGATCAGGACATCGTCCAGCCGGTTGAGGAATTCCGGCCGGAAGGCCTTGCGCACCGCGTCCATCACCTCCACCGTCACGCCGGCCATGTCCTCGTCGTCGCCCAAGGCGCTCAGCGCCTCGGCCCCCAGGTTGGAGGTCATGATGAGGATGGCATGGCGGAAGTCGGCGGTGCGGCCCTGCCCGTCGGTCAGCCGCCCGTCGTCGAGCGCCTGCAGCAGGACGTTCAGCACGTCGGGATGCGCCTTCTCCACCTCGTCCAGCAGCACGACCTGATAGGGCCGGCGCCGGATGCGTTCGGCCAGCGAGCCGCCGTCGTCATAGCCGACATAGCCCGGCGGCGAGCCGATCATGCGGCTGACCGCGTGCTTTTCCATATACTCCGACATGTCGAGCCGGGTGATCGCCGTCTCGTCGTCGAACAGGAAAGCCGCCAGAGCCTTGGCCAACTCGGTCTTGCCGACGCCGGTCGGACCCAGGAACAGGAAGGAACCGGTCGGGCGGCTGGGATCCTTCAGGCCGGCACGGGCGCGCCGCACCGCCTTGGACACCGCGCGCACCGCCTCCTTCTGGCCGACGACGCGTTCCGCCAGCTTGTCCTCCATGCCCTTAAGCCGCTGGCGCTCGCCCTCCAGCATCCGTTCGACCGGGATGCCGGTCCAGCGGGTGACGACGGCGCCGATGTCCTTGGCCGTCACCTCGTCGCGCTCGGTATTGGCGCGCGATTCGGCCTCGGCCAGACGCTTCTCCAGGTCGGGCACCACGCCATAGGCAAGCTCGCCGGCCTTGGCCCAGTCGCCGTCGCGCTGGGCGCGCTCCAGCTTGGTGCGGGCCTGGTCAAGCTCCTCCTTCAGGCGGCGGCCCTCGGTGCGGCGGGACTGCGAGGCGCGCCACTCCTCCTCCATCGAGGATTGGCGGGCTTCCGCCTCGGCCAGCTCGCCTTCGAGCAGGTGCAGGCGTTCCTGCGACGCGGCGTCCGGCTCGGCCTTCAGCGCCTCGCGCTCGATCTTCAGCTGGGCGACGCGGCGGTCGACGGCGTCGAGCGCCTCCGGCTTGCTGTCGATGGCCATGCGCAGGCGGCTCGCCGCCTCGTCGACGAGGTCGATGGCCTTGTCGGGCAGCCGGCGGTCGCCGATGTAGCGCGCCGACAGGTTCACCGCCGCGACCACCGCCGCATCGGCGATGCGCACGCCGTGGTGAACCTCGTACTTGCCCTTGATGCCGCGCAGGATCGACACGGCGTCGTCCACCGACGGCTCGTCCACCGTCACCGGCTGGAAGCGGCGGGCCAGCGCCGCGTCCTTCTCGATGTACTTGCGGTACTCGTCGGGCGTGGTGGCGCCGACGCAGCGCAGCTCGCCGCGCGCCAGCGCGGGCTTCAGCATGTTGGCGGCGTCCATCGCCCCGTCGGTGCGGCCGGCGCCGATCAGGGTGTGCAGCTCGTCGATGAACAGGATGATGCGGCCATTGGCCTCCTGCACCTCGCTCAGCACCGACTTCAGCCGTTCCTCGAACTCGCCGCGGAACTTGGCGCCGGCCAGCAGCGCGGTGAGGTCGAGCGCCAGGACGCGCCGGTCCTTCAGCCCTTCCGGCACGTCACCGGCGGCCAGTCGCTGGGCCAGCCCTTCGACCACGGCGGTCTTGCCGACGCCGGGCTCGCCGATCAGCACGGGGTTGTTCTTGGTGCGGCGGGCCAGGACCTGGATGGTGCGGCGGATCTCGTCGTCACGGCCGATGACCGGATCGAGCCGGCCCTGCCGCGCCTCTTCCGTCAGGTCGCGGGTGTAGCGGGCCAGCGCCTCGCCGGCCGTCTTCTCGGTCTCCGCATCGGCGGGATGGTCCTTGCGCTGGGCATCGGCGGCGGCGGCCAGCGCGTCGGCATCGACGCCGGCGCGGCGGAACAGCGCGCGCAGCGGGCCGCTCTGGCGGGCGAGGCTCTCCAGCAGCCGTTCGGCGGTGACGAAGCGGTCGCCGCCGTTGCGCGCCGCCGCGACGGCGCCCTGCAGAACGGCGGCCAGCGCCGGCGACATGTAGAGCGGCTGCGGGCCTTCGCTGGCACCCGGCTGGACCGGAGCGCGGGCAAGCTGTTCCTCGGTCGCGGATTTCAGCAGATCGGGATCGCCGCCGGTGTCGCGCACCAGGCGCGCCGCCACGCCGCTGCCCTCGTCGATCAGGGCCTTCAGCAGATGTTCGGGGAGAAGCTGTTGATGCCGCTCGGCAAGGGCGGCGATCTGCGCGGCCTGAATGACGCCACGCGCACGATCGGTGAATTGACCGAAGTCCATCCGGCACTCCGTTTCCATGGTCTTCCGCCCAGCCATCGGGCGCGGAACGGCGCCCCCGCGGTCCGCAAAATGCGCGACCGGCCGGCGCCTGATGAGTAAATGGTTAACGGATTTGCGGCGATCAAGAGGGGCCCAAGCCGGGGATGCGGCAACCGTAGGGAAGCGGAAGCCATATTGACACACGATGCCCATCCTTCCCTTCATAGCGCCTTGGTATGGACGGCAAGGGTTCCGGCGGGATGGACGTGCGGCAGCTTCGCTATTTCCTGGGCATCGTCGAGCATGGCTCGATCTCCCGCGCGGCGGAGGCGCTGCGGGTGGCGCAGCCGGCGCTCAGCCTGCATCTGAAGCGGATGGAGGAGGATTTCGGCTGCCAGTTGGTCCTGCGCACGGCGCGCGGGGTGGTGCCGACCGAAAGCGGGCGGCGGCTGGCGCAGCGGGCGGCGGCGCTGATCGAGTCGATGGACGGGCTGCGCGACGAGGTGCGCGCGGTGGAGGCGGTCCCCGCAGGTCCGGCGACCGTCGGCATCCCGACCTCGCTGGGGCCGGTGCTGACCGTGCCGCTGGCGCTGGCGGTGCGCCGCGCCCATCCGCAGATCCGGCTGCGGGTGGTGGAAGGGCTGTCCGGCCACATGCTGGAATGGGTGCTGTCGGGGCAGCTCGATCTGGCGCTGGTGTTCGGCGCCGAGGAGATGGCCGGGCTGGAGACGGAGCTGGTGGCGCGGGAAAGCCTGCATCTGGTCGGGCCGGTGGACGACCCGCTGCTGCGCGGCCGCAGCTCCATCCCCTTCGCCGAGGCGCTGGCCCTGCCGCTGATCCTGCCCGGACGCCCCCACGGCGTGCGCGAGGAGGTGGAGCATGCCGCCCTGCTGGCCCGCGCCCGCGTCACCGTCGCCATGGAGATCGACGCGCTGGAACAGATCAAGGCGCTGGCGGCGGAGGGCTGCGGCTATACCGTGCTGTCGGAGCGGGTGGCGCGCTATGGCGCGGTGGCGGATCGCCTGACCGGGCTACCCATCGTCGATCCGCAGATCGACCGCACCATCCTGCTCGCCCATGCCGCCGGCCGGCCGATGCCGGTCGCCGCCCGTGCGGCGCATGTCATCCTGCGCGACATCCTGGCCGGGCTGACGCAGGACGGCGGCTGGCGCTGAACCGCCGCCGCAGCAGTAGCAGCCGCCCTGTCGCTTCGGCAGCGGTCAGGAACCGAGATTGACGATTTCCACCCGGCGGTTGGCGTCGCTGGCCGGGTTGGCGGGGTCGAGCAGCTGCTGGGCTCCGCGGCCGATCGCCACCAGCCGGCCGGGCGACACGCCGAAGCTCCGGGTCAGGTAATCGCGCACCGAGGCGGCACGCCGCTTCGACAGGGCGAGGTTGTAATCGGGGTTGCCGACACCGTCGGTGTGGCCGGTCAGCTGGAAGCGGTAGGCGGCGAGCTCCGGCGAGGTCAGGGCGCGGCCCAGCTCGTCGAGGATGCCGGTGGCCTTCGGCGTCAGCTCCGCCGAGTTGAAGGCGAACTCCACCTGGAAGCTGATCCTCGGTGCGGCCTTCGGCTTCGCGGCGGCGGGAGCGGGAGCGGCAGCGGGGGAGGCGGGCGCCGGCGGGGGTGCCGCCGGTTCCGCGGCGGCGCCGGTGCCGAGCGCGAGGCCGCGGGTCCTGGGCTTCCCGTCGGCCGGGGGCGTGTCCGGCCGTAGGGCGCGGATGAAGTCCTCGGTCGTGGTGGGGGCGACGGTCGGTTCGGTGGCGGCGGCCAAGCTGCCGCATGCCAGCAACAGCGCCAATCCGGCGAATACCGGCCGCAAGACTCTGACTGTCCCCATCCTCAACCCCTCCATCCTCACGCCGGCCGTCTCCGATTCGGGAAAAGCCGGCAGCATGGTAATCGACCGCGTGTCCCGCTTCCAGAATTTGAGCTTCGGGTTGTGCTCTCCCGAGCCAACTCAGCCATGAAAACCCGCGTCGCCGTTTTTCCGTCGACAGCTGCACCGCGATCTCGCCGATCGTTTTCCGCGAGTTCCGCCGGGACCAACCGGCGCGCGAGGTGGCCCCGATCCGGTGGAGGCGGCCCGCCGTCAGGGACCATTTTTGCCGCAGGACTCCGTGGTTCCCGGTCTTGCCCCTGCCACAGCGCGGCGATACCGTGCAGCCCCCGCCGCAGCCGTCCCGGTTGGAACATGCACGACATCGTCATTCAAGTCCTCGGCGTCGCCGGGCTTCTCATGCTCGTCAGCTTCCTGCCGCCGCTGGCCGCCCGCTTCCAGATGCCCTACACGGTGCTGCTGGCGGGCGTCGGGGTGGCGCTGGGCGCCGTGATCCAGACCTTCGCCGGGCCGACCAACGACCCGTTCCACGATTTCCTCAATTCGCTGGCCGAACTGAACATATCGTCGGACGTGCTGCTGCACATCTTCCTGCCGATCCTGCTGTTCGAATCGGCGTTGGCGGTCGATGTGCGGCGGCTGTTCGACGATCTGTGGCCGATCCTGCTGATGGCGGTGGTTGCGGTCTTCGTCTGCACCTTCGCCGTCGGCTATGCGGTCAGCCTGTTCACTCCGCTGGGGCTGGTCGCCTGCCTGCTGCTGGGGGCCATCGTCGCCTCCACCGATCCGGCGGCGGTCATCAGCATCTTCCGCGACCTCGGCGCGCCGCGGCGGCTGACCACGCTGGTCGAGGGCGAGAGCCTGCTGAACGACGCCGCGGCCATCGCGCTGTTCACCCTGCTGCTGGAAATGCTGACGCGCACCTCCCATGGCGGAGTGGCGGCGGCTTCGCTGGATTTCCTGCGCGACTTCATCGGCGGCGTCGTCACCGGCTACATCTGCGGCCGCATCGTCTGCATGCTGGTGGAGCCGATGCGCAACCAGCCGATGGCGGAAATCACGCTGACGGTGGCGCTGGCCTATCTGTCCTATGTGATCGCCGAGCATTACGTCGGCTCCTCGGGCGTGGTCGCGGTGGTGACGTCGGCGCTGGTCGTGGGGTCGGTCGGCAAGACCCGCATCTCCCCCGCCACCTGGGGCGCCATGGAGCATGTCTGGCAGCAGCTTGGCTTCTGGGCGAATTCGCTGATCTTCCTGCTGACCGCCATCCTGGTGCCGCGCCTGATGGCCGACGCCGGATGGGCGGAGGTCGGGCTGGTCCTGGTGGTGGTCGCCGCCGCCACCGCCGCGCGGGCGGTCGTTCTGTTCGGCCTGCTGCCGGTGCTGTCCTGGGCCGGTCTGGCGCAGAAGGTCAGCAATTCCTACAAGACGGTGATGCTGTGGGGCGGCCTGCGCGGGGCGGTGTCGCTGACGCTGGCGCTGGCGGTTACCGAGAATTTCCGCGTGCCGGATCCCGTCCAGAGCTTCGTCGCGGTGATGGTCACCGGCTTCGTCTTCGTCACGCTGTTCGTCAACGGCACCACGCTGCGCTGGCTGATCCGCGTGCTGAAGCTGGACGAGCTGACGCCGGTGGAGCGCGCCATGCGCAACCGGGCGCTGGCGCTGTCCACCGACAGCATCCGCGACCGCGTCGCCGCCGTAGCCCAGACCTATGAGGTCGACGGCGCCGTCAAGGACGTGATGATCTCCCGTTACGAGGAGCGGCTGAAGAAGATCGACCAGGACAGCGGGGACGAGGCGAAGCTGACCGACGAGGACCGCGTCACCATCGGCCTCGTCATCCTGGTGAACCGCGAGGAAGAACTCTATTACGCCCACTTCTCGGAAGGCATGGTGTCGCGCGCGGTGATGGAGTTGCTGGCCGGGCGCAGCGGCCGGCTGCTGGACGCCGTCAAGGCCCAGGGCCGCAACGGCTACCGCGCCTTCGAGGAGCCCTTCATCGCCGTCTCGCCCTGGATGCGGGGGGCGAGCTGGCTGCAGCGCCGATTCGGCATCCACCGTCCGCTGGCCCGGCGCCTGTCGATGCGCTTCGAGGTGCTTGTCGCCGTGCGCACCGTCCTGCGCGAGCTGCTGGCCTTCACCCGCGACCGGCTGGCCCGCGTGCTGGGGCAGGAGGTGGCGTTCGAGCTGGAGGGATTGCTGGTCGGCCGGCTCGGCATCGTCGAGCAGGCGCTGTCGGCCCTGAAGCTGCAGTATCCCGACTATGCCGTGGTGCTGCAGAGCCGCTACGTCGGCCGCGCCGCCCTGCGGCTGGAGCAGGCCGACTATCGGACCCTCTACGCCGAATCGATCATCAGCCAGGAGGTGCTGACCGACCTGGAGCGCGACCTGGAGCAGCGCCGCCGGGTGCTGGAGCGCCTTCCGAAGCTGGATGTCCGCTTCGACGTGGCGGATCTGGTGCGCCGGGTTCCGCTGTTCGCCGATCTGCCGGCCGAGCGGGTGACGACCATCGCCACGCTGCTGCGGGCGCAGCTGGCGCTGCCGGGCGAGACCATCGTGCGCAAGGGCGAGCGCGGCGACGCCATGTTCTTCATCGCGTCCGGCGCGGTCGAGGTGCTGGTGCCCAATCTGGCCGAGCCGGTGAAGCTGGGCACCGGCGATTTCTTCGGCGAGATGGCGCTGCTGACCCGCCAGCGGCGCAATGCAGACGTGCGGGCGCTCGGCTATTGCCAATTGCTGGTGTTGGATGAGAAGGATTTCCGCCGGCTGGTGCAAAAGGACGCGGATCTGCGATCCCACATCCAGGCGGTCGCCGAGGCGCGCCGGCAGCCGACCCAGTCGTCCCCGGCCGCCTCGGCGGTGAGCTGACCGCAGGGGAAGGGATTTTTTCATGGGCGAGACCGCGACGGGCGGCGGCCAGCTTTGGCTGCGCCTGATGCCGGGTCTTTTCGTGCTGCTGTGGAGCACCGGCTTCATCGGGGCGAAATACGGGCTGCCCTATGCGGAGCCGCTGACCTTCCTGCTGATCCGGCTGGGGCTGGTCGCCGCCGTGCTGGCGCTGGTGGCGCTGGCGTGCCGGGCGCCCTGGCCGAAGGATTGGGCGAGCGCCGGGCGAATCGCGCTGGCCGGGCTGCTGGTGCACGGCGTCTATCTCAGCGGCGTCTTCCTCGCCATCGCCCATGGGCTGCCGGCCGGCGTCACGGCGCTGGTCGTCGGCATCCAGCCGCTGCTGACCGCCGCGCTGTCCGGCCCGCTGCTGGGCGAGCGGGTGAGCCGCCGGCAATGGGCCGGGCTGCTGCTGGGCCTTGCCGGCGTCGGGCTGGTGGTGCGGGAGAAGCTGTCGGTCGATGCGGAGCATATGATCGGCATCGGCTATGCCGTCGCCGCGCTGATCGGCATCACGCTGGGCACGCTCTACCAGAAGCGCCACGGCGGCGGGATGGATCTGCGCAGCGGCACCGCGATCCAGTACGCCGCCACCGCGCTGGTGCTGGCCGTCGTCGCGCCGCTGACCGAATCCATGCAGGTGGAATGGACGGGGGAGTTCCTGTTCGCCCTGCTGTGGCTCAGCTTCGTGCTGTCGATCGGCGCCATCTTCCTGCTGTTCGCCCTGATCCGCCGCGGCGCTGCGGCCAAGGTCGCCAGCCTGTTCTACCTGACCCCGCCGGTCACGGCGCTGGTCGCCTGGATCCTGTTCGACGAGAAGCTGGGCGTCGCGGCGCTGGCCGGCATGGCCGTGGCGGTCTGCGGCGTGGCGCTGGTCAACCGGAAGTGAGTGAAAGCGCCGGGCGCGGCAAAATTTCGCTGGATCGTTCGATGGGTCAGCAATCTAATATGTCTGACAAATCGATAAATCCCCCAGGAGGGAAGCGATGGCGGACGTGCTCGATTTCGGCAGCTTCGACTACATCATAGCGGGCGGCGGCACGGCCGGCTGCGTGCTGGCCAACCGGCTGTCGGCCGATCCCGACGTCTCGGTCCTGCTGCTGGAGGCGGGCGGCAAGGACAGCTGGGTATGGCTGCACATCCCCGCCGGCTACCTGTTCTGCATCGGCAACCCGCGCACCGACTGGTGCTTCAAGACGGAGGCGGAGGCCGGGCTGAACGGCCGCAGCATCCACTATGCCCGCGGCAAGGTGCTGGGCGGCTGCTCGTCGATCAACGGCATGATCGCCATGCGCGGGCAGGCGCGCGATTATGACGAATGGGCCGCCATCACCGGCGATTCCCGCTGGAGCTGGACCGAGGTGCTGCCGGTCTTCAAGGGCAGCGAGGATTACTGGCGCGGCGCCGACGAGATGCACGGCGTCGGCGGCGAGTGGCGGGTGGAGCGGCAGCGGCTGCGCTGGGATCTGCTCGACCGCTTCGCCGAGGCGGCGCATCAGGCCGGCATTCCGCGTTCGGACGACTTCAACCGCGGCGACAATTTCGGCGTCGGCAGCTTCGAGGTGAACCAGAAGGGCGGCATCCGCTGGAGCGCCGCCAAGGCCTTCCTGCGCCCGGCGCTCGACCGGCCGAACCTGAAGCTCGCCATCGAGGCGGCCATCGACAAGGTGGAGATCGCCGACGGCCGCGTCACCGGCATCCGCTTCACCGTGAAGGGCGAGCCGGCGCGGGCGGCCTCCCGGATCGAGACGGTGCTGGCCGCTGGCTCCATCGGCAGCCCGGCCATCCTCCAGCGTTCCGGCATCGGCCCGGCGGAGCATCTGAAGTCGCTCGGCATTCCGGTGGTGCTGGACGCGCCCGATGTCGGCGCCAACCTGCAGGACCATCTGCAGCTTCGCATGATCTACAAGGTCGATGGGGTGCTGACGCTGAACAAGCGGGCGGGCAGCCTGTTCGGCAAGGCGATGATGGGGCTGGAATATGCGCTGTTCCGCAAGGGGCCGCTGACCATGGCGCCCAGCCAGCTCGGCGTCTTCGCCAAATCCTCGGCGGAGATGGAGACGGCCGACCTGGAATACCATGTGCAGCCGCTGTCGCTGGAGAAGTTCGGCGATCCGCTGCACGCCTTCCCGGCCTTCACCGCCAGCGTCTGCGACCTGCGCCCGGCCTCGCGCGGCTGGACGCGGATCACCTCGGCCGACCACCGCGAGAATCCGGCCATCGCCCCCTGTTACCTGTCCGATCCGGCCGACCGGGCGAAGGCGGCGAAGGCGCTGGCGCTGACCCGCCGCATCGTCGCCCAGCCGGCGCTCGCCCCCTACCGTCCGCAGGAATACAAGCCCGGCCCCAGCTTTCAGACGGAGGAGGAGTTGGCGCGCGCCGCCGGCGATATCGGCACCACCATCTTCCATCCCGTCGGCACCTGCCGGATGGGCGGCAAGGACGACGCCACCGCCGTGACCGATGCGGAGATGCGGGTGCGCGGGGTGCGCGGCCTGCGGGTGATCGACGCCTCGGTGATGCCGACCCTGACCTCCGGCAACACCAACACGCCGACGGTGATGATCGCCGAACGCGGCGCCGCCCTGATGCGGGCCGACCGCCGCGCGGCGTTGCGGGGGTGAACCCCGTGCCCGCCGGGCGGCGGCGGTGCCGGATCACCGCCCCGTGCTGTAGACGCCGTGGACGCCGAACTCCACCGACTGGCCGGTCAGGTGGCGGGTCAGCAGGGCGGCGACCTCGGCGGCGGCGGGTCTGCCGTCGAGCGCGGCGAGATCCCGCTGCAGGGCCGCCATCGGCTTGGGCGAGGCGATGGCGAGGAAATGGTCGGCGCCGAAGGGCGGTTCCACCGTCAGGGCCAGCCGGTAGGGGCCGCCCCTGGGGATCTGCGCCGGGTCGCCGCGCTCGGCCAGCGGGTAGAGATAGTTGACCGTCCCGTCGGCGGCGAGGTTGATCAGGGTGAAATGGGTGCCCGTGTTGCCGCGGATGTCGAGGGAGACCGTCTCCCCCTGCCGGTAACGGCGGTCGCCCGGCTCCAGCGCCAGGGCCAGCGAGCGGTCCTGCGCCGCCGCCTTCAGCCGCACCACCAGCGACCATTTGTCGATCACCCCCTGCACCCGCCGCCGGGTTTCCGGCGCCATCGGGTCGCCGGCGATGCTGGCCAGCACGTCGCCCATCGAGCTGACCACCTCACCGGCCGCGCTGTCCCAGACCAGGGCGGGGTCGTCCTTGCCGGCCATCTCGATGCCGGAAAGGCCTGCGGCCAGGGTCTTCACCGCGGCCGGCTTGCCCAGGATGCGCAGCGGGATCGGACCGGCGGCGGGCAGCAGGGACGGCGGCTTCGGCTTGGTGGCGACCGGGTCGATCAGCGGCACCTCGCCGCGGCCGCGCGGCTGGACCTGGGGATGCTGCCGCCCCTCCAGCGCCATGCGGACGGCGCCGCGGATATGCGCCTCCAGCTCCCCCTTGGTGACGACGCCGTCGCCGTTGCGGTCGGCCTGCCCGCGCAGCGCGTTGGCGAAGGCCCAGCTCAGCGCGCCGCGCGGCTTGCGGTCGATCATCACCTCGGGCGCCAGTTCATGTTCGGCGACGGCGGCGAAGAAGGTGACGTGCGGCTGGTCGTCCGCCTCCGCCTGCAGGGCGGCGCGGGTTGGCGGGGGCAGGGCGTCGTCCTCGATGCGGTCGACCGGCGCGCCGTCGATCCGCGCCGCCCGCGTGCCCAGCATGCCGGCGCGGTCGTCGAAGCCGCGGGTCATCGTGCCGGAATGGCAGGAATCGGAGACGAAGATCACCCGGCGGGGGGCGGCTTCCTTCAGCAGAACGGCGATCTCGTCGTCGGTCAGGCGCTGGGCGGTGCCGGGACCGCGCGGGGCGAAATCCGCCAGCACCAGGAACTCGTCCATGCCGTCGACCTCGCTGCCGGGCACACGCTCCGGCTGCTGCGCGCCATGGCCGGCAAAGGTCAGCACCAGGGTCGAGTCGGGAGAGGTCTCGGCGATCAGCTCCCGCCACGCCGTGATGATCCGGCTGCGTTCGGCCTCGCCGTCGATGAACAGGCGCAGCTTCGTGACGCCCAGCCCCTTCAGCGCGGCGCTGATGTCGCGTGCGTCGTTGACGGCGCCCTGCAGTGGGTTGATCCGTGTATAGCGGTCGATTCCGATCACCAGCGCCGCGATCTCGGCCCGCGCCGGGCTGACGACAACCAATGAGATCATACCGGCTGCAAGACAGGCCGTCAGGCGGGCAAACGCCCTGTCGGTCATCCGGTGCCGCATTCCACCCAGCATCATACTTCTCCCGCGTGACCGTGCCTCGAAGGCTGCAGGCCAGAAAATTGCATAAAACGCCGCACAATTTGGTGGTAATATCCCCTTCCGCTATAGTTGTTGCTATGGCAGCGTTGCGGCTGGTCCTGATCGGAGGCGGGGTATGCCCACTGTGGGGGTGGAGCGGACGGCCCGGAGTTCTGGATCTGATCGAAATGTCTCTCGAACAGAAAAGCAAACGGGAAATCAGGTCATGCGAAGCAACCGTGCCAAGGCAAGCCTCGTCTCGCTCACCATCGTCGCCATGGCGCTCAGCGGCTGCGTGACCACGCAGGCGGACCGGATCGGCGCCAATGACGGCAGCGACGCCTGCTACCAGTACCGCGTCGCGCTCGATTCGACCGGCAACTACTATGCCGAGGACATGCTGAAGGGCGCGGCCATCGGCGCCGGCGTCGGGGCGCTGACCGGTGCGCTGGCCGGCGGCAATGTGAGGAGCGCGCTGATCGGCGCCGCCGCCGGCGCGGCGCTGGGCACGCTGGGCGGCTACTGGACCTCCAAGTCGCAGCAGGGCCGCGATCAGGCGATCCTGGGCGTGATGAGCGACCTCGACACCGAGAACCAGAACCTGAACCGCACCCAGGTCGCGCTGGACCAGCTGGTGAATTGCCGCCGCGCAGAGATCGCGCGCGTCAAGGCCGACTACCGGGCCAAGCGCATCGGCAAGCCGGAGGCCGAGCAGCGCCTGGCGCTGATCCGCGGCCAGCTGGACAAGGACTACTCCATCGCCAGCAGCATCAACCAGAACATCGTCAAGCGCCGCGACGAGTATCTGATCGCCGCCGACAACATCCAGCCGGGTTCGGCCGAGAGGATCCGCACCAAGACCGCGGTCAAGGCCCAGACCAAGAAGAAGCCGGCGAAGCAGACGGCCACCACCCAGGCCGCCCAGGTGGTCGAGCGCACCAACACCGCCTTCGAGACGTCGGAGCGCATCAACGCCACCACCAGCAGCATCCAGCAGATCGCCCAGAAGGAAGCGACGCTGGACGCCGCCTGACCGGCGCGGTCCGACGACCCGACCGGCGGCGGTCCCGCGCAAAGGATGCGCGGGACCGCCGCCGGACGACACCAGTGCAAGCGGAACCGATGATGGCCGGCTGTCTTTCCCGCCTGAACGCGCGCCTGCGGCGCGGCGCCCTTCCCGTCGTCCTGCTGGGCGCGCTCCTCTGCGGCGTGGCGGGGGCGTTCGCGGCCCGGCCGGCGCTGGCGGGCGACGCGTCCACCGGAGCGTTCCTCAGGATCGAGACAGGCGGCCACACCGCCCGCGTCAACCGGCTTGCCGCCGACGCGCAGGGCCGGCTGATCGCCACGGTTTCCAACGACAAGTCCCTGCGCCTGTGGGCGCGCGACGGCGGGGAGCCGCTGGGCGTCCTGCGCGTGCCGATGGAGGCGGGGGACGAGGGCGCGCTCTATGCCGTGGCCCTGTCGGCCGACGGGTCGCTGGCGGTCGCCGCCGGCAACACCGGGTCGAGCTGGGGCGACGGCGTCACGCTCTATCTGTTCGACGTCAAGGCGCAGCGGCTGAAGGCCCGGCTTCCGGGACAGCCGCAGGTGCTGAACGATCTCGCCTTCTCGCCCGACGGGCGCTTCGTCGCCGGGGCCTTCGGCGGCACCGCCGGCATCCGCGTGTGGGACAGTTCCAGCTTCAGGCTGGTCGCCGAGGACACCGCCTATGAGGCGCGGGTGTCGGCGCTGGCCTTCGCGCCCGACGGGCGGCTCGCCACCGCATCCTTCGACGGCAACGTCCGTCTCTACGACGCCGCCTTCAAGCCGAAGACCAAGCGCAAGCCGGGCAAGGGCGTGCCCTATTCGGTCGCCTTCTCGCCGGATGGGGCGCTGCTGGCGGTCGGCTATGCCGATCGGGCGCAGGTCGACGTGCTTGCCGCCGCCGATCTGAAGACGCGCCACAGCGCCAAGACCACCGGGGTCACCGGCGGCAGCTTCGCCGCGGTCGCCTGGGACGGCGCGGCGCTGGTCGCCGCCGGCACCGCGACGGTGGACGGCAGGCGCAACGTGGTGCGGCGCTGGGCCGATGCCGGCAAGGGGGCCTACACCGACACGCCCGCCGCGCGCGATTCCGTGACCCATCTGCTGGCCCTGCAGGGCGGCGGGGTCGCCTTCGCCGCCGCCGATCCGGGATGGGGCGTGATCGACCCGGCCGGCCGGCTGCAGTTCGCCCGCATGGGCGACGTCGCCGATTACCGCGACATCCATCTCGGCCGTTTCGGCCTGTCCGACGATGGGCTGGTGCTGGAATTCGGCATGGAGCAGGGCGGCCAGCGGCCGATGCGCTTCGACGTGCTGGCCCGCAGCCTGACCCCGGCGCCGGATGGGCTGCCCGGCCTCGCCCGGCCGGCGGCGGAAGGCCCGGGCATCGGCGTTTCCGACTGGCGCAACACCCGCACCCCCAAGGTCAATGGCCAGCCGGTGAAGCTGGACAGCGGCGAATGGGCGCGCAGCGTCACGGTCCTGGGCAAGGAGCGCCGCGTCCTGCTGGGCGGGGAGTTCAGCCTGCGCCTGCTCGATTCCGCCGGGGCGGAGCTTGCCCGCGCCGAGGTGCCGGCGGCGGTGTGGGGCGTCGTCGCCTCCGCCGACGAGCGCGTCGCCGTGGCGGCGCTGGGCGACGGCACGCTGCGCTGGTACGCGCTGTCCGGCGGTGCCCGTCCGCTGGAGGAGCTGGCGGCGCTGTTCCCGCACCGCGACGGCCGCCGCTGGGTCCTGTGGACTCCCGAGGCCTTCTTCGACCATTCCGAAAGCGGCGGCGAGACCCTGGTCGGCTTCCACCTGAACGACCCGAAGAAGAAGGGCAGCCAGTGGGTCGAGTTCAAGCAGGTCTACCGCGTGTTCAACGCCCCCGAACTGGTGCGCGCCAAGCTGCAGCAGACCGGACAGGCGGAGATCGCCGCGCGGCTGTCCGCCATCGGAGACATCCGCCTGCTGACCCAGCGCCGCCCGCAGGTGACCTTGCTGGATTACTGCACCGTGCCCGCCGCCAGCCGCGGTCTGGCGCTCGGCACCGGCGCGACGGAAGCCGCGGCGGCGCCCGTGGTGGCCGCGACCGTTCCCACGACCATTCCGACGGCCGCGGAAACCTGCCATCCGCTCGACATGACGCCGGTCAGCCGCGCCTTCGCGCGCGCCAAAGAACCGGCACCCGCCCCGCAGGCGGCGCCCCAGGCCTCCGCCAAGCCCGCGCCGCAGGGACAGGAGCTTGACGTCGCGGCGGAGGAGCCGCGCCTGTCGGTCACTCTGCCCGAGGGGATCGGGTCGGTGCGGCTGCGCTACCGGCTGGCCGACACCGGCGGCGGCATCGGCTCGGTCGACCTGTTCCGCAACGGCCGCAACGTCAGCGGCCAGGACACCTCCCGCGCCTTCGCGCGCGCCAAGGAACCGGCGCCGGCCGCCCAGCCGGCCCCGCAGCCCGTCCCTCAGCCCGAGCCCGCGGCCGGCGCCACGCCAGCGGATACCGGCAAGGACCAGCCTCCGCCGCCGGAGGAGCGCGTCAGCACCGTTCGCCTCGATCCCGGCAGCAACCGGGTGCAGATCCGCGCCTACAACGGCAGCGACGCGATCTACGAGCACTCGCCGCTGGTCGATTTCGTGCTGCCCAAGCCGGAGTTGACGGCGGTGGCGGCGGCGGCAGGCGGCAAGGCGGCCGATGGCGTGGCGGAGCGCGCCGCACCGGCCAAGCCGCGGCTGATCACCTTCGTCGTCGGCATCGACAACTACCGGCCGGAGGGCACGCAGCTGCGCTTCGCCCGCGCCGACGCCTCCTCCTTCGCCGAGGCGCTGAGCGGCCGGATTCCCGCCGGCTACGATCGGGAGCAGTCACTGGCCCTGTCGAAGGCGCTCTATGACGAGCAGGCGAGCCGCGACGCCGTCATCGCCGGGCTGGAGGATCTCGCCGCCAACGCGCGGGAGGAGGATACCGTCGTCCTCTACCTCGCCGGCCATGGCGTGATCGTGCCGTCGCCGAAGGAACCGTCGGTCAGGCTCTACCATTTCGTCACCCAGAACGTGACCGCCGCCACCCCCCAGGCGATCGGCGAGCAGGGCCTGTCCGAGAAGGAGCTGAACCGGCTGGTCAGCGCCATTTCCGCCCGCAACGTGCTGGTGATGCTCGACACCTGCCATTCCGGCGCGGTGTCGGCGGGCACGGTGGACAAGCTGTACCAGGACATGGGGCAGCGCTACCTGCTGGCCGCCTCATCGGAGCAGGAGGAGGCGCTGGACAGCTATGACGGCCGCAACGGCATCTTCGCCCATGCGGTGCTGGAGGGGCTGAAGGGCAAGGCGCTGCTGCCGGGGGACGAGGCGATCTACAACCTCACGCTCGGCCAGTATGTGAACCGCGCGGTGCCGCGTCTGGCGCGCGAGAAGAATTGGAACCAGTCCGCCATCTTCAAGACCGGCGGCAACGAGCTGAACCCCTTCCCGCTGGCGGCGCCGCAGCCCGGCCAGCCTTGAGCGGGCATCCCGGCCGGACCGGCGCGGCGGCGGGACATTCCGCCGCGCATCCCCCGGATTTGCCTGCTAAAATGGGTGGATAAAGGTCGATTAGTTCGTTCACAGTATTTTCAAAACAGGGGCCGGACCGCTTTCAGGACGGCATGCGGATCGGGGTGGACATGCAAGGCGGCGATCAGTTTGGCGGCACGCCCGGACCGGAGACGGAACGCACGGTTCTGATGCCGACGCCGGGTGGCCGGCGCGCATCCGGTGCTTCCCATGGGGAGCCGTCCGCCGCTGCGCGGGTGGAGGCCGTCGGCGTTCCGGGACCGGCGCTGGCCGGCATCTTCGCCGCCCGTTCGCCGCTTGCCGCCGCCGCCTCTCCCGTGCTGCTGCTGGCGGCGCGGCTGAACGACGTGACCGGGGTGCCGGACCTGGAATCGCTGCGCCAGCGGGTGATTTCCGCCCTGCGCGACTTCCAGAATTGGGTGACCAAGTCCGGCATGGAGCCGGCGACCCAGGCGACCGCGCATTACGCGCTCTGCGCCCTGATCGACGACATCGTGCTGAACTCGCAATGGGGCAGCCAGAGTTCCTGGACGCGCCAGAACGTCACCAGCATGTTCCACAGGAACGTGGTCGGCGGCGACCAGTTCTATGACCGGCTCGCCTCCGCCCGGCAGGATCCGGGCAAATACGGCGACCTGCTGGAGCTGATGTATCTCTGCCTGTCGCTGGGCTTCCGCGGCCGTTACCGCGTCGCCGGCCGCCAGGACAGCGAGCATGCCCGCATCCGCGAGGACGTCTACAACATCCTGGTCAAGCATCGCGGCTACGCCGACCGCATCCTCTGCCCCAACGCGGCGGCGCTGGCGATGGACTATCGCCCGCCGCGCAGTTCGCTGCCGGTCTGGGTGGCCGGGGCCGGCACGGCGCTGTTCCTGCTGCTGCTGTTCCTGGCCTTGAGCTTCCTGCTGAACGGTGCGTCCGACCGGCTGTTCGCCGGCATGGGCGGCCTGCCGCCGCATGGCGGCGTGGTGATCGAGGCGCCGGCCCCGGTCAAGCTGGCGGAGGCCGCGCCGCCGCCGCCGCAGATCGCGCCCCCGCCCCCGCCGCAGACCACCCAGGTCCAGCGCGTGCGCAAGTTCCTGGAGCCGGAGATCGCCGAAGGGCTGGTCGAGGTGACGGAGGACGCGCTGTCGATCACCGTGCGCATGCGCGGCAGCAACCTGTTCGCCAGCGGCAGCGCCAGCCTGAACGACAAGGTGCGGGGATCGGTCCTGCGCGTCGGCCGCGCCGTGGCGGAGGAGCCGGGCGCGGTGCTGATCACCGGCCACACCGACAATGTGCCGATGACCGGCGGCGGCCGGCTGCGCTTCCCGTCGAACTGGCACCTGTCGAAGGCCCGCGCCGAATCGGTGTTGGCGGAGTTCGAGCCGCTCTTCGCCGACAAGTCCCGCCTGAAGGCGGAGGGCAAGTCCGATACCGAGCCGGTGGCGTCCAACGACACCCCCGAAGGCCGGGCGGCGAACCGCCGGATCGACATCATCCTCAGGAAGTGAGCGGAACCGCCCCGCACAGGGGCGGCGCCAGCGGCCGGCAGGGACGCCGATTAGGCGAAGACGCCGAAAGAAGATCAGGGACAGGGGTATCGGAATGAGTCGGCTGACCGCCATCTTGCTCTCCCGCGCAGTGTTGGGCTTCGTCGGTGCGGCGATCGCGGCGGCGCTGATCGCGCTGCTGGCGCCGCTGGCCGGGCTGGAGATGCCCTGGCTGGCCGTGGCCGCCGCCGTGCCCTTCCCGATCCTGGCCGTCGTGCTGGTCCTGCTGAAGCGCCGCGACGCCAAGGCCGAGGAGCGGATGACGGCGGAGCTGACCGGCGGCGCCGACGCGGCCCGCATGGCGGCCATGGACCAGGCCGACGAGGTCGCCGGCCTGCGCAAGACCTTCGCCGACTCCCTCGCCCTGCTGAAGGCCGGACGCAAGCAGCGGGGGCTGGGCGACGGCTATCTCTACGGCACCCCCTGGTACGTCATCATCGGCCCGCCCGGCGCCGGCAAGACCACGGCGCTGCTGAAGAGCGGCCTGAACTTCCCGCTGGCCGACCAGACCGGGGCCAAGCCGCTGAAGGGCGTCGGCGGCACCCGGCAATGCGACTGGTGGTTCGCCGACGAGGCGATCTTCCTCGACACCGCCGGGCGCTACACCACCCAGGACAGCCACGAGGCGGTCGACCAGACCGGCTGGGGCGCCTTCCTGAAGCTGCTGAAGGACGCGAGGTCGCGCCAGCCGATCAACGGCGTGCTGGTGGCGATGGCGGTTCCCGACCTCGCCGCCGCCGGGCCGGAGGAGCGGGCGCAGCATGCCGCCGCCATCCGCCGCCGCCTGCGCGAGCTGTACGAGACCCTGAAGGTCAAGGCGCCGGTCTATCTGCTGCTGACCAAGGCCGATCTGATCGCCGGCTTCAACGAGTTCTTCCACGACCTGAACCGGGACGAGCGCCGGCAGATCGTCGGCGTCACCCTGCCGGCATCCGAAAGCGAGTTGGGCGATGCCGGCATGGCGACGCTGGGCAGCGAGTTGGACGGCATCGCCGGCCGGCTGTCCGCCCGCGCCGTCGACCGCATCCAGCAGGAGCATGCGCAGGAGCGCCGGGGCGCCATCTTCGCCTTCCCGTCGCAGCTGGCCTCGCTGAAGGAGCCGCTGCTCGATTTCGTCGCCGCCGCCTTCAAGGCCAACCGCTACGAGCCGGCGCTGCGGCTGCGCGGCATCTATTTCACCAGCGGCACCCAGGAAGGCACGCAGATCGACCGGCTGATCGGCGGGCTGGCCGAGAGCTTCGGCCTGCCGGCGGCGCCCTTCCGCGGCGGCGCCGTCGCCGCCGGGCAGCAGCGCAGCTATTTCCTCGGCGGGCTGCTGAACGATCTGGTGTTCCGCGAGGCCAATCTCGTCGGCTTCGACCCGGCGGCGGAACGGCGGCGCATCTGGATCCCGCGCATCGCCTACAGCCTGTTCGGGCTGGTCACCGTCGCCGCCACCGCCGCCTGGGTCGCCAGCTATCTCGGCAATGCCGGGCTGATCGACCGCGAACAGCAGGCGGTCGACGCCTATCGCCCGAAGGCGGAGGCGCTGGCCGCCGGCACCGTCGCCGACGACGACATCCGCCGCGTGCTGCCGGTGCTGAACGAGCTGCGCGCCCTGCCGGCCGGTCACGACACGCTGGCGCTGAAACAGAAGCTGGCGCTCGATTTCGGGCTCTACCAGGGCGACAAGCTGGAGGAGGCCGGCGACGCGCTCTATCGCCGCGCCGTGAACGGGCTGCTGGTGCCGCGCATGCTGGTGCGGGTGCAGCGCGACCTGCGCGACCGGCTGGTCGCCGACGACGCCCCGGCGGTGGAAGCGCTGCTGCGGCTCTACCTGACGCTGGGCGGCGCCGGGCCGGTCAATGGCGAGGAGGTGAAGGCCTGGACCGCCGGCTGGCTGCGCCGCGTCTCGCCCCCGCCGGGCGAGGACGAGACCAAGGCGCTCTTCGGCCACATCGACGCCGGGCTCGGCGCCCCCGCCGGCCTGCCGAAGATCAATCTGGATGCCGAACTGATCCGCCAGTCGCGCGAGGTTCTGGCCCGCACGCCGCTGGCCGCCCGCGCCTATGCCGCCGTCCGCGACGGCGAGGCGGCGCGCAAGCTGCCGGAATGGCGCCCGACCGATCAGGCCGGGCCGGAAGGCGACCGGGTGTTCCGCCGCTCCTCCGGCGCGCGGCTCAGCGACGGCATCCCGGGCTTCTACACCCAGCAGGGATTCACCACGGTGATGCTGCCGGGCCTGCCCGGCGCGGCGCAGTCGGTGCGGGATCTCAGCTGGCTGCTCGGGCCCCCGCGTGGGGAAGAGGCCGGGCCGGAGCTGGAAACGGCGGCGCTGACCCTGTATCTGCGCGACTATGCCGGGCGCTGGGACGCCCTGCTGAACGACATCGCGCTGGTGCCGGCGGCCAACCCGCAGGCGCTGGGCGAAGAGGTCAACATCCTGTCCGGCCGCAACTCCCCCCTGCAGAAGCTGCTGGCGGCCGTGGCGAACGAGACGACGCTGCAGCGCGTGCCGGAGGCGCCGGCCGGCGCCGCTCCGGCGGTGGCCGCCCTGGCCGCGGCGGTCGCCGACAGCGGCGTCGCCAGGCTGGTCACACAGATGGTGGACGACCGTTTCCGCCCGCTGAACGACTTCACCCGCAACAGCGGCAATGCCCGGCTGGAGGAGCTGCTGCGCCAGCTGGAGGGCGTGCATGCGGTGCTGGCGCGGCTGTCGCTCGGCTCCGGCGGCGGGCAGAAGCTGTTCGATCTGGCGGCCACCGGCGGCGGCGAGGTGTTCCAGAAGCTCGCCACCGACATGGCCTATTACCCGCAGCCGGTGCGCCGCTGGACCGAGGAGCTGGTGGAGCAGGGCACGGCACGGACGCTGAGCGGGGCACGGACGCAGATCAACGCCGAATGGCAGAGCACGGTGCTGCCCTGGTGCCGCCGCGCGCTCGACAACCGCTATCCCTTCGTCAAGGGCGCCTCGGCCGATGTCGGCATGGACGATTTCGCCCGGCTGTTCGCCCCCGGCGGGCTGATCGACGCCTTCTTCGCCAACCGGCTGCGCCCCTTCGTCGACACCACGCGGGAGCCCTGGCGCTGGCAGCCGTCGGCCGCCGATCTCGGCATTCCGGCCTCGGTGCTGCCGGCCTTCCAGCATGCGGCGATGATCCGCGACGCCTTCTTCCCCGACGGCGGCCGGGTGCCGTCCCTGCGCTTCGAACTGCGCCCGACCTATCTCGGCGCCGGGGTGGAGCAGGTGGATCTGGACATCGACGGCCAGCGCATGACCTTCGCCCGCACCGCGACGCTGGCGCAGGGGCTGCAATGGCCGAAGCCGGGCGGGGCGGGCGACCTGCGCGTCACCTTCACCGGCCAGCCGACCGAGCCGCCGGAGATGACCCAGCGCACCGGCAGCTGGGCATGGTTCCGCACGCTGGACGCCAACCGGGGCCGCAAGGGGTCGGTGCCCGACCGCATCCCGCTGAGCTTCGGCGCCGCCGGCAAGTCGGCGAGCTTCGACGTGCGGATGACCAGCGCGGTCAATCCCTTCTCGATCCGCGACCTCAAGGACTTCCGATGCCCGGACAGCCTGTGATGGGCCAGCCTGTGATCGGGCAGGCGGGCTGCTTCGGCAAGCTGCCGGCGCGGGGGGACTTCCTGCTGCGCGGGCTGCCGCGCAGCTTCGCCGATCCTTGGCACGACTGGCTGCTCGACGGGTTGCAGGCCAGCCGCGCGGCGCTGGGCGAGGGGTGGATGGGCCGCTACCTCAACGCGCCGATCTGGCGCTTTGTGCTGGAGGCCGGGGTCTGCGGGCCGCAGGCGGCGGCGGGCGTGATGATGCCCAGCGTCGACAAGGCCGGACGGCAGTTTCCGCTGGCGCTGGCCGCCCTGCTCGCGCCCGGCCGGAGCGCCGCCGGGGCCGAATCCGATGCCGCATGGTTCGAGGCGGCGGAGGAACTGGCCCTGTCCGTCCTGACCCACACGCTGGATGTGGAGGCCTTCGTCGGCTCCGTCGCCGCACTCTCGGTTCCGCAGCCGGTGTCGCAGCCGGTTCCGCAGCCGTCCGCTGCGGCGCCTTTCACCGGCGCCCGCTGGTGGACGCTGGGCGGGGAGGGCGTGGCGGAGCAGGGCTTCACCACCGCCGGCCTGCCGCCGTCCGCATCCTTCGTCGATTTCCTGACCGGCCGTGCCAAGGAGGAGGCTTGATGCAGTTCACGCAGGACGACCGTCTTCTGTCGCTGGAAACGCCGGCCGGCCCCGACGTGCTGCTGGTGGAGCGGGTGCGAGGGCGCGAGGCGCTGTCCAGCCCCTTCCTCTACCGCATCGACGCGCTCGGCCCCATCGAGCCGCTGGCGGCCGAGACCATCGTCGGCAACGGCGTCAACATCGGTTTCCGCCAGCTGGACGGCCAGCGCCACTACGTCAACGGCATCGCCCGCTCGCTGGGCGTCGGCGTGCCGGTGGGGCGCGATCAGCGTTACTACACGATCGAGGTGGTGCCCTGGCTGTCGCTGCTGTCCTACACCAGCGATTGCCGCATCTTCCACAGCCTGGGCGGCGGCGGGCCGATGGCGGTGCCGAAGATCGTCGAGACGATCTTCCAGGAATTCGGCTTCTCCAACTTCGAGTTCCGCAGCCTGAGCGGCACGTACCAGCCGCGCGAATATTGCGTCCAGTACAACGAGACCTATTTCGACTTCATCAGCCGCCTGCTGGAAGAAGAGGGCATCTATTACTACTTCGCGCATGAGCGCGACCGCCACAGGCTGATCCTGTCCGACAGCGCCGCCGGCTATGCCAAGCTGTCGCCGGCCACCCTGCGCTTCAACCCCAGCGGCCAGTATGCCGACCAGATCGAGCGGTGGGAGCGGGTCTATTCCATCGCGTCCGGCCGCTGGGCCACCAAGGACTATGATTTCCAGGCGCCGCGCACGGCGCTGGACAGCGGCGAGGCGTCGGTCGCCAAGGTGCCGGTTTCGACCAGATACGAGCTGTTCGAATATCCCGGCCGCTATGCCACGCGCGACGCCGGGTCGGCGCTCGCCCGCCGCCGGATGGAGACGGAGGAGCGCGGGCTGGAGGGCGTGCGCGGCACCGGCGCCTGCCGCAGCCTGCATCCCGGCATGACCTTCGCCCTGACCGACCATCCGACGGCGGCGGAGAACAACCAGCCCGTCGTGGTGGCGGAGCTGGAGTTTGACGCCTGCAACGAGGGCTTCCTGCCCGGCGACAAGCGCAAGGCGTCCTACGGCAACAGCTTCCGCGCCCTGCCGGCGAAATCGGTGGTGCGGCCGGCGCGGCGCACGCCGAAGCCGTCGGTGCGCGGCATCCAGACCGCCTTCGTCGTCGGTCCGGCGGGGGAGGAAATCTACACCGACAAGTTCGGCCGCATCATGGTGCAGTTCCATTGGGACCGCCGCGGCCGGTCGGACGAGAAAAGCTCCTGCTGGATCCGGGTGGCGCAGAGCTGGGCCGGGCACCAGTGGGGCATGCAGACGGTGCCGCGCATCGGCATGGAGGTTCTGGTCGATTTCGTCGACGGCGACCCCGACCGCCCGATGGTGATCGGCGTGGTCAACAATGCCGACGCGCTGCCGACCTACGCCCTGCCCGAACACAAGACGCGCTCCGGCATCAAGACGCGCAGTTCGCCCGGCGGGCGCGGCTTCAACGAGATCCGTTTCGAGGACAAGGCCGGCAAGGAGCAGGTCTTCGTCCATGCCCAGCGCGACTATGATCTGCGCATCGGCCATGACAGCCGCAGCTCGGTGGCGGCGGGCCAGCATGTGAACGTCGGCGGCGGCCTGTGGGAATGGGTGGGCAAGAACCATCACGCCACGGTGGACGGCGACCATGTGGAGGCCATCGGCGGCGGCGTGTCGCGGACGGTCGGCGTCGATCTGCACGACAGGATCGGCACCAACTATGCCGTCCATGCCGGGGCGAACCTGTGCCTGGAGGCCGGGGCCTCGCTGACGCTGAAGGTCGGCGGCAACTTCATCACGCTGAGCCCGGCCGGCATCGCCATGAACGGCACCATGGTGCTGATCAACAGCGGCGGCGCGGCCAATGGGCTGAGCGCCTCGCCGGCCATGCCGGCCAAGCCGTCGCCGGCCGACAAGGACAAGGGCGGGACGATCGCGGCCCCGCCGAAGGCGAAGCTGCCGCGCCCGGCGCAAAGCCACACCCCGAAGACCGCGGCCCAGGCCATGGTGATGCGCAGCGCCGCCGCGTCCAACACGCCGCTGTGCGAGATCTGTCAATCATGACTCCCGGCCAGATTCCCAGCATGACTCCCGGCACGAACAGGGCGATGGCCGGGCCTTCGCCCCGCCGGTCGCCGCAGGAGGTGGTCGCCCGCCTCGCCCATCATCTGTGGCCGCAGGAGGATGAGGGGCGCGCGCTCTACATGATCGTCGACGCCGCGCGCGATCCCGGCCTCTACCCCGGCCTGCTGGCGCGGGAGGAGGAGACCGACATGCGCTCCCTCTACCAGGGCGACACGGCGAGCGAACTGGCGGAGGTGGCGCCCTATCTGGTGCGGCTGACGCGCGGCGGCGCGGTCGCCGACTGGCTGGTGGGGGAGGGCTGGGGCCGCGGCTGGGGCATCCTGCTGCTGGCCGACGACGACATCGACGCGGTGCGCCGGCATTTCCGTAAATTCACCATCGTGAACGGCGAGAGCGGGGCGGCCTACCTGTTCCGCTTCTACGATCCGACGGTGCTGGGCAGCTTCCTGCCGATCAGCGACGAGGCCCAGCGCGCCGCATTGTTCGGTCCCGGCATCCGGTTCATGATGGAGGATGCGGGCGCCGACGCGCTCGTCCTGTTCGAATCGGTCAACGGCGACCTGCGCCGCGTCGAAATCCCGCTGCGGACAACTCCGGTTGCAGCATCGGGTGCCGATGCGCCCCGCGTCCGCTGATCCCGAGGCCGGAGGAGACCGCCCATGCCACCCGCCGCGCGCCTGACCGACATGCACAGTTGCCCGATGACGACCGGTCCGGTTCCGCATGTCGGCGGTCCGATCGTCAGCCCCGGCGTGCCGGCGGTCCTGATCGAATTCCTGCCGGCGGCGGTGGTGACGGACATGTGCGTCTGCGCCGGCCCGCCCGACGCGATCGTGAAGGGATCGGCGACGGTGATGGTCGGCGGCCGGCCGGCGGCGCGGCTGGGCGACCGGACCGCCCATGGCGGGGTGATCGTGACCGGGGCGCCGACGGTCGTGATCGGCGGCTGAGGGCCGGGCAAGAGGGTTTGGCAGAGGGGTGGGGGAGCGTGGAATGCTGAGGCTGAGGATCGTATCGGACCATCGGGCGTCGCTGGGCGGCAATGCCGAGAAGACGCTGCATGGCGGCGACCTCACCGTCGGGCGCGGGGTCGAGAATGGTTGGATCCTTCCCGATCCCGACCTTCTGCTGTCGCGCCAGCACTGCGTCTTCGAGAAGACCGGGGCCGGCTACCGGGTGATCGACACCAGCACCAACGGCGTCTTCCTCAACGGCTCCGACCGGCCGCTCGGCCGCAGCGTGCCGGCGGATCTCAGGTCGGGCGACCGCATCCGCATCGGCCGCTTCATCATCGAGGCGACGGTGGAATCGCTGTCCGCCCCCAGCTTCACCGAGATTTCCGGCGCCTTCCGGCTGGGTGGGACGGATGGCTCGCCCGATCCCTTCGCCGCGCCGCCGGCGTCCGCCGCGGCACCGGACCAGTTCGGCGAGCTGTTCGCCGACCCCGCAGCCCGCTCCGGCGATCACCGGCCCTTCGAACACCAGCCGCTGCGGTCGGAAGAGGCGCCCTTCGATGCCTGGACCGCCTCCAGCAGCGGCGCCGCCGCGCGCGAACGGGCGGACGACTGGCGGTTCGGCACCGTGGATGACCATTCCGACCCGCTGAACCAGTCGCTGTCGATCGGCGTTTCGTATCAGCCGCCCGCAGCCCCACCGCAGCCGATGGCTGGCGGCATTCCCGACGATTGGGACGACGACCTCCTCGGCACGCCGCAGCCGGCGGCGCCGGCCTTTCCGGATCCGGGTTTCCCCGCCGTGGCGAAGACGGCCCAGCCGCTGCCGGAAGACTGGAACATCGACGAGACTCTGCCCGACCCGGCCGCCGACCCGCTGCCGGACGATTCCGTCATCGTTCCCCATGCGGCGTTCCATGCCGCGCCGCAGGCCGTGCCGGCTGCGCCGCCCGTGGCGGCTGTGCCCGTCGCCGCCCCCGTCGCCGCCCCCGTCGCCGCCCCCGTTGCCGCCCAGGTCGCCGCGCCCCGGGCCGATGCGGGAGCGGCGGTCGCCGCCTTCTACGAGGGGTTCGGCGCGCCGCTGCCGGCGGGCGGGCTGCCTGACCCGGACGCGATGATGCGCAGCATGGGCGAGGCCTTGCGCATCAGCCTGGGGGCGCTGCATGCCTCGCTGCGGGCGCGCTCCCGCTTCAAGGACGAGTTCCATCTGGAGCAGACCAGCTTCCGCCCGGCGGGGGAGAACCCGCTGAAGCGTTGCGAGACGCTGGACGAAGCGGTGTCGGTGCTGGCCGACCCGCGCCTGCGCGGCTTCCTGCCGATGGGCGACGCGGTGCGCGAGGCGGCGAGCGACGTGCAAATCCACCATCTCGCCTATGCCGCGGCGCTGCAGACCGCGCTGAAACAGGTGGTCGCCAAATTCGATCCCGGCGCGCTCAGCCAACGGCTGGAGACGCGGCTTCTCGACAGCATCGTGCCGGGGGCGCGCAAGGCGCGCTACTGGGACCAGTACGAAACGCTCTACAAGGATCTGGTGGTCGAGTTGGAGGAGGATTTCGACCGGGTCATCGGCGACGCCATCGCCCGCGAATACGACCGCTTCGTGCGCGGGGACTCCCCCGGCGCCCCGGACGGCGGCAAGCCGGACTGACCCGCCGCGGCTTCATCCTTCGACACCGCCAGCCCCCTTCCTGAACCGGACCGCATCCCGCCATGGCCCAGCCTCCCAACGGTACGCCCGACGGCACCCCCGACCAGCCTCCCGCCGACAGCCACGAGCCCACGGCCATCCTGCCGACCGCTCCTGGGGCTCCGGCTGGGGCTGCCGATCGGGGGGCGGATGGCGAGGCGACGAGGCTGACCACGCCGCCGGCCGCAACCGCTTCGGTAACCGGGGCGTCCGTCTCCGGTGTCGAGGCTTCGGGAGGACGGGCGGCGCCGGCGCCGATCGGGCCGGGCACCCTGCTCAGCCACACCTATGAGGTGGACGGGCTGATCGCCCGCGGCGGCATGGGCGAGGTCCACCGCGCCCGCCATGTCGACATGAACACCTGGCATGCGGTGAAGGTGATCCGGCCGGAACTGGCGCAGGACGCCAAGATGGTGGAGCTGCTGCGGCGCGAGGCGGCGGCGCTGCGCGAGATCCGCCACGAGGCGGTGGTGTCCTACGATGGCGTCTTCCGCGACGAGTATGGCCGGATCCTGCTGTCGATGGAGTATCTCGACGGGCCGTCGCTGCAGGAGGTGCTGCAGGGTGGGCCGCTCGGCCCGGACGACGTGGCGATCCTGCTCGACCGCATCGCCTCGGGTCTGGCGGCGGCGCACCAGCGCGGCATCGTCCACCGCGACATGTCGGCCGACAACGTCATCCTGCCCGGCCGCGAGATCGCCAACGCCAAGATCATCGATTTCGGCATCGCCAAGCAGACCGCCGGCGGGGCCGGGACCGTCATCGGCGACGCCTTCGCCGGCAAGTACGGCTATGCCTCGCCCGAGCAGTTCGGGCTGTTCGGCGGAGAGGTCGGGCCGCAGTCGGACATCTACAGCGCCGGTCTGGTGCTGGCCGCGGCGGCGCTCGGCCGTCCGCTGGACATGGGCCGCACGCCCCAGGCGATGATCGAGCGGCGCATGTCCGTGCCCGACCTGTCGGCGCTGGACGAGCCGCTGCGCGGAGTCCTGTGCTCCATGCTGGAGCCGGACCCGCAGAACCGGGCCGGATCGATGACGCAACTGGTCGGCGCGCTGACCCGCCGCCCTGCGGAGATCACGCCTTTCGACGCCGCCCCCTTTCCGGCGGCGACCCCGGCGAAGGAGGAAGCCAAACCGGCGGTGGCCGAGGCCGCGAAGGCCGGCGGTCAGGCGAAGACCGCACAGACGGCGGCAGAGCCGAAGAAGAAGGCTCCGGTCGGGCTGATCGCCGGTGGCGTCGGCGGTCTGGCGGCGGCCGGAATCGCCGGTTTCCTGCTGTTCGGCCAGTCGCAGCCGCCTGCACCGGCACCCGCCCCGACGACGGCCCCGGCGCCGGTGAAGGAGGCGTCGGTTCCGGCGGCATCCGCCACTCAGGCTTCCGCACCGCCTGCCACTCTGCCCGCCATGACGACGGCGCCGCTCGGCGCGCCCGCCTCCCCCACGGCTGCGGCGCCCGTGAAGGCGGAAACGCCGGGCCCCGTCCCGGTCGAGCCCGCGGTCGTCCAAGCTCCCGCCGCCCCGGTGCCGCCGCTGCCGGCCGCCCCGGCGGTTCAGGCCGTCACGCCTTCGGCCCCGGCCCCGATTGCGACCCCGGCTCCCGCACCGGCCCAGATCGTGCCGGCCGCCGTTCCGGCCGCGCCGCCGGTGCCGCCGATCACGCCCGCCGAGGCGCGCAGGAGGGTGGAGGCCGCGGCGGCGGGGCTCACCTGTGCCGGCGTCAGGGCGGTGGAAACGGGCAAGGGCCTGCGCATCGGCGGCCATGTCGGCAGCGACGCCGATGCCGGCACGCTGAAGGCGGCGATCACCGGGCTGCCGGGGGGTGTCGACATCGCCGCGCGCGTCGCCGTGCGCCCCTGGCCGCTGTGCGAGGCGCTGGGCGTCGCCGGACTGCCGGCGCGGGCGGAGGCGCAGGCGGCGGATGCGCTGGAGCTGGGCTTCAACCGGCCGTCGATGGTCTACCGCCAGGGCGAAAAGCTGGAGATCACGGTGACCCCCGGCATGTCGGGCTATCTGACGGTCGATTACATCGACATCGAAGGCAACGCGATCCACATGGTGCCGATGCGCCTGCGCCGCGACGACCGCGTCGATGCCGGCCGCCCCGTCACGCTGGGGATCGCCCGCTCGCCCAGCGACCGCGTCTACACCATCGCCCCGCCCTATGGCCCGGCGATGATCCTGGCGCTGGTGACCAGCGAACCGCTGTTCCCCGCCGACCGTGAGGAGGTGGAGCCGGCCGGGGCTTATCTGGCGAGCCTGCGCGCGGCCATCGCCAAGGCCGAGGCGCAGGGGAGCGTCGTCGTCCAGTCCGCCTTCTTCACCACCATGGCCGAGTAGTCCGGCCGATGGACAGCGGCGGTCGGCGCCTTGCCGTCATCGGCGGCGCATTGGCGCTCTGCGCGCTGGCGGGCGGGATTCTGGGGGTGGGGATCGATCGGCTGAGCGGGCCGTCATCCAGCGGGCCTCCACCGACCCTCATCGCCGAATCGCCGCCGCCACTTCCGGTCGCCGGCACCGCTTCGGAAGCGCGTCCGGTTCCGGCGCCGCTCCCGCTTTCCGTGCTTGTCGACACGCCATGCCCCGATGGGACGCCGCCGGCCGGGCCGGCGCCGCGTTGCCACAGCCTGCGGGTGCCGTCGGATTGGCAGCGGCCGGACAGCCCGCCGCTCGACCTGTTCGTGATGGTGCTGCCGGCGCTGAGCGGCGCGCCCGCCGCCGACCCGGTGGTGGTGCTGGCCGGCGGGCCGGGGCAGGGCGGCAGCGACGATCCGCGCGGCACCGCGGCGATGCTGGAGCCGATGCGGGCCACCCGCGACATCATCCTGGCGGACCAGCGCGGCACCGGCCGCTCGGCGCCCTCCCTGCGTTGTCCGGCGCTGGATCCGCTGCGCACCTGGTTCGGCGGCGTGACGGCGGAGGATGCCGTCGCCTGCCTCGATTCGTTGCGCCGCGCCGGCTACCGGCTTGAGGATTTCGACAGCGGGCGGAGCGCGGCGGACTTGCGGGCGCTGCGCGGCGCGCTGGGGGTGGAGCGCTGGAACATCGTCGCGACCTCCTATGGCGGGGTGCTGGCCCAGGCGCTGCTGCGCGCCGACGGGGGGGCGGTGCGCAGCCTTGTGCTGAACTCTCCGGCGGCGGTGGATGCGACCTGGCTCGACCTCGACCGCCTGACCGCCATCCGGCAGGCGCATCGGCGGATGGTGGAGGATTGCGCCGCCCAGCCCGATTGCGCCCGCGCCTTCCCGCAGCTTGGGCAGGCGGTGGAGCGGCTGTCGGCGGCGCTGGAGCGGCGGCCCCTGGAGTTGCGCCTGCGCCATCCCGGCACCGGGCGGGAAAGCGTCCTGCAACTGTCCTGGCCGGTGCTGGCGACTGTCCTGGCCCTGCGGCTGGGCGGCGCCGATGGGATGGTGGTGATGCCGGCCCTGCTCGACCGTCTCGACCGCGCCGTCGCGCAAGGCGGAGGGACGGGAACCGGCGGGGCGCTGCGGCTGGAGGACTCGGCGGTTCTGTCGCTGCTGGTGCCGCCGGCCATCTGGGGCGTGCTGGGCAACCTCGCCTATGGGCTGAACCTGACGGTGGGGTGCCGGGAGAACCGTCCGCGCATCGATGCCGCCGCCGCCCGGCGCGCCGCGGCGGACCTGCGGCCATACGTGGTGGCCGAGGCGGTGGAGACCGATTACGACGCCGCCTGTCCGGTTCTGAACCTGCCGCCCGTCGATGCGTCCTTCTACCGGCCGGTCGAGTCCGAGGTGCCGGCGCTGATCCTGACCGGCGTGTACGACACCTTCACCGCTCCGGCGCGCGCCGGGGAGATGGGCCGGAGCCTGCGCCGGGCGACGCTGATGTCCTTCCGCGGCATCGGCCATGACGTGCTGGGCGTCAGCCCCTGCGGGCGGAGCGCCGCCGCGCGCTTCGTCGAGACCTTGTCCACCGGCGATGCCGGCGCCTGCGTCGAGCGGCTGCTGCCGCCGACCTTCGCCACCCGGCTGCCCGCGCCGTGAGGATGGCCGCCCCCTTCCTGCGCGCCGCTCTTGCCGCCGCGCTGCTGTTCCCGGCCGGCTGCGCCGTGGTGCCGCGGGAGCGGGTGGCGGCGGTGGACGAGGCCGCCGGGGCCGCCGGCCTGCTGCCGCGACGTTTCGCGGCGGCGCCCTTCACCCTGGCCGGCTGGCTGCGGTCCGGCGGGGCGGGGCCGCTGGTGGTCTATATCGAGGGCGACGGCCATGCCTGGAACAGCCCGACGGAGCCGTCGCGCGACCCCACGCCCTTCAACCCGGTGGCCCTGTCCCTGGCGCTGACCGACCCGGCGCCGCGGCTGCTCTATCTCGCCCGTCCCTGCCAGTATGGCGGGGTGGCGACCGACGCCGCCTGCTCCACCCGGATCTGGACCTCCCACCGCTATGCGCCGGAGGTGATCGCCTCCCTCGGCCGCGCGCTGGATGAGGCGAAGCGGGAAAGCGGGGCGGACCGGCTGGTGCTGGTCGGCTATTCCGGCGGCGGGGTGGCGGCGGCGCTGCTGGCGGCAAGGCGCGACGACGTGGCGGTGCTGGTGACGGTGGTGGCGCCGCTCGACCTCGCGGCCTGGGCGGCGGCGAAGCGGCTGACGCCGCTGACCGGCTCGCTCGACCCGGCGCGGGAAACCGGACGGCTGGCCTTGGTGCCGCAATGGCACATCGCCGGGGGCAACGACCGGGTGGTTCCGCCGGAGGTGGTGCGCGGCTTCGCGGCCCGGGTCGGCGCGCCGGTGCGGGTGGTGCCGGGCATGGAGCATGACGGCGACTGGATGGCGCTGTGGCCGTCGCTGCGCGCCGCTTTTCCGGTGTCGCTGGGATCGGGGCAAGCCGGGTCTTAACGATTTCACCGCCGGTCCCTGCGGGCGTCCATTGCCAGACGCCGGTGCAAACACTATGATTTCAAAGGTGCAACCCGGGTGTCCGCAAGCGCGAGACCCGTACCGCTTGAGACGATCGGAAGACCCGTATGGACGCTCACGACCTTTCCCTGGACGATAACGGCACGATCCAGGCCATCGGCATCCTCGCCGACGTGCTGGACGGGGTGGAGGGGCCGGGCGGCCTCGACACGGTGCTGGTGTCCAAGGCTCTGCGTCAGGTGATCGCCACCAAGTCGCAGCCGGCCTTCGAATTCGCCTCCCGCGCCTTCAACACGCTGGATCCGTCGGTGCGCCGTCAGGTGGCGGAAAGCGCGGACGAGGCGGCGCACCATGCGGTGGAACTGCGCGGCCGTGTCGGCGGCTTCCTGTCGACCGCCCCGAAGAAGCCGGTGCCCCAGGGCCAAGTGGTCGGCCAGCAGCCGAACTTCATCACCGCGCTGAACCTGCGCTCCCGCCGCCGGCCGAACTCACCGTCCTGAAGGGGGCCGGTCCTCGGGAGGCTGTTTCAGCCGGCTTCCTGCGGGCTCATCTCCTGCGGCAGGGTGTCGAGCAGCGCGCAGTCCCAATAGGGGCGCGGGCCGAAGCGCTGGACCAGGAAATCGACGAACACCCGCACCTTCGGCGACAGGTGGCGGTTCTGCGGATAGACCGCGTTGACGCTGACCTCCGACGGAACGTTGCGGTGCAGGACGCTGACCAGTTCGCCGCGCGTCAACGCCTGTCCGCACAGGAAGGTCGGCGACATGATGAAGCCGACGCCGGAGATCGCCGCCTCGCGCAGCAGGTCGCCGTTGTTGCTGCGGATCGGCCCGGATACCCGGACGTTGCGCATCTCGCCATCCACCGTGAACTGCCAGACGTCGGGCGTCGGCACGTTGGTGTAGATCAGGCAGCTGTGCCGGCCTAGATCCTCTGGCGTTTCCGGCACTCCATGCTTTTGCAGATAGGCCGGACTGGCGCACAGCGCCATCCGTGCGGGAGCCAGCCGCCGGGCGATCAGCGAACTGTCGCGCAGCCGGCCGATGCGGACCGCCAGATCATAGCCCTCGTCCACCAGATCGACCGTGCGGTCGTTCAGGTCCATGTCGATCTCGATGGCCGGATAGCGTTCCAGGAATTCCGCCACCGCCGGGGCCAGATGCAGGATGCCGAAGCTGACCGGCGCGTTGAGCCGCAGCCGGCCGCGCGGGGCGGCGTGCAGGTCGGCGACCGCCTGCTCCGCCTCCTCCAGGTCGGCCAGGATGCGGATGCAGCGCTCGTAAAAGGCCTGTCCCACCTCGGTCAGGCTGAGCTTGCGGGTGGTGCGGTTCAGCAGCCGCGCGCCGAGCCTGTTCTCCAACTCGCCGATGCGGCGGGAGACCACCGACTTCGACAGGTTGAGCCGGTCGGCGGCGGCGGTGAAGCTCTTGGTGTCCACCACCTTGATGAAGGCGAGCATGTCGTCGAGGCGATCCATGGCATTGTTGTACACCCGGAAACAATGAGGTGCCAAGATCCGGCATTACCGAAAGCCCCGCCACGCCCTATTTCTGGTGTCACCGCCGGGCCGGACCCGGACGCGGCGGGCCAATTCACCAACCGGACAGGGAGAGACGGCGATGGCGAAGGTTCTGGTTCTCTATTACAGCAGCTGGGGCCATGTGTCGGAGATGGCGCAGGCGGTGGCCGAGGGCGCCCGCTCCGTCGCCGGGACCGAGGTGGCGGTGAAGCGCGTGCCCGAACTGGTGCCGGAGGCCGTCCGCCAGTCCGCCCATTACAAGGACGAGAGCAACATCCCCGTCGCCACGGTGGCAGAGCTGGCCGAGTATGACGCCATCATCATCGGCACGCCGACCCGCTACGGCAACATGGCCTCGCAGATGAAGAACTTCCTCGACCAGACCGGCGGGTTGTGGGCCAAGGGCGCGCTGGTCGGCAAGGTCGGCGCGGCCTTCACCTCCACCGCCACCCAGCATGGCGGGCAGGAGAGCACCATCCTCAGCACCCACATCGTGCTGCTGCATCTGGGCATGGTGATCGTCGGCCTGCCCTATTCCTTCCAGGGCCAGACGGGCGTTTCGGAAGTGATGGGCAATTCTCCCTACGGCGCCAGCACCATCGCCGACGGGGACGGATCGCGCCGGCCGAGCGCCGTCGAACTGGACGGCGCCCGCTACCAGGGCCGCCATGTCGCCGAGATCACGGCGAAGCTGCACGGTTGACCATCGACGCGCACTGACGAAGGGGAGGGAGCCGTGGGCCTGCTGATCGACGGACAATGGCAAGACCAGTGGTACGACACCAAGAAGACAGGCGGCGCGTTCGTGCGGACGGAGGCGCAGTTCCGCGACCGGGTGTCGGCCGACGGCTCCACCCCTTACCCGGCGGAGGCCGGGCGCTATCACCTGATGGTGTCGCTCGCCTGCCCCTGGGCGCACCGCACGCTGATCTTCCGCAATCTGAAGCGGTTGGATGAGGTGATCGGCGTCAGCGTGGTCGATCCGCTGATGCTGTCGGAAGGCTGGACCTTCGCCGAACCGGAGCCGGTGACCGGCGCCCGCCGCCTCTACGAGGTCTATCTGCAGGCCCGGCCCGGCTACAGCGGCCGGGTGACGGTCCCGGTGCTGTGGGACAGGAAGACCGGCGGCATCGTCAACAACGAGTCGGCGGAGATCATCCGCATGCTCAACCGCGAGTTCGACGCCTTCACCGACGTGCGGACCGATTTCTGCCCGCCGGACCTGGTGGAGGAGATCGACCGCGTCAACGCCTTCGTCTATGATGCCGTCAACAACGGCGTCTACAAGGCCGGCTTCGCGACTTCGCAGGACAAGTACGAGGCCGCTTTCGACTCGCTGTTCGCGGCGCTGGACAGCATCGACGCCAAGCTCGCGACCCGGCGCTGGCTGGTCGGCAACCGGCTGACCGAGGCCGATTGGCGCCTGTTCACCACGCTGGTCCGCTTCGACGCCGTCTATGTCGGGCATTTCAAGTGCAACAAGCGCCGGATCGTCGATTATCCCCACCTGTCGGGCTATCTGCGCGACCTCTATCAGGTGCCGGGCGTGGCGGAGACGGTGAATTTCGACCACATCAAGCGCCATTACTACGGCAGCCACGCCACCATCAACCCCACCGGCATCGTGCCGAAGGGGCCGGAACTGGATCTCGACGCGCCGCATGGGCGGGGCGAATTGAGGCCGGATCCGCTGGCGGCGTGACGGATCCGCTTCCCGGCGGTTGTAGGAAGGAAACACAACCGCATGAGGGAGTTCGTCCGATGCGTACAATCATTCTTGCGGCTGCGGCCGTCCTGGCTCTTTCCACGCCGGCCCTGGCCCAGAGCGGCCAGCCGCAGAACGGCCAGTCGCAAGGCGGCTGGGGCGGGGCGCTCGACCAGTTGAACCGCACGGTCAATCCGAACAGCTATCCGCAGGACCGTACGGCCGAGGACCGGCAGTTGAACCGCGACGGGCGTCGCCATGACGGCACGTCGGGAAGCTCGGCCGGCAACCGCCGCGGCAATGCCTACGGCGACTATTCCGACCGCGACCTGCGCAACCAGTATGACCGGCTGGGCGAGGAGCAGCGCCAGATCCGGCAGAACCGCCGCGCCATCGAGGACGAGATGGACCGCCGCGGAATCAACCGCTAAAGCGGATTGCAACCCGATTTGGACCGCGACGGCGGTCCCGGCCGCTCATGCGGCCGAAGCCCGACCGGCGAATGAGGTCATATCAATCCAAAGCGAATGCAAATTCGCTTTGGGGACGGTCGTCAGGGCTTGTAGCAGCGGGCCATGTCTTCCGGGTTGCCCATCGCCTCGCACTGGAAGCCGTTGGAGAACTTGAAGCGCAGCGGGCCGGTCTTGCGGACGCTGACCAGCGGCTTCTTTCCCGGATCCTGGAATTCCACCCAGGCGGAGCTGTCGAAGCGGGTCTGCAGCCCGTTGCTGAGCCGCACGCGGCCCTGGTTGTCCTTGATAACCTGGACGCCGGTGCTGAACAGCAGGTTCGGGCCGTCCTCCTTCGCCGACAGGCCGTTGGTGCAGTTCACGCCCTCCGGCTTCACGGCCACGCACTCGAAGGCGTTGGGCTGGCTGGCGGTGAGGACCATCGCATAGACGGCGACTTCCAGAACGTTGAGCGGCATGGGCGTGCACCGGGTGAGTGGCGGCTGATTTGGAACGGAAAAGGGTCGCGGGCGAGGAATCGTCCGCGGCCCTTCCGTCTTACGGACCATCTGGTTACGAAAGAGATAATGTCGCGTACACGGTCGAATCTTGCGCGTCCGGCCGCCGCTTCGCTTCCGCCGGCGTGACCATGGCCGGTGCGGCGCCCCGGCAACTGGACTTGCGTGCCCCGGACCGGTAGAAGCGGTCGCATCGGCCATGGCTTCGGCCATTTGCTTCAGCCAGAGGGGGCGGGCGCAATCCCATGACGTTCCAACAGCGTTTGATCCTGCTGGTCACCGGTCTGGTGCTGCTGGCGGTGGCTGCGGTCACCACGACGATGGCGTTCACCACGCGCGCGGCGCTGACCGAACGGATCGAGGCGGAGGCGCGGCTGACCGCCGACCTGCTCGCCCGCGGAACCGCCCAGGCCGTCGATCTGCCGCGCGAGGTCGATGCCCTGCTGTCGGAACGGCTGTTGTCGGAAGCGACGCTGACCGCCCATCTGGTGGCGCTGGCGGAAACGGCGAAACTGTCGTCGAGGGCGATCAACGACCGGCTGAAGCAGATCGCCGAGGCCGGCGGCCCGGACGAGATGTGGATCACCGACAACCGCGGGCGGGCCTATCTGCACAATGTGCCCGGTCCCGACCCGGTCTTCGGCCAGGATGCCAAGGGCGGGCCGCGCCACGGCGCCTACAGCGGCCTGCTGAGCCGGTCGCCCGCGTCGATGGTGTCTGAGCCGGCGATGGAAAGCGGCCGGCTGATGAAGTTCGCCGGCGTGGCCGGGGTCGACAAGCCGCGCATCGTCCAGGTCGGCGCCGACATGCGGCGCCTGGGAGACCTGCTGCGCAAAACGGGGGCCGAGGGGGTGGTCGACGGGCTGATCGCCACCCGCGCGGTGGAGGCGGCCTGGCTGCTCGACCGTGACGGCCGGGTGCTGGTACGCGGCGCCGTGGTGTCCAACGGCTCGGGCGGGCCACTGTCGGATGCCGACACCGCCGCGGTCAAGGCGGTGGCGACCTCCGGCGACGTGACCGTCCGCGCGTCGGGCGACGGGCTGCTGGCGCTGGCGCCCATCCGCTATGCCTCGGCCAACGCCGCTGCCAACGCCGTTGCGGCCGGCCTTCCGGCGGTGGCGGCGGTGCGCGTTCCCTTCACCGAACCGGGGTCGATGCTGGGCCGGCAGCTGAAGATCGGCGGTCTGGTCGGCGTCTTCGTGCTGGGGCTGGGCGTCTATCTCTGCATGCGCTTCGCCCGCGACCAGATGGCGCCGGTGGAACGGCTGAGCGAGGCGGTCAAGGCGGTGGAGGCCGGGCGCTTCAACCCCCTCAGCCTGAACGAGGCGGCGAACCGCGACGACGAATTCGGCCGGCTGTCCCGCGTCTTCCGCCGCATGGCGATGGAGGCGACGGCCCGCGAGGAGACCCTGGACGCGCAGTTGGTCATGCGCGGGGCGGAGCTGGAGACCAAGAGCGAGAAGCTGGCCGCCGCCGAACAGCTGATCGAGGAGGAGCAGCGCGCCGCCCGCGACGTGCAGGCCAACCTGCTGCCGCGCCAGCTGCCGGTCGGCCGCGACAGCCAGTTCTTCGGCATGCTGGTGCCGGGCCACACCGTCAGCGGCGATTTCTACGACGTGGTCGAACTGGACGAGCGCCACAGCCTGCTTGTCGCCGCCGGGGTGTCGGGCGGCGGCGTGCCGGCGGCCTTCCTGATGCTGATGGTGCGCGCCGCCATCCGCGAGACCGCCCGCCCCGGCGTCGGCCCCGCCGCCATCCTGACCGGCGCCAACGAGCGGCTGTGCGGCGAGAGCCCCTTCAACGGCTTCGCCACCGCCTTCGTCGCCGTCTACGACCGTGTCGCCGGCACGCTGGTCCATGCCGCCGCCGGGCATCGCGGTGCCTGCCGCGTCACCGCCGAGGGCGGGGTGGAGTTCCTGTCCGCCATCGGCGGCCCGGCGCTGGGCATCCGCCGCGGCGCCCCCTACGCCGAGGCCACGCTGCTGCTGAACCAGGACGAGACGCTGTTCCTGTGTACCGACGGCATCCTGAACTCCATCGACATCCAGCGCGAGCCCTTCGGCGAGGAACGCCTCGCCGCCGCCCTGGCCCACAGCCGCGGCATGTCGGCCCGCGACCGTGCCGAACTGGTCCTGCGCAGCGTCCAGGCCCATGCCGCCGACGGCGTGATCGCCGGGGATCTGGTGTTCCTGTCGATGCGGCGGCTTCTGCCGGTGACGGAGGCGATGGAAGCGGTGGAGACGGTTTGAGCCGGGCGGGGGAGGGAGTGCCGCCGAACGCCGGCTGAAGTCCTATTCCTTCCCCCGCGCGCCCTCCCGCGCCCGCGAGGCCGTTTCCCGTTCCAGCCTTTCGCGCAGGAAGGCGAGTACGGCGGCCTCCTCGCCGCTCAGGCCCGCCAGCTCGTCGCGCAACTCCGCCTCCACCTCGCGCTTCAGCGACTCCAGCAGGCCGCCTTCCAGATAGGCGTCCAGAATCTCGGGGTGGACGTAGCTCTTGCGGCAGACGCTGGGGGTGTTGCCCAGGCGGGTGGCGACCTGTTCGATGGCGCGGGTGACGTTGCGCTTGGCCCCGGTCTCGCTGTCGAACGCCTCGAATTCGCGCAGCGCCATGGCGGCCAGGACGGTGCCGGCCCAGGTGCGGAAATCCTTGGCGGTGAAGTCGGCGCCGGTCGCCTCGCGCAGATAGGCGTTGACGTCGCCCGAGGTCACGGCGTGGCGCTGTCCGTCCGAATCCAGATACTGGAACAGCTCGTCCCCCGGCACGTCGCGGCAGGCGGCGACGACGCGGGCGAGGCGGCGGTCGCGCAGCGCGACGTTCCATTCCTTGCCCGACTTGCCCTTGAAGGAGAAGCGGACCTCCGAGCCCTCGACCTCGGTGTGGCCGTCGCGCAGCGTGGTCAGGCCATAGCTCTGGTTCTCGCGGGCGTAGGTCTCGTTGCCGACGCGGATCAGCGTGGTTTCCAGCAGCCGCACCACGGCGGCCAGCACCTTCTCCCGCGGCAGACCGCGCCGGCCGAGGTCGGAGGCCACCTGCTCACGCAGGGCGGGCAGCGCCCGGCAGAAGTCCAGCATGCGGCCGAACTTGGTGCCCTCGCGCAGCTCGGTCCAGCGGCGGTGGTAGCGGTACTGCTTGCGCCCCTTGGCATCGCGGCCGGTGGCCTGCAGGTGGCCGTCGGGATCGGGGCAGATCCAGACGTCGCGGTAGGCGGGCGGGATCGCCAGCTTGCGGATGCGCGCCAGCGTGTCCTCCTCCGTCACCTGGGCGCCGTCGGGCCAGCGGAAGCGGAAACCCTTGCCGTAGCGCCGCCGCCGGATGCCGGGGGTGTCGTCGGAACTGTAGGTCAGCCCGGCGCAGGCGGCTTCCTGTTCGGGCGAGGGGCTGTCCGCATCGGACGGGGGAATGGTGCTGTCCATGTCGCCATAACGGCCGGCGCGGGCGTTGGTTGCCGTTACCTCCTTCGGGGAGGGTTTCTTCGCAGTTGCAAAAACTCTATCCTCGCACGGCCAGATCCAGAAGGAAGCCGCACGCATGGACCGCAAGCCCGACGAGACGACCCTGACCGCCCATCTGCCGAACCTGGAAATCCAGATCCGCCACCGCGAGGCGGGGGAGGATGGGGCGGAGATGATCGCCATCCAGTTCCGCGCCACACCGTCCTTCGACGCGGTCGCCGGGCTGCTCGCCCCCGCGCTGATGAATCCGCTGCTGCTGGCCGGTCCCGCCGCCGGACAGCGCGCGGCCGGACAGCATGAGGCCGGCCGGCTCGGCGTCAATCCGATGGCGTCCGCCGCCGGCATGGCCGATTTTTGGATGGCGCCGATGCGGCTGTGGGGCGAGATGGTGCGGCAGGCCTGGGCGCCCTGGGTTCAAATGGGGAATCAGATGGGGAAGCGCCGCTAGGTCACGGCCACTTCACCTCGGGGGGCAGGCTCATCAGAATCGCCTCGGTATTGCCGCCGGTCTTCAGGCCGAAGGTTGTGCCGCGGTCGTAGAGCAGGTTGAACTCGACATAGCGGCCGCGGCGGATCAACTGGTGCTCGCGCTGCTCCGCCGTCCAGGGCCGGTTCATGTGCCGGCGCACCAGGGCGGTATAGCTGTCGAGGAAGGCCGTGCCGACGTCGCGGGTGAAGGCGAAATCCGCCTCCCAGTCTCCCGAGTCGAGATTGTCGAAGAAGATGCCGCCGACGCCGCGCGCCTCGCCGCGGTGCGGCAGGAAGAAATAGCGGTCGCACCATTCCTTGTAGCGCGGATAATAGTCCGGGTTGTGGCGGTCGCAGGCGGCGCGCAGGCCGGCGTGGAAATCCGCGGTGTCGCGGTCGTCGGGGACCATCGGCGTCAGGTCGGCCCCGCCGCCGAACCAGCCTTGCGTCGTCACGATGTGGCGCGTGTTCATGTGCGTGGCCGGAACCAGGGGCGAGCGCATATGCGCCACCAGGCTGATGCCCGCCGCCCAGAACTCGCCGGTCTCCGCCGCGCCGGGGATGTTCGCGCGGAACTCCGGGCTGAAGGTGCCGTGGACGGTCGAGATGTTGACCCCGACCTTCTCGAACACCCGGCCCTTCATCACCGACATGGTGCCGCCGCCGCCCTCGCCGCCGCCATGGTCGGGCCGGGTCCAGCTTTTGCGCTCGAACCGGCCGGGGGGCAGGTCGGCATGGGTGCCGGTCAGCTCGTTCTCCAGCGTCTCGAAGGCGGCGCAGATGCGGTCGCGCAACTCCCGGAACCAGGAGGCGGCGCGGGCCTTGCGGTCCTCGACGAGGCTGGAAGCGGCGTTGGGTTCGGCCTTGGATTCGGCCTTGGATTCGGCGGTCATGGCGGTTCCTGTCCGGCGGCTTGCCGTCTCTGGAGCGTCCTGCGTCCAGCGCGAAACGCAGGCGGCTCCAGCCTTATGGTTGGCGATCGGAGTCGCGCTTCGAATCGACGCCGACCTTACGCGGTCCGATCCTGTGCGGCGGTCTGCCGCAGGGCTTCACCCAACACCATCGCGGCGCTGACCGCAACGTTCAAGGAGCGGGCGGGCGGAACCATCGGGATCACCAGCCGGGCGTCGGCGGCGTCATGCACCTCGTCGGGCACCCCGGCGCTTTCGCGGCCGACCAGGATGCGGTCGCCGGCGGCGAATTGGAAGCCGGTGTAGGGAATCGCCGCCCGCGTGGTCAGCAGCACCAGCCGTCCGCTCTGCGGCGCCGCGCGGTAGGCGGACCACGAGCTGTGCCGGGTCCAGTCGAGATGGTCGAGGTAATCCATCCCGGCGCGGCGCAGACGGCGGTCGTCCAGCACGAATCCGCAAGGCTCGATCAGGTCGAGCGCCACCCCCAGCCCGGCTGCGAGTCGCATCAGTGTCCCGGCATTCTGTGGAATATCCGGTTCGAACAGAACAAGGCGTAACGTGGGCCTTGCCTCGAAGTGTTTGTTTTGCATACAAATAGTCCAGCCCCAACACACGCGACAAATTGTCTCCCGGCCAAGGACTTTTCAAGATGGCGACGCGACGGTATACCGCAGCGCAGAAGCTGGAGATACCCACTCCGGACCGATGCGGCATGCCTGAGGGTTTTCCTTCGGCGGGCGGGCTTGTCGTGTCATGCATGTAAACGGTCCATCGGTCGTCCGGCGCGGGCAAAGGGCGTCGGGCATGCCTTGAGGAGAAACAGGCTTATGGCTCAGACCACGCATCCGCCCGGGACGGGTGGCCACGCGGCCTCCAGCGGCGAGGGGGGTTCCCGCCGCGATTTTCTGTATCTTGCCACCGGTGCGGTCGGCGTCGTCGGCGCGGCCTCCGCCGTCTGGCCGCTGATCGACAGCCTGAATCCGGCGGCCGACACCCTGGCGCTTGCCACCATCGACGTTGATCTGGCTCCGGTCGCCGCGGGTCAGGCGATCACGGTTACATGGCGCGGAAAGCCTGTCTTTGTCCGCCACCGCACCCCCGAGGAGATCGAGACCGCCAAGCAGGTCAGCCTTGGCGACCTCCGCGATCCGGTCGCAGACGACGCGCGCGTGCAGAAGCCGGAATGGCTGGTCGTGATCGGCATCTGCACGCATCTGGGCTGCGTGCCGCTGGGCCAGAAGGTCACCGATCCGCGCGGCGAGTATGGCGGGTGGTTCTGCCCCTGCCACGGCTCGCACTACGACACCGCTGGGCGCATCCGCAAGGGCCCGGCCCCCGCAAACCTTGTCCTTCCGACGTACGCCTTCACGGGCGATACCAAGATCCGGCTCGGTTAAGCGGCCCAACGGTTCTGGAGACCTCGAGATGGCTCAGGTTCAAGCCACCAAGTTCAAGAATCCGGTCGTGAACTGGATCGACAGCCGCCTGCCGATCTTCACGATGCTGGATCACGAGTACAACCACTACCCGATGCCGCGGAACGTCAACTATCTGTGGGCGTTCGGTGCCATCGCCGGCATCATGCTGATGATCATGATCGCCTCGGGCCTGTTCCTGGCGATGCAGTACTCGTCGCACACCTCGCTGGCCTTCGATTCGGTCGAGCGCATCATGCGCGACGTGAATTACGGTTGGCTGATCCGCTATATTCACGCCAACGGCGCGTCGATGTTCTTCATCGCCGTCTACATCCACATGTTCCGCGGCCTCTATTACGGCTCCTACAAGGCCCCGCGCGAAATCCTGTGGATCCTGGGCGTCATCATCTTCCTCGTCATGATGGGCACCGCCTTCATGGGCTACGTGCTGCCCTGGGGCCAGATGAGCTTCTGGGGCGCCACCGTCATCACGAACCTGTTCTCGGCCTTCCCGATCGTCGGCGACCCGATCGTCACCCTGCTGTGGGGCGGCTTCTCGGTCGACAACCCGACGCTGAACCGCTTCTTCGCGCTGCATTTCCTGCTGCCCTTCGTGCTGCTGGGTCTGGTGATCCTGCACACCGCGGCGCTGCATGTCTGCGGCTCGAACAACCCGCTCGGCATCGACCCGAAGGGCCCGCAGGACACCGTCCCGTTCAACCCCTACGTGACGGTCAAGGACGGCTTCGCCGTGGTGGTCTTTCTGATCATCTTCGCGGTGTTCGTGTTCTTCATGCCGAACTACATGGGCCATCCGGACAACTACATCCCGGCCGATCCGCTGGTGACGCCGGCGCACATCGTTCCGGAATGGTACTTCCTGCCCTTCTACGCCATGCTGCGCGCGATCCCGGACAAGCTGGGCGGCGTTCTGGCGATGTTCGGCTCGATCGCCCTGCTGGCCTTCCTGCCGTGGCTCGACCGCTCCAAGGTCCGCAGCTGCAAGTTCCGGCCGATCTACCGCCAGTTCTTCTGGATCCTGGCCCTCGACGCGCTGGTCCTCGGCTATGCCGGCGCCATGCCGGCTGAAGGCGCCTGGCTGGTCATCGCCCGCATCGGCACCGCCTACTACTTCTTCCACTTTCTGGTCCTGCTGCCGGTGCTGGGCAAGCTGGAACGGCCGAGTCCGCTCCCCAACAGCATCGCCGAGTCCGTTCTGAAGGGCGGAGGCGGCATCCCCGCCGCCGCTCATGCCAAGCCGATGGAGAAGGCCTGATGCGCGCGTTGAAGACTGCCATCCTCTCGGCGGCGCTGGCTCTCGGCATCGCCGGGGCCGCGCAGGCCGCGGAAAGCGTCCACATCCCCAAGCAGAGCTGGCCGCACAGCGGCGTCTTCGGGACCATCGACAAGGCGTCGGCCCAGCGTGGCTTCCAGGTCTACAAGGAAGTCTGCGCCTCCTGCCATTCCATGCATCTTGTTCCGATCCGCACCCTGGCCGGCATCGGCTTCACCGAGGATGAGCTGAAGGCGCTGGCCGCCGGCTACGAGGTGCAGGCCGGTCCGAACGATTCGGGCGAGATGTTCATGCGCCCGGCCGTCCCGGCCGACCGCTTCCCGTCGCCCTTCCCCAACAGCCAGGCGGCCCGCGCGGCCAACAACGGCGCCCTGCCGCCCGACCTGTCGCTGATGGCGAAGGCCCGCGTCGGCGGCGAGGACTACCTCTACGCCTTCCTGACCGGCTTCGAGGAACCGCCGGCCGGCGTCCATCTGATGGACGGCATGAGCTACAACAATGTGTTCCCCGGCCATCAGGTCGGCATGCCGAACATCCTGCAGCCCGACGGCGTCACCTACGCCGACGGCACCAAGGCGACGGTGGAGCAGCAGGCGCACGACGTGGCGACCTTCCTGACCTTCGCCGCGGAACCGCACCTGGATGCCCGCAAGCAGATGGGCGTCAAGGTCATCCTGTTCCTGCTGGTGCTGGCCGGCCTGATGTACGCCACCAAGCGCAAGCTGTGGAGCACGCTGCACTGAGCCTGACGGTTCGGTGAAGCGATTGAGACTGGACAGGGCGCCCCTTCGGGCGCCCTGTTCTTGTTTGGGAACCCTGTCGTCCGGGCGGGAGACTTACGGCGGAGAAGACGAATGGTGGACAAGCTGATCGACGAGATCGTCGACTTCTGGTTCGACGAGGCGATGAAGCCCTATTGGTTCCGCAAATCGGCGAGCTTCGACCGGGCGGTCGCCGACACGCTGGGGCCGCATTACGAGGCGGCGGCCCGCGGCGACTACGACCGCTGGATGGAGGATGTCGACGGTTGCATCGCGCTGTGCGTCCTGCTCGATCAGGTGCCGCGCAACATGTTCCGCGACGATCCGCGCGCCTATGCGACCGACGCCAAGGCGCGGGGCGTGAGCGACCATGCCGTCGCCAACGGCTTCGACCTGGAATGCACCACGGACGAGCGGATCTTCCTCTACCTGCCCTATGAGCATCACGAGGATCTCGCCAGCCAGGACCGGTCCGTGGCGCTGTTCACCGAGCGGGTGGGCGACGAGACCACGGTGCAATACGCCTTGCGGCACCGCGAGATCATCCAGCGCTTCGGCCGCTTCCCCCACCGCAACGCCGTCCTCGGCCGTCCCAGCACGCCGGAGGAGGAGGCCTTCCTGAAGGAGCCGGGCTCGTCCTTCTAGACCGGCAGCGGCGCCAGCCAGCGTTCCAACGCGCCGAGCAGGTCGGCGCGGCGGACCGGCTTGGTCAGGTAGTCGTTCATCCCGGCGGCGAGGCAGCGGATGCGGTCCTCCGGCTGGGCGTTGGCGGTGACGGCGATGATCGGGATGCGGGCGCGCTCGTCGCCCAGCGAGCGGATGGTGGCGGTGGCGGCCACCCCGTCCATGTCCGGCATGGCGACGTCCATCAGCACCGCTTCGGGCGGCACCAGCGCCTGGGCGACGGCGACCACGGCCTCCGCCCCGCCGATGGCGGTCTCGACCGAGAATCCAGCCTTGGCCAGCAGCCCGGCCACCACCATCCGGTTGGTGGCGCTGTCGTCCACCACCAGCAGCCGGCCGCCGCGCGAGCGGGCCCAACTCATCAGCCGGTCGGCATCGGTGGTGCGCGAGGGCAGGGCGGCCGGCATGTCCAGCGTCACCCGCCGCATGCCGTCCTCCATCCCATGCTCCATGTCCATCCGTGCCCCAAGGGCCGCCAGCAGACGGCGGGCGAGTTCAGGGCAGAAGCCGGCGTCGCCATGGGTATCGAAGCGGCCGGCCAGCTCCGCCCGCAGGGTCACCCGCTCCTGCCCCGCCGGCAGGGCCGACAGGCGGACCTCCAGCCGGCCGGAACCCGGATCGGTGCTGGCGATGGCGCTCGCCGCGAACGCGGTGCAGAGCGCGCCCACGGTGTCGGCGTCGCCGACCAGCCGCGGCGGCGTGCCGCTCAGCACGCTGACGTCCAGCGCGACATCGCGCGCCTGGGCCAGCGCCGCGGCCGAAACCGACAGCATGCGGGCCAGCGCCTCCGGGGCGAAGGCCGTCACCCTCCCGCCGGGGGCGTGATGCAGATTGTCATCGTCCATGACCCGCCATTGGCAAAATGCAACGCAGCTTGCAGGGATCGGCACCGTACATGCCCATGGGCACAGCTTTTCCGATCCTGCCGGCCGGTTTCAGCAAGCGGCGGGCCAACCGGGCTCTCCTCCCGGTGGTCGTATCAGCGGGGAGGGGTGTCCGGCGGGTTGAAGAGGTAGGGGACGAAGCTGCGGTGGTGCTCGTTCACCCGCAGCTCGCTGCCGATCGGCGGGAAGGCGCGCTGCTGGCAATCGGTGCGCTCGCACAGGCGGCAGTTGACGCCGATCGGCACCGCCGCCTTCACGTCGGTGATGTCGATGCCGGCGGCATAGACCAGCTCCGGCGCATGGCTGGCTTCGCAGCCCAGCCCGACGGCGAATTGCCGCGACGGCTTCAGATAGGCGCCGCCGCGCTTGGTCACGGTGCGGGCGATGCTGATGTAGGTGGTCCGGTCGGGCATCTGGGCGAACTGCACCAGGATCTTGCCGGGCTGCGCGAAGGCCTCGTGGACGTTCCACAGCGGGCAGGCGCCGCCGAAGCGGGCGAAGTGGAAGCGGGTGGCGGAATGGCGCTTGGTGATGTTGCCGGCCATGTCGACCCGGACGAAGTAGAAGGGCAGGCCGCGGGCCCCCGGCCGCTGCAGGGTGGACAGCCGGTGGCAGACCTGCTCGAAACTGGCGGCGAAGCGGCTTTGCAGCTGCTCAACGTCGTGGCGCAGGGCGCGGGCCTGGGCGGCGAAGGCGCGGTAGGGCATGACCAGCGCGCCGGCGAAATAGTTGGCAAGTCCGACCCGGCAGATCGACCGGGCATCCTCACTTGAAAATTTCGCCTGGTCCACCAGTTCGTCGATCAGGTCGCCGAACTCCAGCAGCGCGATCTGGTTCGCCATGTGGAAGGCGCGGCTGGAACTGGTCAGCAGGGCGGACAGGCGCAACGTGCCGGTGGAGGCGTCGTAGCTGCGCATGGCGGTTTCTCCCGCCTCGTCGGCGACGATCTTCACGCGCACGTCGTGGCGGCGCTTCAGATAGGCGGCCAACTCATTCAGCAGCGACCCGGAGTGGATCTTCTCGGTGTCCCAGAGCCGTTCCGCCGCCTCGTCCAGCGGGCCGATGTAGTTGTTGCAATAGTGGAAATAGTCCCGCACCTCCTCGTACGGGAATTGCGGGCCGGCGAAGCTGTCGACCTCCTGGCTGCTGGGTTCGCGGTTTGACAGGCTGTCGGCCAGGGACTGAACCCGTTCGTGCAGCTTCTGATAGGCCTGATGCAGGCTGAGCACCCGGCGGGCCAGCTCCGGGCTGGAGCCCACCACGCTGCGCAGTTCGCCCGAGGTCAGCGGCGCCCCGACGAAGAGCGGGTCGGCCAGCGCCTCGCGCAGGTCGGAGATCAGCCGGCTGTCCTCATCCTCCAGGAAGGCGGACAGCTCCAGCTCGAAGGTGGCGGCGATCCGCATCAGCACCGGCAGGGTCAACGGGCGCTGGTTGTTTTCCAACTGGTTGAGATAGCTGGGAGAAAGCTCCAGCGTCTTGGCCAGCGACGCCTGGGTCAGGCCGCGCTGTTCGCGCAGGCGGCGCAGCTTGTAGCCCAGGAACAGTTTCTTCCGCATACGTGTAAAATCCTGCAGGCATTGCGGCCTTGGAGAAGAAGCCGTTCTTCGCAATCTTAGCAAGCGGAAAGCCTGATTTGCAAAGGGCTTCGCAAGTTCGCACGTTTTTGCGAAGAGAGGTTTGAAGCGCTGCGAAGTTTGTGAATAATCCGCGACGTTCCGGTGAAGGATTGCGTCGCTTGACGCCGGAGCGGGGACCGTCACTGCGACGCCAAGGATATGGGAACGCCCGATGCAAGACATTCTGGCCAAGTTGGAGTCCAAGCGCGCCGCGGCGCGGCTGGGCGGCGGTGAGAAGCGCATCGCCGGCCAGCACGCCAAAGGCAAGCTGACCGCGCGCGAGCGGATCGAGCTGTTCCTCGACGAAGGATCGTTCGAGGAGTTCGACATGTTCGTCGAACATCGCTGCATCGACTTCGGCATGGAGAACCAGAAGGTTCCGGGCGATGGCGTGGTGACCGGTCACGGCACCGTCAACGGACGCCTCGTCTTCGTCTTCAGCCAGGACTTCACGGTCTTCGGCGGCGCGCTGTCGGAGGCGCATGCCGAGAAGATCTGCAAGATCATGGACCAGGCGCTGAAGGTCGGCGCGCCGGTGATCGGCCTGAACGACAGCGGCGGCGCCCGCATCCAGGAAGGCGTCGCCTCGCTGGGCGGCTATGCCGAGGTGTTCCAGCGCAACGTCGACGCGTCGGGCGTCATCCCGCAGATCTCGCTGATCATGGGCCCGTGCGCCGGCGGCGCGGTGTACTCGCCGGCCATGACCGACTTCATCTTCATGGTGAAGGACAGCTCCTACATGTTCGTCACCGGCCCGGACGTGGTGAAGACCGTCACCCACGAGGTCGTGACCGCGGAAGAGCTGGGCGGCGCCGTCACCCACTCCACCAAGTCGGGCGTGGCCGATCTGGCCTTCGAGAACGACGTCGAGGCCCTGCTGCAGCTGCGCCGCTTCATCGATTTCCTGCCGTCCTCGAACCGCGAGAAGGCGCCGGTCCGCCCCTGCGCCGATCCGCTCGACCGCGAGGACTACTCGCTCGACACGCTGGTGCCGGAGAACCCGAACAAGCCCTACGACATGAAGGAGCTGATCCTCAAGATCGTGGACGAGGGCGACTTCTTCGAGCTTCAGCCGGAATACGCCAAGAACATCATCATCGGCTTCGCCCGCATGAACGGCTCCACGGTCGGCATCGTCGCCAACCAGCCGATGGTTCTGGCCGGCTGCCTGGACATCGACAGCTCCAAGAAGGCGGCGCGCTTCGTGCGCTTCTGCGACGCCTTCGAAATCCCGATCCTGACCCTGGTCGACGTCCCCGGCTTCATGCCCGGCACCTCGCAGGAGTACGGCGGCATCATCAAGCACGGCGCCAAGCTGCTGTACGCGTACGCCGAGGCCACCGTGCCGAAGGTTACGGTCATCACCCGCAAGGCGTACGGCGGCGCGTACGACGTGATGTCGTCCAAGCATCTGCGCGGCGACGTGAACTATGCGTGGCCTTCCGCCGAAATCGCCGTGATGGGCGCCAAGGGTGCGGTGGAGATCATCTTCCGCAGCGACATCGGCGACGCCGGGAAGATCGAGGCGCGTACGGAAGAGTACAAGCAGAAATTCGCCAACCCCTTCGTCGCCGCGTCGCGCGGTTACATCGACGACGTCATCATGCCGCACGGAACCCGCCGCCGCATCACGAAGGCGCTGTCCATGCTCAAGAACAAGCAGCTCCAGAACCCCTGGCGCAAGCACGACAACATTCCGCTGTGAGGGCCGGCAGCATGTTCGAGAAGATCCTCATCGCCAACCGTGGCGAGATCGCCTGCCGCGTCATCCGCACGGCACGCCGCATGGGCATCAAGACCGTCGCGGTCTATTCCGACGCCGACAAGAACGCCCTGCATGTCGAGATGGCCGACGAGGCCGTCCATATCGGCGCCGCGCCGTCGGCCCAAAGCTATCTGCAGATCGACCGCATCGTCGAGGCCTGCAAGCGGACCGGCGCCCAGGCCGTCCATCCCGGCTACGGCTTCCTGTCCGAGAAGCGCGAGTTCCAGGAGGCGCTGGCCGCCGCCGGCATCGCCTTCATCGGCCCGGACGCCCACGCCATCCAGGCCATGGGCGACAAGATCGAGTCCAAGAAGCTGGCGAAGGAAGCCGGCGTCTCCACCGTCCCCGGCTATCTGGGCGTCATCGCCGACGATGAAGAGGCGGTGATGATCGCCCGCGACATCGGCTATCCGGTGATGATCAAGGCCTCGGCCGGCGGCGGCGGCAAGGGCATGCGCGTGGCCTGGAACGACGAGGAGGCGCGCGAGGGCTTCCGCTCCGCCCAGAACGAGGCGCGCTCCAGCTTCGCCGACGACCGCGTCTTCGTCGAGAAGTACATCCAGCAGCCGCGCCACATCGAAATCCAGGTCCTGGCCGACGGGCAGGGCACCTGCCTGTACCTTGGCGAGCGCGAATGCTCGATCCAGCGCCGCCACCAGAAGGTCATCGAGGAGGCGCCGAGCCCGTTCCTCGACGCCGCCACCCGCAAGGCGATGGGCGAGCAGGCGGTGGCTCTGGCCAACGCGGTGCAGTACAAGTCGGCCGGTACGGTGGAGTTCATCGTCGACGCCGAGCGCAACTTCTACTTCCTGGAGATGAACACCCGCCTCCAGGTCGAACACCCGGTCACCGAGCTGATCACCGGCTTCGATCTGGTCGAGCTGATGATCCGCGTCGCCGCCGGCGAGAAGCTGTCGATCAAGCAGGAGGACGTCCGCCTGCATGGCTGGGCCATCGAGGCGCGCGTCTATGCGGAGGATCCCTTCCGCAACTTCCTGCCCTCCACCGGCCGCCTCACCCATTACCGGCCGCCGGCCGCCGACCCGCATGTCCGCGTCGATACCGGCGTGTTCGAGGGCGGCGAGATCTCCATGTATTACGATCCGATGATCGCCAAGCTGTGCACCTGGGGATCGACGCGCGACGCGGCGATCGCCGGCATGCGCGAGGCGCTGGACCAGTATTACATCCGCGGCGTCAGCCACAACATCCCGTTCCTGGCCTCGCTGATGGCGAACCAGCGCTTCGTCGACGGCCGGCTGACCACCAACTTCATCGCCGAGGAGTATCCGTCCGGCTTCCATGCCTCCGATCTGCCGCCGGAAGACCCGGCGGTGCTGATCGCGGTGGCCGCGGTGATCCATCGCAGCCTGAACGACCGCGACATCCAGATCTCCGGCAAGATGCCCGGCAACAAGGTCAAGGTGCGCGACGACTGGGTGGTGGTGCTGGACGGCACCCAGCATCCGGTCCACCTGCATCCGGCGGAAGGCAGCCCGCAGCGCATCGGCTATACCGTCGACATCGAGGGCAAGCACCACACGGTGTGGAGCGACTGGCAGCTGGGCGAGCCGCTGTTCCGCGGCACGGTCAACGGCAACCATGTCTGCGTCCAGATCGACCGCGTCGGCATCGCCTACCGCCTTCACCACAGCGGTTCGCAGGCCATCGTCAAGGTGCTGACCCCGAAGGCGGCCAAGCTCGACGCCCTGATGCCGGTCAAGGCGCCGCCGGACATGTCGAAGTTCCTGCTGTCGCCGATGCCCGGCCTGCTGGTGTCGCTGGCGGTGACGGAAGGCCAGGAGGTCAAGGCCGGCGAGGTGCTGGCCGTGGTCGAGGCCATGAAGATGGAGAACATCCTGCGCGCCGCGCAGGACGGAACGGTCGCGAAAATCCACGCAGCCACCGGCAGCAGCCTAGCGGTCGATCAGAAGATCGTGGAATTCGCGTAACCGTATAATAAGAAGAAGAGTACCGAGAGGAAGCGTATCGCCCTTGCCCCTCTTCCAGTGGTTCAGCCGGCCGTTGGAAGAGGGTGCATCGGGAGGAATCGCACTGATCATTCAACTGCGCCATAAGAAGCCCTCAGGAGGCGTCGATGACCGAGTTCCCGAAGAAGACCCTTGCCGATTGGGACAAGCTGGCCGCCAAGGATCTCGGCGCCGACGGCGACATCTCCAAGCTGATCTGGAAGACCCCGGAAGGTCTGGACGTCAAGGCGCTCTACACCGCCGCCGACCTGGAAGGGCTGGAGCTGGATACGCTGCCCGGCTTCCCGCCCTTCACCCGCGGGCCGCGCGCCACGATGTACGCGGTGAAGCCCTGGACCATCCGGCAATATGCCGGCTTCTCCACCGCCGAGGAGTCGAACGCCTTCTACAAGGCCAACCTCAAGGCCGGCCAGATGGGCCTGTCGGTGGCCTTCGACCTCGCCACCCACCGCGGTTATGACAGCGACCATCCGCGCGTCGTCGGCGACGTCGGCAAGGCCGGCGTGGCGATCGACAGCGTCGAGGACATGAAGATCCTGTTCCAGGACATCCCGCTCGACAAGATGTCGGTGTCGATGACCATGAACGGCGCGGTGCTGCCGATCCTGGCCGGCTACATCGTCGCGGCGGAGGAGCAGGGCGTTTCCCAGGACAAGCTGAGCGGGACCATCCAGAACGACATCCTCAAGGAGTTCATGGTCCGCAACACCTACATCTACCCGCCCGAACCCTCGATGCGGATCATCGCCGACATCATCGAGTACACCTCCCAGCACATGCCGAAGTTCAACTCGATCTCGATCTCCGGCTACCACATGCAGGAGGCCGGGGCGACGGCGGTGCAGGAACTGGCCTTCACCATCGCCGACGGCCTTGAGTATGTGCGGGCGGCGATGTCGAAGGGTCTGCCGGTCGACAAGTTCGCGCCGCGCCTGTCCTTCTTCTTCTCCATCGGCATGAATTTCTTCATGGAGATCGCCAAGCTGCGCGCCGCGCGCCTGCTGTGGTCGTCCCTGATGCAGGAGAAGTTCCAGCCGAAGGACGCGCGCTCGCTGGCGCTGCGCACCCATTGCCAGACCTCGGGCGTCTCGCTGACCGAGCAGGACCCCTACAACAACGTCATCCGCACCACCATCGAGGCGATGGCCGCGGTGCTGGGCGGCACCCAGTCGCTGCACACCAACGCCTTCGACGAGGCGCTGGGCCTGCCGACCAAGTTCTCCGCCCGCATCGCCCGCAACACCCAGCTGATCATCGCGGAGGAGGCCGGCGTCACCAAGGTGGTCGATCCGCTCGGCGGCTCCTTCTACATCGAGCATCTGACCCACAGCCTCGCCAAGGCGGCGCTGGAGCTGATCGGCCGCGTCGAGGAGATGGGCGGCATGACCAAGGCGGTCGAGAGCGGCATGCCCAAGCTGCTGATCGAGGAGGCCGCCGCCCGCCGCCAGGCCGCCATCGACCGCGGCGAGGAGGTGATCGTCGGCGTCAACAAGTACCGCCCGGAGAACCCCGAGGGCGTGGACGTGCTGGACATCGACAACACCGCCGTCCGCGAGTCGCAGATCGCCCGCCTGAAGCGGATCCGCGCCACCCGCGACGAGGCCAAGTGCCAGGAGGCGCTGGCCGCGCTGACCAGGGCGGCCACGGAGAAGACCGGCAACCTGCTGGCCCTGTCGGTGGAGGCCACCCGCGCCCGCGCCACCGTCGGCGAGATCTCCGACGCGCTGGAAAAGGCCTTCACCCGTCACGTCGCCGTCATCCGCTCGGTGTCGGGCGTCTACGGCTCGGCCTATGAAGGGGACGAGGGCTTCAAGCGCATCCAGGAGGAGGTGGCGTCCTTCGCCGCCGAGGAAGGGCGCCGGCCGCGCATCCTGGTGGTGAAGATGGGCCAGGACGGCCACGACCGCGGCGCCAAGGTGATCGCCACCAGCTTCGCCGACATCGGCTTCGACGTCGATATCGGGCCGCTGTTCCAGACCCCGGAGGAGGCGGCGCGGCAGGCGGTGGAGAACGACGTCCACGTCATCGGCGTGTCGTCGCAGGCCGCCGGCCACAAGACGCTGGTGCCGCAGCTGATCGAGGAACTGCGCAAGCAGGGTGCCGGCGACATCCTGGTGGTGTGCGGCGGCGTGATCCCGCCGCAGGACTATGACTACCTCTACAAGGCTGGCGCCGCGGCGATCTACGGCCCGGGCACCAACATCCCGAAGGCGGCGTCGGACATCCTGGGCATCCTGCGCAAGCAGAAGGCCGCGGCCTGAAGCCGTCGGAGGATCGGCGTTGCTCCCCGGCTTCGGAGGCTTGCGCGCAGCGCAAGAGAGCGCGTATGACCGGGGCCAGGAAGCAACGCCGGATCGGGGAAAGCCGTGAAGCCTTCAAGGCTTGCAATGAGTTCGTCGATAAGCCTGCCGCCTTCGGCGAGGGCGGGCGCCCGTACTAGCCGCCCTCTCCCACTCGGGGGAGGGGCGGGCTCGCCGGTCTTTTGCGGATGAGCGTCACCGCCGAAACGGAGCTCTACTCGCCGGTCAAATCCTTCCTCGAAGCCCAGGGCTATGACGTGAAGGCGGAGATCCACGGCTGCGATCTCGTCGCCACGCGGGGGGGCGAGCCGCCGGTGATCGTCGAGCTGAAGAAGCGCTTCACGCTCGACCTCGTGCTGCAGGGGGTGGACCGGCTGGCGGTCAGCGACAGCGTCTATCTCGCCGTGCCGCAGCCGGGGCGCAAGGCGACCGGGCCGTCGCCGCTGGACAACGATGTGAAGAAGCTGTGCCGGCGGCTGGGGCTCGGCCTGCTGATGGTCGATCCGGGGCTGGCGGAGGGGCGGCGGGTCACCGTGCTGCTCGATCCGGTTCCCTATACGCCGCGCAAGGACAGGAAGCGCACGCACCGGCTGCTGGGCGAGCATGCCCGCCGGGTCGGCGATCCCAACCGCGGCGGCTCCACCCGCGTCGCCATCGTCACCGCCTATCGCCAGGACGCCCTGCGCATCGCCCGCATGCTGCGCAACGGGCCGCGGACGGTCGCGGCTCTGCGCGGCGCGGGAGCACCGAAGGATGTCGGGCCGATGCTGCTGCGCAACGTCTATGGCTGGTTCGAGCGGGTCGGGCGCGGCACCTATGGGCTGACCCCGGCGGGGCTGCGGGGGATCGAGGAGTTCGCCGGCGCGCTGGCGGAGGGGTGACACCCCAAACCGCCATGCCTATCATTGCCTCTCGCCAATCCATGAACGCATAGGCTGGAGCCGGCTTTGTCGGACTACATCAGCAATCTCGTCGTCTTCTTCGTCGTCGTCGATCCGCCCGGGCTGGTGCCGCTGTTCATCGCGCTGACGCGCGGATTCGAGGAGCGGCACAGGAGGATCATCGCGCTGCGCGGCACCGCCATCTCCTTCGTGGTGCTGGTCTTCTTCGCCTATTTCGGCAAGGTCGTGCTGGAAACCCTGTCCATCGGGATGCCGGCCTTCCGCATCGCCGGCGGGGCGCTCCTGTTCTGGATCGCCTTCGAGATGCTGTTCGCCAAGCGCTCCGAACGGAAGGAGCGCGATACCGGCGAAGCGTTGACCGACGAGGACGCCAACGACATCGCCGTCTTCCCGCTGGCGGTGCCGCTGATCGCCGGACCGGGCGCCATCACCTCCATCCTGCTGCTGATGGACGACACCGGCGGCACGGTGGCGGGCCAGGTGAGCGTGCTGGGCGCGGCGGCGACGGTGATCGGCGGGGTGACGCTGATCCTGCTGGGCGCCGACCGGGTGGGGCGGCTGCTTGGCCGCACGGTGATCCACACGGTCAGCCGGGTGCTGGGCATCGTGCTGGCGGCGCTGGCGGCGCAGACGGTGATTTCCGGCATCACCGCGGTCTATCCGCCCCACTGACCGGCATCCCCGACTACTCCGCATGGTCCGCCGGTTCCTGGAGGTGTCAGGGTTTAGCCTGAAAGACTAGTACCCTTTCCGCGACAGCCGCCCACTCTACATCGCCTCATGCCACATCGACGCCGGGCTCTTGCCCGTCGCGTGCGTTCTGACGCGCCCAAAACGAGAGGCGGCGGCCATGGAACTCGATCCATTGATCCTTTCGCGGATTCAATTCGCGTTCACGATCTCCTTCCACATCCTGTTTCCCAGCTTCACGGTTGGACTTGCCTGCTGGATCGCGCTGCTGGAAGCGATGTGGGTCGGCACCGGCAAGGGCATCTACCGCAGCCTGTCGGAATTCTGGACGCGGATCTTCGCGATGTCCTTCGGTCTGGGCGTGGTGTCCGGCATCGTCATGTCCTATCAGTTCGGCACCAACTGGAGCCGCTGGTCCGACACGGTGGGCAACGTCCTGGGCCCGCTGATCCAGTACGAGGTGGTGACCGCCTTCTTCCTCGAGGCCGCCTTCCTCGGCATCATGCTGTTCGGGCGGGACCGGGTGCCGCCCGCCATCCACCTGATGGCCGCCTGCCTCGTGGCGCTCGGCACGCTGCTGTCCACCTTCTGGATCCTGTCGGCCAACAGCTGGATGAACACGCCGGCCGGCTTCGAGATCCGAGACGGCCGCTATTTCGTCACCGACTGGTGGCAGGTGGTGTTCAACCCGTCCTTCCCCTATCGCCTCGCCCATATGGTGACGGCGATGTTCCTGACCACCAGCTTCGTGGTCGCCGGCATCAGCGCCTTCTATCTGCTGAAGCGCCGCCACTACGACCATGCGAAGCTGGGTTTGAGCATGTCGCTGGCGCTGATCACCGTGCTGGCGCCGCTGCAGATCTTCCTGGGCGACGAGCATGGCCTGAACACGCTGGAATACCAGCCGGCCAAGATCGCGGCGATGGAAGGCAGCTGGGAGGGCGGCCCGCGCGCGCCGCTGATCCTGTTCGCCATCCCGGACGTGGAAGCGGAGACGAACCACTACGAGATCGCCATCCCGGACCTGTCCAGCCTGATCCTGACCCACGACATCAACGGCAGCGTTCCCGGCCTGAAGCAGTTCCCGCCGGAGGATCGGCCCGATCCGAGCATCGTCTTCTGGACCTTCCGCGTGATGGTCGCCATCGGCTTCCTGATGCTGGGGGTGGCGGTGACGCATCTGGTCCTGCGCTTCCGCGGCCGGCTGTACAGCAGCGAAAGATTCCTCCGCTTTCTGGTGGCCTGCATGCCGATCGGCTTCATCGCCATCCTGGCCGGCTGGTACACCACCGAGATCGGGCGCCAGCCCTGGGTCGTCCAGGGTTACATGCGCACGGCCGATGCGGTGACGCCGTCGCTGACGACGAATGCGGCGCTGGTCTCGCTTCTGGCCTTCGTCGTCGCCTACACCATCATCTACGGCGCCGGCACCTATTACCTGATCCGCCTGCTGCGCATCGGCCCGGCGCATGTGCATGACATGCCGCAGCCGCGGGAGGGACATCGGCCCAAGCGGCCGATGTCCGGCACCGACCAGTCCATCGAACCAGCGGAGTGACCGTCATGCAGGAAATCTCGGAAGGAAGCCTGCTGACCCTGACCTGGGTCGCGATCGTCGGCTTCGCGGTGTTCATGTATGTGCTGATGGACGGCTTCGACCTCGGCATCGGCATCCTCTACCCGTTCGCGCCGACGGAGGAGGACCGCGACACCATGATGAACACGGTGGCCCCGGTCTGGGACTTCAACGAGACCTGGCTGGTCCTGGGCGGGGCGGGGCTGTTCGCGGCCTTTCCCATCGCCTATGCCGTGGTGCTGCCGGCGATGTACATTCCCCTGATGGTGATGCTGATCGCGCTGATCTTCCGCGGGGTCGCTTTCGAATTCCGCTTCAAGGCGCAGGCGGGCCGGCATTGGTGGAACCGGTCCTTCTTCCTCGGCTCACTGCTGGCGACCTTCGCGCAGGGGGTCGTGCTCGGCTCCTTCATCCAGGGCATTCCGGTGGAGAACCGGCAGTTCGTCGGCGGCATGCTGCACTGGTTCTCCCCCTTCGCGCTGTTCTGCGGGGCGATGCTGGTGGTCGGCTATGCCCTGCTGGGGGCGACCTGGCTGATCTGGCGGACCATCGGCCCGCTGCAGGACTGGTGCTATCGCATGGCGCGGGGGCTGATGCTGGTGGTGCTGGCCGGCGTCGCGGCGGTCAGCCTGTGGACGCCCTTCCTGCTGCCCGAGATCGCCGCGCGCTGGTTCTCCATGCCGAACATGATCCTGCTGTCGCCGGTGCCGATCGTCACGGCGATTCTGGCCTTCGCCCTGTGGCGGGCCATCGACAACGGCCGGGAAGTGGCGCCCTTCGTACTGTCGATGGCGCTGTTCGGCCTGTCCTATCTCGGCCTCGCCATCAGCCTGTGGCCGCATCTGATCCCGCCCGACGTCACCGTGTGGGAGGCGGCCAGCCCGCCGGAAACCCAGGTCTTCCTGCTGGTCGGCATGACGTTCCTGATCCCGTCGATCCTGGGCTACACCATCTATTCCTATTGGGTGTTCCGCGGAAAGGTGACGGGCAGCTTCGGTTACCATTGAGCGGAGGAGGCGCCCCGTCCTAAAAAGCGGGCCGGATTTCGAGGCAAGCGAAAGGGTTGGAGCCATGGATATCGACATCAGCTTTGCCGAGGCGATGCTGCGCCGTGGCGCCGGCCTGCTGGAAGCCCGGATGGAGCAGGGGATGGAGCAGGGAGCCGATCCCTTCGCCGTGCTGGCCCGGCTGCTGGCCGCCGCCGCGGCGACCGACGCGCCGCTGGTGGTGCTGAGCGAGGGCGGCAGCCATCCGGCGCTGTTCGACGAGGCCGCCCGCCGCGCCGGGGAGCCGCTGACCGCCCGTCTCGCCGGCCTCGCCGCCACCCGCCAGGGCGAGCGCGCCACGATGTACGAGTTCGACGGCACCGGGGCGCTGACCGGCAACCGCATCGTCGCCGCCCTGCTGCGGCCGGAGGAGCGGCCCGACCTGCTGCATGTCTACATCGCCGTCGGCCGGCTGCGCGGGGGCGAGGCGCAGATCACCGTGCCGCCCGCGCTTCTGCGCTTCGACGCCGCGGCGCTGGGCCAGACGCTGGGACTGCTGGGCGATGCGGTGTCGCGCAGCACGAACGCCGCCACCGCGGCGCTGGCGCATTCCGCCGCCATCCTGCCGATGGAGGGCCATGAGCAGGGCGGCATGCCGGCGGCGCTGCTCGACCTCTACTGGCATGCGCTGACCCTGGCGTCGGTGCGGACGGATGGCGGGCTGGCGACGATGACGCCGGAAGGGAGCGCGTGAGGGGGTAGGACGCCTGGCGACATGACCGATCCGCGAAGCGGCGGCAGTCCTCTCTCCTGCGAAGCGGGGGAGGGCGGGGGAGGGGCAGGCTGGGGGGTAAGCCACGCCCTCCTTTGCAAATCATTTGAAACTCTTTCCCCCGCTGCCGATCTGGTGACAGAGTCGACGTCGGTGAAATACTGCGTCATATCGTCACCAGTTCATCGGGAGCAGCCATGCGCCAGCGCCTCCGCTTCTATCTCGGCGACGAGCTTCGGGAGATCGACGCGGTCGACCCGACCCTGACGGTGCTGGACTGGCTGCGGCTGTCGGAGCGGCGGGTCGGCACCAAGGAAGGCTGTGCGGAGGGCGATTGCGGCGCCTGCACCGTGGTGGTCGGGCGGCTGGACGGCGACACGCTGCGCTACGAGGCGGTGAACGCCTGCATCCGCTTCCTCGCCACGCTGGACGGCTGCCGGCTGCTGACGGTGGAGCATCTGAAGGGGCCGGACGGCGCGCTGCATCCGGTGCAGCAGGCGATGGTCGATTGCCACGGCTCGCAATGCGGATTCTGCACGCCGGGATTCGTCATGTCGCTGCTGGCGCTGTACCTGAACGAGGAGCGGCCGGACGGCCGGCGCATCGACGACGCGCTTGCCGGCAACCTGTGCCGCTGCACCGGCTATGAACCCATCGTCCGTGCCGCGCAGGGCATGTACGACATCGGCGACCGGTCGGCCGACCGCTTCGCCGACCGCGCCGCCATGGCGGAAAAGCTGAAGGCCCTGCGGGACGAGGAGATCCTCGGCGTCGGAGCCGGCGGACGCCGTTTCCTGGCGCCGGCCACCGTGCCGCAGCTGGCGCAGCTCCTGCTCGACAATCCCGGCGCCACCATCGTGGCGGGGGCGACCGATGTCGGGCTGTGGGTGACCAAGTTCCAGCGCGTGCTGGCGACGGTGATCTACACCGGCCGGGTCCGCGACCTGCGGCGGATCGAGGATCGCGGCGACGCGCTGGTGATCGGGGCCGGCGTCACCTACAGCGACGCGGCGGAGCGGATCGCGGCGCTCTATCCCGACTTCGGCGAGCTGATCCGCCGCATCGGGGCGGAGCAGGTGCGCAACATGGGCACCATCGGCGGCAACATCGCCAACGGCTCCCCCATCGGCGACACGCCGCCGGCGCTGATCGCCTGCGGCGCCACCCTGCGGCTGCGGCGCGGCGCGGAGACGCGCGAACTGCCGCTGGAGGATTTCTTCATCGAATACGGCAGGCAGGACCGTCGCGAGGGCGAGTTCGTGGAGGCGGTGATCCTGCCCAAACCGGCGGCGGGGATGCGCTTCCGTGCCTACAAGATCGCCAAGCGCTTCGACCAGGACATCTCCGCCGTCTGCGGCGCCTTCCGGTTGAGGCTGGACGGCGAGGGCCGCGTCGCCGACATCCGCATCGCCTTCGGCGGCATGTCCGGCACCCCGAAGCGCGCCGGCGCGGCGGAAGCGGCGCTGCTGGGCGGACATTGGACCGAGGACGCCGTGATCCGGGCGATGGAGGCGATGGCCGGCGACTACACGCCGTTGAGCGACTGGCGGGCCAGCGCGGGCTATCGCTCCATGGTGGCCGCGAATTTGCTGATGAAGCTGTATGTCGAGACCAGCGACCCGGCGGCTGACACCCGTCTGGTCGGCGACCGGAGGCTTGCGCATGCCTGACGTCACAACCCCCATCGCGCCCGCCCCAACCCTGCCCGGCGCGCGGATCGAGGGCGCCGTCCATGACCCGCGCCGGCATGAGAGCGCGCACAAGCATGTCAGCGGCGAGGCGGTCTATGTCGACGACATCGCCGAGCCGGCCGGGTTGCTGCACGTCTATCTCGGCCTCAGCAGCCGGGCGCATGCGCGCATCCGTTCCATCGACCTGTCGCCGGTGCGCGGGGCGCCGGGCGTGGTGGCGGTCTTCACCGCCGACGACGTGCCGGGGGTGAACGACATCGGCTGCATGGGCAAGCATGACGAGCCGCTGTTCGCCTCGACCCTGGTCGAGCATGTCGGCCAACCGATCTTCGCCGTCGCCGCCGAGACCCGCGACCAGGCCCGCCGCGCCGCCAAGCTGGCGGTTGTCGAGTACGAGGAGCTGCCCGCCGTCCTGACCATCGCCGCCGCTCGGGACGGCGCACGCACGCTCGTCACCCCGCCGATGACGCTGCGGGTCGGCGACGCCGATGCGGCGCTGGCCGCGGCGCCGCATCGCGTGGAGGGCAGGCTCGCCATCGGCGGGCAGGAGCATTTCTACCTGGAAAGCCAGATCGCCATGGCGGTGCCGGGCGAGGACCAGGAGGTGCTGATCCATGTCTCCACCCAGCACCCGACGGAGGTGCAGCACATCGTCGCCCATGTCCTGGACGTGCCGGACGCCGCGGTGACGGTGGAGGTGCGGCGGATGGGCGGCGGCTTCGGGGGCAAGGAGACGCAGTCGAACCTGTTCGCCGCCTGCACCGCCCTGGTCGCCAAGCGCACCGGCCGCGCCGCCAAGTTGCGTCCCGACCGCGACGACGATTTCCAGATCACCGGCAAGCGCCATGATTTCGAGATCGACTATCGCGTCGGCTTCGACGGCGGCGGGCTGGTCCGGGGGGTGGAGATGCTGTTCGCGGCGCGGGCCGGCTATGCGGCCGACCTGTCGGGGCCGGTGACCGACCGTGCGCTGTTCCATGCCGACAACGGCTATTTCTATCCGGCGGCGCGGCTGGAATCTCTGCCGCTGAAGACGAACACGGTGTCCAACACGGCCTTCCGTGGCTTCGGCGGCCCGCAGGGCATGGTCGCGGCGGAACGGGTGATCGACGAGATCGCCTTCGCCCTGGGCAAGGATCCGCTGGAGATCCGCAAGCGGAACTTCTACGGGACGGATGCCGGGGGAGACGGCCGCAACCTGACGCCCTATCACCAGACCGTCACCGACAACATCCTGCCCGAACTGGTGGCGCAGCTGGAGGAAAGCAGCGGCTACTGGACGCGGCGGGAGGAGATCCGCGCCTTCAACGCCAAGAGCCGCATCCTGCGCAAGGGGCTGGCGCTGACGCCGGTGAAGTTCGGCATCTCCTTCACCGCCAGCCACTACAATCAGGCGGGCGCGCTGGTCCATGTCTACACCGACGGCAGCATCCAGCTGAACCATGGCGGCATCGAGATGGGGCAGGGGCTCTACACCAAGGTCGCCCAGGTGGTGGCGGAAGAGTTCCAGGTCGACATCTCCACCATCCGCCCGACCGCCACCAGCACCGGCAAGGTGCCCAACACCTCGGCCACGGCGGCGTCGTCGGGCTCCGACCTCAACGGCAAGGCCGCGCAGGCGGCGGCCCGCAGCATCAGGGAGCGGCTGGTCGCCTTCGCGGCGGAGAAATGGGGCGTGGCGCCGGAGGCGGTGCGGTTCGGGCGCAACCGGGTGATGGTCGGCGACCGCGACATGAGCTTCGCCGATCTGGTGCGCGCGGCCTATATGGCGCGGGTGCAGCTGTCGGCCACCGGATTCTACAAGACGCCCAAGATCCATTGGGACCGGGCGGCGGGGCGCGGCACGCCCTTCTACTACTTCGCCTATGGCGCGGCCTGCGCCGAGGTGACGGTGGACACGCTGACCGGCGAGTATGTGGTCGACCGGGTGGACATCCTGCATGACTGCGGCCGGTCGCTGAACCCGGCCATCGACAAGGGGCAGATCGAAGGCGGCTTCGTCCAGGGCATGGGCTGGCTGACCATGGAGGAGCTATGGTGGGACGGGGAGGGCCGGCTGCGCACCCACGCGCCCAGCACCTACAAGATCCCGGCCTGTTCCGACCGCCCGCGCATCTTCAACGTCGCTCTGCTGGAGAATGCGCCGAACCGCGAGGACACCATCTTCCGCTCCAAGGCGGTGGGCGAGCCTCCTTTCATGCTGGGCATGTCGGTGTTCCACGCCCTGTCCGACGCGGTAGCGAGCGTCGCCGGGCATCGGTTCTGCCCCAGGCTCGACGCGCCGGCCACGCCGGAGCGGGTGTTGACCTGTATCGCGGCGCTGCGGGAGCGGGCCGCCGCCTCCCGACAATGACCATCCTCTCCACCACCCTCTCCGACTGGCTGTCGCTGGGCGCTCCCGCCATTCTCGTCACCGTCGCCGAGGCGCGCGGCTCCACCCCGCGGGAGGAGGGGGCCGGCATGCTGGTGGGGCGGGAGGCCTGTGCCGGAACGGTCGGCGGCGGACGGCTGGAATGGACCGCCATCGCCACCGCGCGGCGGATGCTGGAGGACGGCACCGCCGCCGAGACGCTCGACCTCGCTCTGGGGCCGGCGACGGGCCAGTGCTGCGGCGGGCATGTCGTGCTGCGGCTGGAGCGGGCCGATAGCGGCACCGTGGCGGCGTTGCAGGAACGGGAGCGCCGGGCGCGGGAGGCGCGGCCGACGCTGCTGCTGTTCGGGGCCGGGCATGTCGGACGGGCCATGGCGACGGCCTTCGCGCCGCTGCCGCTGCGCCTGCGGTGGATCGACGGCCGGGCGCAGGAGTTTCCCGGGACGATCCCGGCGGGGGTGGAACGCATCCTGACCGACAGCCCGCTCGATCCGCTGGCGGAGGCTCCTGCCGGTGCCGGCTATCTGGTGCTGACCCACAGCCACGCCCTGGATTTCGAGATCGCCGAGGCCGCTTTGCGCCGGGGTGATGCCGCCTATGTCGGCATGATCGGTTCCGCCACCAAGCGGGCGAAGTTCGAGCGCTGGTTCCGGGCGCGGGGGCGGGAGGCGCAGGCGCTGGAGGGGCTGACCTGCCCCATCGGTGCGGCGCTGACCGGCGACAAGCGGCCGGAGGTGATCGCGGCCCTGGCGGCGGCGGAACTGCTGGTGGCGCTTGCGAAACCCCTCACCGCATCGCCTCGGCGCCCGACACCAGTTCGATCAGTTCATTCGTGACCTGTTCCTGGCGCAGGTGGCGCGCCGTTGCGGTCAGTTCCTCCAGCGTGTTCTCGATGTTGTGGCGGGCCGTCATCATGGTGGTGAGGCGCGCGGCGTTCTCGGCGGCAAAGCCCTCCATCGCGGCATTGGCGAGCAGGGCGAAGACATATTCGTCCACCAGACGGGCGATCAGGTCGCGCGGCGGCATGTTGATGAGCGGCGGCACCGGCCGGGCGCCAATGTGCGGCAGGCCGAGCGGCAGCAGCGGGCGGCGCATCAGTTCCGGCGGCGCGCCCGCGTTGGTCCGGCCGTAGAGCAGATCCACCCGGCCCAGCCGCCCGTCCGCCGCCGCGTGGTAGAGCGCCTCGGCGATGCGCAGCGCGGTGGCGGTGACGGCATCGGTGTTGGTCGCCATCGCCGTGGTCCAGGCCGGCGGGCGGCCGCGTTCCTCCAGCAGGGCGGCGCCGCGCGAACCCGCCACCCACAGCTCGCAGCCCGGCGGCGCCGCCAGCGCCGCATCGACCAGCTTTTCAGCGAAGCCGCCGACGAAGCCATGTTCCGGCGCGAACAGCACCCAGGCATGATGGCCGCGTCCGTTGACCGGCCATTGCAGCGGCGCGTCGTCCAGCAAGGCCGCGGCCTGGCCCAGCGCCCCGGCGATCACCTCGGCATAGGCGCGGGTGCCGCCCAGCGTGCCGAGCGCCTGCTGCAGCCGCATGGCGGCGAGCGATCGCATGACGTCCGTCACCGATTCCAGATCCTGCACGCTGGCCCGCCGGGCCTCGACCTCCTCCAGCCGTTCGGTCATGGCGTTCCTCCGCCCAAATCCGTCGCCGCCTGGGCGATCAGATCACGCAGCGCCGCCTTGGTGGCGTCGTCGAGCCTGTCGCCGATCTTCGGCGGGCGGGCCTCGACCAGGGCGGCGAGCGCCGTCTGGAAGCGCGGCATCGCCTCCAGCGGCAGCCGGTCGAGCGTGCCGTCGGCCAGCGCCAGCAGCTGCGCCGCCTGGACCGCCAGCGGGCGGGGCGACAGGTGCCGCTGCGCCAGCAGCGCCCGCATGCGCCGGCCATGCTCCACCGCCTTGCGCGTCCGCTCGTCCACCAGACCGCCGAAGCGGGTGAAGGCCTCCAGCTCCAGGAACTGGGCGTAGTCGAGCCGCAGTGGTTCCGCGAGGCTGCGCAGGGCCGGCGGCTGCGCCTTGCCGCCGACGCGGGACACGCTGCGGCCGATGTCCACCGCCGGCTTCTGTCCCTCGTAGAACAGCTTGGCGTCGAGGCAGACCTGACCGTCGGTGATGGAGATCAGGTTGGTCGGGATGTAGGCCGATAGATTGCCGCCCTGCGTCTCGGCGATGGGCAGCGCGGTCAGCGACCCGCCGCCCCTGCCGGGTCCGAGCTTGGCCGCCCGTTCCAGCAGGCGGCTGTGCAGGTAGAAGACGTCGCCCGGATAGGCTTCCCGCCCCGGCGGACGGCGCAGCAGCAGCGACAATTGGCGGTGGACCGCCGCATGCTTGGTCAGGTCGTCGACGATCACCAGGGCGTGGCGGCCGCTGTCGCGGAAATGCTCGGCCATGGTGAAGCCGGCATAGGGCGCCAGCCATTGCAGGCCGGGGGCGGAATCGGCGGCGGCGATGACGAACAGGGTGCGCGCGGTGGCGCCGCCCTGGCGCACCGCCTCGATCGCCGCGCGCACGCCGGACGCCTTCTGCCCGACGGCGACGTAGACGCAGAACACGTCGCCATCGGTCTGGTTGAGGATGGCGTCCACCGCGATGGCGGTCTTGCCGGTGGCGCGGTCGCCGATCAGCAGCTCGCGCTGGCCGCGGCCGAGCGGGAACATGGCGTCGATCACCGCGGTGCCGGTCAGCAGCGGTTCGGACACCGCGGCGCGCTCGGCGATGCCCGGAGCGGGACGCTCCACCGTCTCCCACCCGTCGGCCTCGATGGGCGGGCCGTCGTCCAGCGGGTTGCCGAGCGGATCGACCACCCGTCCCATCAGCCTGTCGCCGACCGGCACGCGCAGCACGGTGCCGGTGCCGTGGACGGCTCCGCCGGCGGCGACCTGCGCGGCGTCGCCCAACAGCACGCAGCCGATCCGATCATCCAGATCCATGGCGAGACCGGCGACCCCGCCGGGAAACAGCAGCAGCTCGTCCACCCGCACGTCGGGCAGGCCGGAGACATGGGCGATGCCGTCGCCGACCGACTCCACCCGCCCGACCGATTCCAGCCGCGCGGCCGTATCCAGCCCGTCCAGCCGGCGCAACGCGCCCGGCATCCAGGCGTCGAGCGCGTCCTCAAGCGACGGGGTCGGCATCGGTTCTTGCGGAGTCATGACGGATCATCTCCTCCCTCGCCTCGGCCAGTGTCTGCTTCCAGCTGCGGCGGACGACGCTGTGGGCGAAATGCAGCTCCACACCGGCGATCAGCGACGGATCCTCGGCCAGTTCCAGCGCCACCGGCCGCCCCAATGCCGCCGTCAGCCGGTCGCGGGCATGGGCGGCGTCCCCGTCCGGCAGCGGGACGGCCGAGGCGAGACGCACCGGCACCGCCTCCGATCCCGCCTCCGCGTCCACCCCCGTCCCCACTCCGTCCGTCAGGGCATGGCGCTGGTCGGCGGGCAATGCCTCCACCGCCGCGCAGGCCTCGTCCAGCAGGGGGCGGGTCAGGGAACGTGCCGGGGCGTCTTGCAGAAGGCGGGCCGCCAGCTGGGTGCCGAGATCGGCGGCGTGGCGTTGCAGAGCGCCCAGGGCCTGCGCCCGCTCCTCGGCCAGCCGGGCGCGCGCCTCGTCCAGCGCATGGTCGGCCTCGGCCTGCGCCCGGTCGAGCAGGGCGGCGCGCTCCGCCTCCGCCTCGGTGCGGGCGGCGGCGATCAGGCGGTCGCGTTCGGCCGGCAGGGCCGCGCGCTGATCCTCCAGGGCCCGGCGTGCGTCTTCGGCGGCTTGCCGAGCGGCCTCGGCCTCGTTGCGGGCGCGCTCGGTGGCGGCCTGGCGCTCGGCGATCACCGCCAGGACGGGGCGATAGAGAAAGCGGCGCAGCAGCCAGACCAGGATCAGGAAATTGACCGCCTGGAGCAGAATCGTCCAACCGTCGATGTGCATGACGGGGCTCCGGAATTGCCGCGGTCAGGCGAACGGGTTGGCGAACAGCAGCAGCAGCGCCACGACGAGGCAGTAGATCGCCATCGTCTCGATCATCGCCAGACCGACGAACAGGGTGCGCGACAGGGTGTTGGCGGCTTCCGGCTGGCGGGCGATGGCCTCCATCGCGGCGGCGACGGCGCGTCCCTCCGCCAGGGCCGGCCCGATGGCCCCGACCGAGACGGCCAGGGCGGCGCAGAGGATGCTGATCGAATGGATGTCCATGGTTCCTATCCCTTTTCAATTGTCCCGACGCCGCCGCCGATGAAAACCGCCGCCAGCACGGTGAAGATGTACGCCTGCACGAGGCCCAGAAGCAGTTCCAAGGCCATCAGCGGCACCGGCACGAACAGGCCGGCCAACGACAGCACGATGGCGATCACGAATTCCCCGCTCATCACGTTGCCGAACAGGCGGACCGACAGCGAGAAGGCGCGCGTCAGCTCCGACAGGATGTTCAGCGGAAGCAGCAGCGGGGTGGGGTGGGCGAAACCCTTCAGGTAGGTCCACAGGCCGCGGCGGCGGATGCCCAGTGCCTGCGACGCCAGCAGCACGACCAGCGCCAGCGCCGCCGCCGTCTCCAGAAAGGCGGTCGGCGCCTTCAGCCCCGGCACCAGCCCGGACAGGTTGGCGACCGCCAGATAGAGGAACAGCGTGCCCAGCAGCGGCAGGAAGGGCGTGGCGTCGGTCTGCATCGTCTCGGCGATCTGGCGGCGCAGGGTCTCCACCACCAGTTCCAGCACGGTCTGGACGCGGCCCGGCCGCTCGACCCGCAGATGCCGCGTCGCCAGCGCGGCGCCCAGCGTCATGACCGCCATCAGTCCCCAGGTGACGACGACCGGCAGCGTGACCGGGACCGGTCCGAGCAGGAAGACGACCGGCGTCGTCAGGGGCGATTCCGTCATGGCGCTTCCGCCCCGGCCCGCTTTTCGCGCCGGACCACGAGGCCGCGGGCCAGCTGGAAGCCGGCCAGCATCGCCAGCAGCGCCGCGGCGCCTCCCCACAGGGCGGCGGCGGTGAAGCCGGCGGCGGCGGCGGCCAGCCGCAGCAGATGGAGCGGAAGCGCCCGCCGGACCCCGCCGGCCACATAGAGCCGTGAGGTCGCCGCCAGCCCGCGGAAGAACAGGAGTCCCAATGCCAGCCCCGCCAGCGCGCCGGCCAGAATGGGAAGCAGTTCGGCGGCGGTCATCGGGTCAGCGCTCCTGCTCGATACGGGACCAGGCGAGCCAGCCGCCGAGCACCACGCCGAGGAACAGCAGCGCCGCCGTCCAGAAGATCCCGCCGCCCGCCCGCTCGTCGAGCCAGCGCCCGGTGAACAGGCCGGCCAGCGTCGGTACGATCACCAGCCAGCCCAGCGCCCCGATCAGGGCGAGGTTGCGGCCCAGTGGCCTTTCGCCCTCGCGCATCCAGCGCTCCCGCCTTTCGCGGCGGCGGCGGACGCTGCCCGGAAGCGGATCCTGCCCGTCGGTCATGGCGCCTCCTCCCCGCCGTCGGCAATGGGGACGACGGGGGTATTGGTGCGGCGGTCGGGATGCAGGTAGGTCAGGATGTGGCGGATCGCGGCCAGATGCATGCGGCGGGCGCCGCTGTGCGCCTCCCCCTCCTCCTCGCGGTCGTGGCGGAAGCGGGCGAGCACGTCGCGTTCCAGGGCCTGCAGATCGTCGCCGACCACCGCCTCCCGCGTCGCCACGGCGATCCGGGCGCCGTCGCGGACGGTCAGCACCCCGCCGCGCACGGCGCAGTAGCCTTCGCGCCCGGCGGCGTCGCGCCAGCTGACGACCGAAACCGCCAGGGCGGTCAGCAGGTCGGCGTGGCCGGGCCAGATGCCGAAGGCACCGCTGGCATCCTCCGCCCGCAGGTGGCGGAGGCCGGTGAGCTTGGCGGCGACGGAGGTGGGGGTGGTGACGAGGAGGGACAACCCTTCCGCCCGCTTCGCTTCCCCCTCACCCCGGTCCTCTTCCCGGGGGGGAGAGGGGGACATCCGCAGGTCTGTGCTCATTCCTCCCTCCCGGCGCGGTCGCGCTCGCGCACCTGATCGAGGGTGCCGGTCATGAAGTAGGAGCTTTCGGCCCAGTCGTCGCCCTCACCGTCCAGTATAGCGCGGCAGCCCTTCAGCGTTTCCTCCAGGGGCACGCTGACGCCGCCATGGCCCGTGAAGGCCTCCGTCACCAGGAAGGGCTGGGTCAGGAAGCGCTGCAGGCGGCGGGCGCGGCGCACGGCCAGACGGTCGGCGGCACTCAGTTCCTCCATGCCCAGCAGCGCGATGACGTCCTGCAGTTCGCGGTAATGGGCGATGGTCTTGCGCACCTCCTCCGCCAGCCGGTAATGCGCCTCCCCCACCACCAGCGGGTCGAGCAGGCTGGACGTGGAACTCAGGGGATCCACCGCCGGATACAGCCCTTCCGCCGCCATGGCGCGCGATAGCACGATGGAGCTGTCGAGATGGCTGAACAGCTCCGCCACCGCGGGATCGGTGAAGTCGTCGGCCGGGACATAGACCGCCTGGATCGCCGTCACCACCGCGCCGGGGGTGGAGGCGATCCGCTCCTCCAGCTCGGCGATCTCGCTGGCCAGCGTGGGTTGGTAGCCGACGCGCGACGGCAGGCGGCCGAGCAGGCCCGACACTTCGGCGCCGGCCTGGACGAAGCGGAAGACGTTGTCCATCAGCAGAAGCACGTCGCGCCGTGCCTCGTCGCGGAAATGCTCGGCGATGGTCAGCGCGGTGAGGCCGACGCGCCAGCGCGCCCCCGGCGGCTCGTTCATCTGGCCGAAGACGAGCGCGGTGCGGTCGAGCACGCCGGAGCGCTGCATCTCCTCCCACAGCTCCTGTCCCTCGCGGGAGCGTTCGCCGATGCCGGCGAAGACGGAGATGCCGGTGTGGCGCTCCACCATCTTGCGGATCAGCTCCATCACCAGCACGGTCTTGCCGACCCCGGCGCCGCCGAACATCGCCGCCTTGCCGCCGCGGGCCAACGGGGACAGCAGGTCTATCACCTTGATGCCGGTTTCCATCATGTCGCGCCGCGGGCTGCGCCGGGCGAGCGGCGGCGGCGGGCGGTGGATCGGCGCGCGCGGCGTGTCGGGCGGCATCTCCGGCCCGTCGTCGCGCGCCTGCCCCATGACGTCGATCAGCCGGCCCAGCACGGCGTCGCCCACCGGGGCGGTCAGCGGGCCGCCGGTGGGTCGGGCCGGCGTGCCCCGCCGCAGGCCGGAGGTTCCCTGCAGCGCGATGGCGCGCAGGGTGGCGGCGTCGAGATGGCCCTGCACCTCCGCCACCAGCCGTTCCGGGCCGTCCCACAGGATCTCCACCGCATCGAACAGCGGCGGCAGCGGCGCGTCGGGAAAGCGGATGTCGATGACGGAACCACGGACCGCCACGACCCGGCCCGGAGCCGAGCCGGATTCCGGGGCGGCAGGCGGATCGGCGGACGGATCGGCGGACGGATCGGCAGACGGTTGCGCGGAGGTTTGAAAGGACATGGTCGCTCCGGCCGATTGGGTAGGACGGAAACCGTGCGGGATGGAGGCGGTTACGGCAGTGCAGCGGCGGTGCAACGAGATCGGGGTCCCACCCGGCCTTCCCCCGGCCGGCGGGGGAAGGGGCGCCTGGATGCTCCCGTGGATTTCTCCCGTGGGGGCGCCGTGGGGGTGGAGGGCAATGCGTCAACCAGATCGACCACCGGATCCCAGCATAGCTCCCTCCGTTGCGTTGCGGAATTGCGTCAAATCAAACCCTGCCCCAATGGAATCGCCCGGCCAGGGTCCCGTGCCGCCGGGATGCCGTTCAGGAGGCCGTCAAAGACGTTCGCAGACTTCATGGGTGGGGTGCAGGGGGCAGACGGGTGTAAGCCGATGGGAATTGGAGGTTTGCGGCCCTTCACCTCAACCGCAGAGCCTGCGGATAATCATGGTTTTCTTCGGCCCCGCCCGGCGAGGGAAGAAGGCTTTTCAATTCCCGGCGCGGGCGGTGGCGAAGGAGCGGGACTCGCGTCTGCGGTCGCGCATGATATGGCGCAACAGCCCGCGGTAGGCATGCGATCGACCGCTTCGCTCAAGGCTGCGGTGGCGCCGCCGGGGAGCAGGTTGGGGAACAGGCCAGCGAACAGGCGTCCATCCTCCGCCGCCGGGTCGCAGCGGGCGGTGTGGAACGTGCCGAAGCCGTGGGAAAGCGGGAATAGCAGGGAGGACGTCATCGCCCCATGCTCCCGACCGCTCACGGCGGAATTGTCGCGCCGGGAGGGTCGGGTGGCAAGGGGCGATGACGCCGCGGGGTGGTGTGCCTTAGCCCATGATCTCGAACTTGATGCCCTGGGCGAGCGGCAGAGCGGAGGAGTAGTTCACCGTCGCGGTCTGGCGGCGCATATAGGCCTTCCAGGCGTCGGACCCGGATTCACGACCGCCGCCAGTCTCCTTCTCGCCGCCGAAGGCGCCGCCGATCTCGGCGCCGCTGGGACCGATGTTGACGTTGGCGATGCCGCAGTCGGACCCGGCGGCCGACAGGAACCGCTCCGTCTCACGGACGTCGGTGGAGAAGATGCAGGAGGACAGGCCCTGCGGCACCGCGTTCTGAAGCGCAATGGCCTCGTCCAGCGTGTCGTAGGTCAGGACATAGAGGATCGGCGCGAAGGTCTCGTGCCGGACCACGTCGGTCTGGCCCGGCATCTCGACGATGGCGGGGGTGACGTAATAGGCGTCGGGGAAGCGGTCGGTCAGCGTGCGCTCGCCGCCGGTCACCGTGCCGCCTTCGGCCTTCGCGGACTCCAGCGCGCGCTGCATCGCCTTGAAGGCGTCGGCATCGACCAGCGGACCCATCAGCACGCCGGATTCCAGCGGGCTGCCGATCGGAACCGAGGCGTAGGCCGCCTTCAGGCGGGGCAGCAGTTGGTCCTTGATCGAACGGTGGACGATCAGCCGGCGCAGCGTGGTGCAGCGCTGGCCGCAGGTGCCGACGGCGGAGAACAGGATGGCGCGCAGGGCCATGTCGAGGTCGGCCGACGGCGCCACGATCATGGCGTTGTTGCCGCCCAGCTCCAGGATCGAGCGGCCGAAGCGCTCCGCCACCACCTTGGCGACCTCGCGGCCCATGCGGGTGGAGCCGGTGGCCGAGACGATGGGGAAGCCGGGGTGGGCGACCAGCGCCTCGCCGATCTCACGCCCGCCCTGGACGACCTGGGACAGGTTGGCCGGCGCGTCGCCGAAGCGGGCGACGGCGCGCTCGAAGATCACCTGGCAGGCGGCGGCGGTCAGCGGGGTCTTTTCCGACGGCTTCCAGACGACCGGGTCGCCGCAGACCAGCGCCAGCGCCGCGTTCCACGACCACACCGCCACCGGGAAGTTGAAGGCGGAGATGACGAGGCAGGGGCCGGCCGGGTGCCAGGTCTCGCGCATGGAATGGCCCGGACGCTCCGACGCGATGGTCAGGCCGTAGAGCTGGCGCGACAGGCCGACGGCGAAGTCGCAGATGTCGATCATCTCCTGCACTTCGCCCAGGCCTTCCTGGTAGATCTTGCCGGCTTCCAGCGAAACCAGACGGCCGAGATCCTCCTTGGCGGCGCGCAGTTCCTCGCCCAGCAGGCGGACCAGCTCGCCGCGGCGCGGGGCCGGCACCGAACGCCACGCCTCGAAGGCGCGGGCGGCATTGGCGACGATGTCCGACACCTGCGACGGCGCGGTCTCCGCCACCGTGGCGAGGGTGGCGCCGTCGACCGGCGACCGGGCGGTGAGCCCGGCTCCGCTGGAGGTCAGGCCGAAACGGGAGAGGATGTCGCTGTGCTGCACCGGGGTGGCTCCTTGGGTCAGTAAAATCTCTCCCTTGCCCTACGGGAGGAAGGGGGGAGAGGGGACTAAGAGGTGTGTTTCGTTAAATCACTTCCCCTTGCCCGCCGCACGGATTTCGGAAAGCGTCCGGCTCGGGGTCAGGGCTTCGGGGTCGAGCTTGATGTGGATGATCGCCGGCAGACCGGACGCGCGGGCGCGTTCGAAGGCCGGGGCGAACTGGTCGGTGGTCTCCACCGTCTCGCCATGGCCGCCATAGGCGCGGGCGAAGGCGGCGAAATCGGGATTCTTCAGCACCGTGCCGGACACACGGCCGGGATATTCGCGCTCCTGGTGCATGCGGATGGTGCCGTACATGCCGTTGTCGACCAGCAGCACGATGACGGCGGCGCCTTCCTGCACGGCGGTGCCGAACTCCAGCCCCGTCATCTGGAAACAGCCGTCGCCGGCGAAGCAAAGAACGTCGCGGGTGGGGTGCTCCAGCTTGGCGGCGATGGCGGCCGGCAGTCCGTAGCCCATCGAGCCGCAGGCGGGCGCCACCTGGGTGCCGAAGCGGCGGAAGCGGTGGAAGCGGTGGATCCAGGTGGCGTAGTTGCCTGCGCCGTTGGTGAAGACGGCGTCATCGTCCAGCCGGTCGTCCAGCCAGGCCATGATGCGGCCCATCTGCACGTCGCCGGGGATGGCCTCGGGCGGGGTGCTCCAGGCCTCATAGGCGGCGTGCGCCGCTTCGGCGCGGGCGGCCCAGCCGGGCTTGGCCGTTACGGTCAGCCCGGCCATCGCCTCCAGGAAGGCGGCCGGGGTGGCGGCCATGCCCAAGGTCGGGCGGAAGACCCGGCCGATCTCGTCGGCGCCGGGATGGATGTGGACCACCGCCTTGCCCCCGGCCTTGCCGGGATCGGGGATGCCCAGCAGTTCGTAGCCCTGGGACGGCACCTCGGAGAAGCGGTCGCCGAGCAGGATCAGCAGGTCGCTGTCCCCGACCAGCGCCGCCAGCTTCGGGTTGATGCCCAAGCCGATGTCGCCGGCATAGAGCGGGTGGCGGTGATCGAACAGCATCTGGCGGCGGAAGGTGACCGCCACCGGCAGCGACAGCGTCTCTGCGAAGTCTTGCAGCGCCGTTACCGCCGCCTCGGTCCAGCGCGAGCCGCCGGCGACCAGCAGGGGCCGCTCCGCCTTGTCCAGCAGGGCGCCGAAGGATGCGACCTGGGCCGGCGTGGGGGCGCTGTCCACCGGCTCCGCCCGCGGGGCGGCGGCGACGTCGGCGGTTTCGGTCAGCGTGTCTTCCGGCAGGGCCAGCACCACCGGACCGGGCCGGCCGGACATCGCGGTGTGAAAGGCGCGGGAGATCATCTCCGGCACGCGGTCGGCGCTGTCGATCTCGGCGACCCACTTGCACATGCCGCCGAACAGCTTGCCGTAATCGACCTCCTGGAAGGCGTCGCGGCCGCGCATGCCGCGCTCGATCTGGCCCACCAGAACGACCAGCGGGGTTTCGTCCTGCTGGGCGACATGGATGCCGGAGGCGGCGTTGGTGGCGCCGGGGCCGCGGGTGACGAGGCAGACGCCGGGGCGGCCGGTCAGCTTGGCCTGCGCCTCCGCCATCATCGCCGCGCCGCCTTCGTGGCGGGCGACGACCATCTCGATCGGGCTGTCGTGCAGGGCGTCGAGCACGGCGAGATAGCTCTCGCCCGGCACGCCGAACACCCGCCGCACGCCCTGCGCCTCCAGGGCTTCGACGATCAATTGACCACCGGTCTTCATCGCGATGCCGTCCCGCCTGTTCAGGATCTCCAGGATACCGACCGTGCCGTGCCCCGCGCCAGAGCGCAAACGACTTTCTTTCCAGCCGTCATGAGCTTTGGTAATGAAGCGGCCATGGATCTGCAGCGCCGCCTTCTCCCCTCCATGAGCATGCTGACCGCTTTCGAGGCGGCGGCCCGCACCGGCAGCTTCACGGCGGCGGCTGCGGAGCTGTCGCTGACGCAAGGGGCGGTCAGCCGGCAGGTCAAGGCGCTGGAGGACCAGATCGGCACGGCGCTGTTCACCCGCAAAGGCCAGCGGGTGACGCTGACCCCCACGGGCGCGCTCTACGCCGACCCGATCCGCGACGCGCTGCGCCAGATCGCGGCGGCCACCGTGCGGACCATCGCGGCACCCAAGGGCGGCGCACTGAACCTCGCCATCCTGCCGACCTTCGGCACGCGCTGGCTGGTGCCGCGTCTGCCTGCCTTCCAGGCGGCGCACCCGCAGGTGACGATCCATTTCACCACCAAGCTGGCGCCCTTCGACTTCCGCCTGCACGACCTCGACGCCGCGATCCATTACGGATTGGGCGACTGGCCCGACGCCGTTTGCGACCATCTGCTGGACGAGGAGGTGCTGCCGGTCTGCTCGCCCGCCTTCCTCGCGGCGCACCCGGTGGCGGAGCCGGCGGACCTGCTGTCGCTGCCGCTGCTGCACACCAGCACCCGCGCCGACGCCTGGAACGAGTGGCTGTCGGCCCAGGGCCTTGCGCCCCGTCCCGGTGCCGGCATGGTGTTCGAGCAGTTCGCCACGACCGCCCAGGCGGCGGAGGCCGGGCTGGGCGTCGCCCTGCTGCCGACCCTGCTGGTCCGCGCCGAGCTGGAGGACGGTACCCTGGTCCCGGTCATCGACCGGCCTCACCGCAGCGTGCGGGCCTATTACCTCGTACACCCTCGCGGCAAGGCCAACCACCCGCCCTTTGCCGCCTTCCGGCAGTGGCTGCTGGCGGAGGCGCGTGCGGACTGGCCGGCAAAGTAGGTCACCTGCCGCGGATCATGTCCCAGCTTGCCATCACGGCCCCGCCCGCGATCAGCGCGCAGGCGGCCCAGACGGTCCAGCCGCCGCTGGCCTGTCCGAACAGGATCAGCAGCAGGGTGGAGGCCGGCGGCACGGCGTAGGACATCACGCCCAGCGCCCGGATGTCGCCGCGCTTCATCCCGTGGTCCCACACGAAGAAGGCCAGCCCGTCCGGTCCGATGCCGAGCGCCAGCAGGGCGAGCCAGCCCAGCATCTCCTGCGGCCAGACGGTGGCCTCCTCGAACAGCAGGTGCCCGGTCAGGCCCAGCAGGGCGGTGACGAGGCAGAAGCCGCTCACCGCTTCGGTCGGGACGGAGCCGAAGCGGCGCGACAGCACCGAATAGGCGCCCCAGATCAGCGCCGCAGCGAGCGCCGCGCCGTAAGCCGGCAGATTGCCGCCATCCAGGTGCAGGCCGCCGCCGCGCCCCGACACGATCAGCGCCGTGCCGGCCAGCCCGCACAGCGCGCCCGCGACATGGCTGGGCTTCAGCCTTTCTCCAGGCAACAGGGCGGAGAACAGCACGATGCACAGCGGCCAGAGATAATTGAGCAGATTGACCTCGACGGCCGACGCCGGCGCGAGGTGGAAGGCCAGGAACAGGCAGGCATGGTAGCCGAACAGGCCGCCGACCCCGACCAGCCAGACCGGCGGCGGCTGGCGCATCGCGCTCAGCACGCTGCGTCCGCGCACCGCCGCGATGGTGCTGCCGGTCAGGAAGGCCAGCCCGAAGGTGACCGCCACCAGTTGCAGCGGCGGCATGGCGCTGGACATCGAGGTCAGCAGTGCGGCCGTCGACCACAACAGGATGGCGATGGCGCCGACGCCGGTGGCACGGCGCACCTCGGATGCGGAGGGTGGGGCGGCGTGGCAGCGGAGGGATTCGGGAAGGGCGTCGGAGCTCATGAAGGGTGCATAGCCGACGCGTTCCCAACCCGCAAGGTCATGCTTTGAAGAAGCTGGTCCTAGGGGACGGTCCGCTCCAGGAAATATTCCATCTCCTGGATGATGCCGCTCTGGGCGGCCCACAGGGCGGCCTGGGTGCGGTTGCGGACGTTGATTGTCTGCATGATGTGGCGCACGTGCAGCTTGACGAGATCCTCGGTCATCAGCATTTCACGCGCGATCTCCTTGTTGCTGCAGCCGTCCATGATCAGCTTCAGGATGCGTGCATGGCGCGGGTAGAGGCCGGGATATCCCAGAAGTTCGGATTCATGCTGGGTCACCGACCCGTCCTCGCCGCCGCGGCGGAGCGCGGTGGGAGAGAAGTAGTCGAAGCATTCCTCCGGCACCACCGGTTCGCCGGCATGGATCAGGCGCAGGGCCAGGACGAAGGCGGAGGGCGCCATCCGGTTCAGCAGATAGCCGCGCACGCCGAAACGCAGCGCCATCCGCATGTGGTGGGCCGAGAATTCGTCCGCGATCATCGCCAGCTTGGCGTCCTCGCCGTACCAGCTGCGGAAGTTCCAGGCGTCGGTCTTGAGCGAGGCGAGATCGAACAGCACGATGTCCGCGGTCCGTTCGCCGGCCTGTTGTTCGCCGGCCCGCTCGCTGCCGCCGTTTCCGGCCTGCGGTTCCAGCGTGACCACCGCTCCTCCGGCGAGGGAGCCGGCGGCATAACGGTCGCCCGCCCCATTCGCCCGCCCGTTCCATGCCGTCTTCGGGGACAGCCCCGTGGCGAGCCGGCTTTGCGGATCGATGACCTCGAAGCAATCATCCAGGATGTTCAGGATGGATTCACGCAGCAATCGGCTCTGATTGTGAACAATCACACGAATGCGATCGGTCATGTCCGTCTCCCCCAGGAATGGACGATATGGCGGGCGACACCATCGCGCGGCCGGGCCGCAAGGGCTCCTCCCCCGAACGCTGTACGGAAGGGCGGCAAGGGCAGCGCAGCGATTCGGACTGCCGGTTTCTCTGTCCGGCGATTTGCCCTCGGCTCCCCGTTCGAGCCCTCGCGTTTGCTGCGTCGTCTGCCGCCGCGCCGAACCGGCGCGATATGCGAAACCGATGGACGATGCACGTTGTATCGACCGGTGCGTGTTCGTCCAATCGAATTTGGATCAAACTATGATCCCGCACTCATGGCGTTGTCTTCATCACTTTTGGAAGACTTCTAGGTTCAGAGGGAGAGAGATTCATGCCGGCTGGGCAGAATCGGCATTAAAAGGCGAACAGTAATTCTACCTTCTTGCAGCAGGCATGCAAAATGATAAATCCGTAAGGTCGAACGGAGCGCCGGCGGAGGACGACTTACGGAGAGGGGTCGTAGACGAAATGGCTGAAATAACGCGCCGTTACTGCAAGAGAAACATTTTTAAAAAGCAATTCCAATTAGAAATCTTGGCTTTCTCGGCGGTTCCATTGCCGCCGGCCCATGATGATAATATAGACTCTTAAACAGTCTCCGCCAGCAGGAAAATCGGGCGCCGGGAAAAAAGCGGGGACGGAGCCCTGCCGAAGCGGACCACCGTCCCCATTCCCATGCCGAACCGTTAGGTTCTGCCTGATGCCGCCCTTTAAGCGCCCTCGAACGGCGGGCGCGGCCGCCCGGCCGCTTGCCTTCGCAGGCATGGGCCTGCGGGGCCGCAGTCGCGGCCCCTGCCGCCGGGTGTAAGTCGGAGCTTACGCCCGGCGATATTACGCCGCCATATCCTGGGTGATGGCGTAGACGCCGGTATCCCAGCGGTCGATGGTGGTTTCGAAGCTGCCGATGCCGTTCACGACGTCGAAGCTCTGGGTGGTGTTGTGGATCAGGTCATGGACCGTGTAGTGGCCGTTGGCCAGCTGCAGTTCCACATGGGTGTCCACCGACTTGCGCGCCGCGGTGTCGTCGAAGTCCACCCGGTCGGACGCGACCACGATCAGCCGGTCAAGCTGGTCGTAGAAGCCGTAGCCGGTGATCTGGGCGTCCGGATCATTGTCGGTGAAGGTCAGCGGGTGCTTGTAGTTCAGCGCCTCGTCGCCGATCAGCACCGGCGCCTTGGCCTCCAGGGCGGCGATCTCGGCGTCGCTGAACAGGCTCTGTCCGCCGTAGGTCGCCTGCGGGATGATCCAGGCGCTGGGCGTGCTGGCCTCGGTCATCGTCGACAGGGCCGCGTCGCTGACGTAATAGCCGAAGGTCACGCCGGCATCGTGCAGCTTGGTGATCGGCGTCAGCAGCTCGCCCAGATAGGCGTTGCCGATGGAGTTGCCGGCCGGCTCCAGCGCGTTCATCGCCGCCTCGGCGTTGACGCTGTAATAGAGTGCCGGGCCGAAGGGACGGGTCGGCACGATGTCGCGCAGCATGTCCAGCCAGGACTGCTCCACCTCGCCCCAGTCGTGATAGCTGCGCGACCATTGCTCCGCCGCGCGGCGCACGCCGCCCTGGTCGTCGGCGATCATCGTCCAGCCGCTCTGCAGCCAGGTCTGCTCCAGGCGGCCCCAGCCCAGCTCCTCGCGCACCGTGCCGCTGACGCCGGTGTAGAGGCTGTCGACCGCGCCCCAATAGTCCTTCTCGGACGAGGACAGCATATGGCCGAAATGGGCGTCCGGCGCGCGGGCGGCGTGGATGCCCAGCATCGCCTGCTCGTAGGAGGCCGGCGCCTCCTTGTGCTGCATCGTGAAGCGCTCAAGCGTCTGCACGTTGAACAGGATCGAGTCCTCGTTCATCTTCTCGGCGATCACCCGCGTGTCGACGCCCGCGAATTCGCGCATGGCCGCCGGGGTGAAGGACACCTGCGTGGTCAGCCACGCCGCTTCGCCGGTGTGCTTGACGATGGACTCCTCCAGCGCCTTCCAGCTGTCGGCCCAACCGTCGACGAAATAGTCCAGCCACTCGGTCGGGTGGTTGGCAACGATGTAGTCGGCCTGCTGCTCCAGCGTGCTGCCGGAAACCTTGATGCCGGTCTTGGCGCTGAAATCGGCGATCATCCGCGTGTTGAAGAAGTCCATCACGCCGGAATGCGGGCTGCCGTCGAAGAAGTCGGCCAGCTCGTAGCCGCGGGTGCCGGTCAGGGCGGAGAGGCGGCCCAGCTTGTCGGCCATCCAGTCACTGTAATAGGCGGTGCCGCCGGTCCAGCCGGCCGGCGCGTCCTTGGCGTCCAGCGGCATCAGCGGGCTGACATAGCCCCAGCCATAGGGATTGCCGCTGTCCGAATTGTGGATGTTGCCGTCGGCGTCGCGACCCAGATAATGCTGGCGCGACTGGATCCAGGAGACCCAGGCCTTGTGGCCGCCGAGATTGGCGAATTCGCCGCCGGGCTGCGAATACTCGAAGGTATCCTCCCACAGCTGCATGCCGATCAGCGGCATCACCCCGTCAGCCAGATGGTCGGCGGCGACGTCGCGCGTCTCCTTCAGGTGGCTGGAGCTGGCATAGTCGGGCACCGATTCCCAGAACAGGTGCTGCGGCGCCAGACCGCGGTCGGCACCCCAGGAGATGGCGGACACGTCCGACTTCAGCGGAGGGCGCTCGCTGCTCACCCCGGCGTTGGCGGTATGCTCGTTCTTCGGCAGCGTGGCGCTCGGCGGCGAACCGGCGGGAGGGGCGGCCGAGGTGTCGCCCAGCATCTCCTTGGTGACGGGGACGCTCAGCGTGCCGTTCCACCACAGCCCCTGCTGGCCGACGACGACGTCCCGGCCGTCCAGCGCGCCCTTGTCGTAGATGACCCCGTCGGCGGTGGAGGAGATGCTGTGGCCGTTCACCACGACGGAGCCGATATAGAGGCTGCGGTCCTGGCCGTTGATGACGGCGTCGTTGTCGTACTGGACCTGGATCTTGTGGGCGAGCGCCGGGTCGAGGTCGACCGTGAACGTGTAGGCGGTCTGGGTGGTGGCGGACACCGTCGCCTCGCCCACCACCTTGCCGTCGGCCAGCAGCTTGAAGTGCGGCGGCACGCCGCCTGCGCTCGTGCCCCAGGCATTGACGACGACGCTGAAGGACTTGGTCTCGGCCGGACCGGCGGTCACGTCATCCCGCACGGGGAACAGGGTCGCCGGCAGCGGGACGTTCAGCGCGCCGCTCCAGTACATCTCCTCCTGGCCCTTCACCACGTCGCGGCCGTCGATCGCGCCCTTGTCGTAGGTCACCGACGGGTCGGTCATGGCGATCTTGGTGCCGTTCACGGAAATGGCGCGGACGAACAGGTTGCGGTCGGCGCCGCCCACCACCGCGTCATTGTCGTAGACGAGCTGCAGATTGTGCGCGGTGCCGGCGGCGACCTTGGCGCTGATGGTGTAGCGCCCGGCGCTGGCGCTGTTCACCGTCGCATGTCCGATGGTCGCGCCATCCAGCTTCAGGGCGAGATGCGGCCAGACGCCGCCGGCTTCCTGCCCCCACGCCTCGATCTCGAAGGTGACATCGATGAGATTGGATTCAGTGACTGCCATCGGCACGACTCCCATTAACCAAAGATCGGAAAACCAGTTGGGTCGAGGTAACTTGATCGTTTGTGTTACCCTATTCGTTGAATGTGTTGACAGGTTGTTGCGACGCTTTGGAGAGTCAAAGATGAGACATCCCTTTGACTCATCTTTGACTCTTCCGTAAAAATCGATTTGCACTCTGCGATTTATTGGAAAATCTGTAGACTTGGTTGAGGTATGACAGGATTTAATCCTGTTGAGCGGGGTTGGTCTCTTTCGTTTGTTTGGCGTACGTGGCAGCTCCGTGGTCCACTCCTGGGTGAGCCGCCGCCGATACCGTCGATACGACCGACACAGCCGAGCAGGGAAAGCGCCATGCGCATCGCCGTGGTCACGCAGAAGATCGTCCGGCATGACGGGCAGGGCCGGGTGAACGCCGTCGTCGTGGAGGAGCTTCTGCGCCGCGGGCACGAGGTGGTGGCCATCGCGACGGAGGTTGCCGACGAGCTGGCGCGCCATCCCAGCCTGCGCTGGATTCCGGTCGGCGGCGGGGTGGCGACGCAGCTTGCCAAGGACCAGCTGTTCGCCTGGCGGGCGAGCCGCGCGCTGGCGCGGGCGAGGCGGGCGGGGGTCGACCGGGTGGTGGTGAACGGCTTCGTCAGCTGGGCGCGGTCGGACGTCAACGCCGTTCATTTCGTCCATTCGGCCTGGATGCGCTCGCCCACCCATCCCGTGCGCAAGGGCCTGTCACCGCTGTCGCTGTACCGGGCGCTCTACACCCTGCTGAATGTCGGCTTCGAGCGCTGGAGCTTCCGCCGCGCCGGCCGGCTGGTGGCGGTGTCGCGCACGGTGGCGGAGGAACTGCGCCGCGACGGCATCGATCCGGCCCGGCTGGCGGTGATCGACAACGGCGTCGATGTGGCCGAATTCCGCCCCGGCACGCCCGACCCGTCCGTGTTCGGCTTGCCGCCCGGCCGTCCGGTGGCGCTGTTCGTCGGCGATGCCCGCAGCGACCGCAAGAATCTGGACGGTGTCCTGCGTGCCCTGGCCGAGGTGCCGGACCTGGCGCTGGCGGTGGTGGGCGACGAGCGCGGCGGCCCCTTTCCGGCGCTGGCGCGGTCACTGGGGGTGGAGGAGCGCGTGCGCTTCCTCGGCCACCGGCGCGACGTGGCGGACCTGATGCGGGCGGCCGACCTGTTCGTCTTCCCGACCCGCTACGAGCCCTTCGGTCTGGTCCTGCTGGAGGCGGCGGCGAGCGGCCTGCCGGTCGTCACCACGCGGCTTGCCGGCGCCAGCTGGCTGCTGGAGGACGGGGCGGCCGTGGTGCTGGACGACCCGGATTCGCATGACGCGCTGGTGGAGGCGATGCGCCGTCTGGCCGCCGACCCCGGCGAGCGCCGCCGCATGGGGGTGGCCGGCCGCCGCATCGCCGAACGCCACGACTGGCCGGTGACGGCGGCGCATTATGCGGATCTGCTGGAGGCGCCGGGGCTGCGCGCCGGTAGTGCGGGGGTGAGCGGGCCGCTGGTCAGGTCGCCGTCGTGAGGGGAGGTCGCCTCACCTGACTTCCAGCCGCAGGTCGACCGTCACGCTGTCGCTGCCGGCTGGCGCGTCCGTCACGGCGATGCCCACCGGTGCGGCGGAGCCGGGGGCCGGCTCGACCCGATGGGGCATGGTGCCGGCGGGGCGCAGGACGGCTCCCATGCGGATGGCGCCGCGGGTCTTGCCGACCGGGGCGGTGCCGGCGGTGGCGACGGGCACGACGCCTCCGGCGGATGCGGCGGTGAGGGCGACGCCGTCGGCCGGGCGGTCAGGCTCCAGCCGGCGGACGCGGTCGTAGTCGCGCTGCACCAGATTGCCGGCATCGACGCCGCCGGCGCCGACCTTGCGGAACTCGCCGGAACAGTCCAGCGCCTGGAACCGGTTGGCGTGGCAGGTGCCGGAGACCGACAGGGCCGGGGCGAGCCCGTCGCGGCCGAGGCGGATCAGGCGGTCGGCATCGTCGAACCGGTTGCCGACGGCGCTTGCGGCGACGACGGCGGCGGTCTGGATATCGGCGGCGCGGTCGTTGGTGCCGTCGCCGAAGCTGGCGGTGCCGCCGGTGAACTGGTTGCGTTCCAGCGAGCGCACGACGATCAGGCCGGTCGCCGGCTGTTTCGGCAGCCGGTAACGGGGCAGGAGAGAGCCGCTGCAGCCGATCAGGCTGTTGCCGTACATCTCCGCCGCCGGGCCATGGATCCAGCCGTTGCCGCAGGCCTCGAAGGCGCAGTCCAGGAACTTGTTGTTCGACAGGAAGGTGCGCTTGGGCGGGCCGTCCTCCGCCAGGATGCCGTAGGGCGAGAAGCCGAAATGGCAGGAGATGAAGCTGGAATGGTCGATGCCGTTCTCCGGCGCCACCGCGATGGAGGCCAGCGTGTTGCCGGCGAGGTCGGTGTCGAGGAACAGATGGTCGCCGAAACTCTCCGTCCCGGCAGACCAGTAGGCGCCGATGTGGTTCTTGGTGAGCTGGCACGAGATCAGCGAGGAATGGTCGCGCCAGACATCCACCCCGGCGCGGAAGCCGAACACCCCTACCCGTTCGAGAACGAAGCGGGAGGTCAGGGCCACCCCGCCCATCTCCGGCGGCGGGTCGCCGGGCCGGTTGCCGGGCTTCGGCCCCTGCAGGCTGAGATGGGCGATGCGGCTGCGCTGGTAGCCGTCGTCGTCCCTCACTCTGCCATCTCGTGCCGCCTGGCGGCTGCCCGCGCGGATGCCGAAGCGGCCGGGGCCGAGATCCTCCGGCCAGGACAGCAGCGAGGCGCGCATCCCGGCGCCGACGATCTCCACCTCGTTGAAGGCCTCGTCATAGCGGTCGAGGTTGGGCAGGACGATCTCGCCGTCCAGCCGGTAATGGCCGGGCGGCACCATCACCGTCCCGCCATGGCCCGACCGCGACAGTTCCAGCACGGCGCCCTGCAGGGCCGCCCAGTCGCATTCCTGGTCGAGCGAGCGGACATGCGGATGGACGCGCCGCGCCGCCTCCAGGCTCTTGTAGCGTTCGGACAGCGGATGGCTGCGCCCGTCGCCGACGGCGCCGCGGTCGCGGATCGACAGGGCGGGGCCGGCCGACGGCAATGGAGACGGCGACGGCGATGGATCTGGGCGGGGGCGCAAGGGCTTTTCCTGTGCGGCCGACGCGGCGGCGGGAAGGGCGAGCGCCGCGGCCAGCAGCAGGCGCCTGCCGATGCGGCGGACATAGGGGGGAGGGGCCGTCATGGCGCGCGGATCCGCGCCGCCCCCGGCGGCGGATTGCCGTCGAGCCGCGCCAGGGCCGCCAGCCCGCCGCCGAGGGCGGCGCGGTAGACCTCCTCCACCCGGTCGAGATGGCGGTCCAGCGTGAAGGGGGCGCGCCAGTAATCGGCATGGGCGGTGCGGCCCATCCGCTGCACCTCGCTGTCGTGGGAGAGCAGGCGCAGGCAACGGGCGAGGTCGGCGGCATCGCCGCTGCGGAACAGGAGGCCGTTCCTGCCGGTCCGCACCGCCTCCGCCGCCGCGCAATTGTCGCTGACGATCACGGGAACGCCGTTGGCCAGCGCCTCGTAGGCGGCAAGGCCGAAGGTTTCGTACCACAGCGACGGCACCACCACGGCGCGCGCCCGCCGGACCTCCTCCAGCACCGCGCCGGGCGGCAGCCAGCCGGCGAGTTCGGCCGCCGGGTTCAGGCGGCGGACCGCCTCGGCCTCGTCGCCGTCGCCGACGAAGCGGACGGGGGTTCCGGCCAGCGCCGCCGCGTCGGCCAGCAGGGCGGCGCCCTTCTCGCGCGACAGCCGGCCGACGAACAGCACATGGCGGCTGTCCGCGACGGGGGCGGGGTCGCGGTCGCGGATTTCGTCCGGCACCTCGACCGGGTTGGGGATCGGCAGGGTGATGGTGCCGGGGGGCAGATGCGGCGCGATCACCGCGCGCTGACGGTCGCTGAGCGTCACCAGCGCCATGCCGCCGGTGAAGCCGCCGGCCAGCGCGCCCGCCGCATGACGGGCCGCCCGCCACCATTTGTGGTGCTGGGCGCGGGCGTCGCAGTCGGTGGCGAGGCAGCCGGCCGACAGCGCCCGGTGCGGGCAGTTGACGCCCTCGGGAAAGACGAAGAAGGCGCCGTTCGGACAGAGCGGGAAGTAATCGTGCAGGGTCAGCAGCACCGGCAGGCCGGAGCGGCGGCAAACCGGAAAGACACTGGGCGACAGCGCCTTGGCCCAGCCGTGGATGTGGACCACCGTGTCGTTGGCCGGGCAGCGGGCCAGCAGCCCGTCGAGCGCGCGGGCCGATTCCCGGTTCCAGATGCCGCGGATCGCCGCCTGCACGCGGTCGGCGTTGCCCTTCAGGTCGGGCTGGTCCAGGCAATGGACGGTGATGCCGTCGATCAGCAGGGCGGGGTCGATGGGCGGCACGGCGGTGAAGAAATGCACCCGGTGGCCGCGCCGCGCCAGCCCGACCGCCCCGGCGATGGCGACCTTGGCCAGTCCGCCGCCCGGGTGGGCGTGGTCGCAGAGGATGACGATGCTGCTCATGGTGGCGGGCTCATTGCAGGGCGTCACGGTAGACGGCGGCGGTGCGGGCGGCGATCACCGGCCAGTCGAAGCGGGTGCGGACCAGCGACCGGCAGGCGTCGGCGTCGGGCAGGCGGCGGACGCCGGTCAGCGCCTCCGCCAGTCCGGTGCCGATGGCGCGCGCGTCGGTTCCGGCCAGCACGAGGTCGCCGTTCAGCCCCTCCACCACCTCGGGCAGGCCGCCGACGGGGGTGACCAGCACCGGGGTGCCGGACGCCAGCGATTCCAGCGCGGTGATGCCGAAGCCCTCCAGCGCCTGCGACGGCATCACGCACAAGTCGGCGGCGCGGTAGGCCAGCGGCAGCTGCGCGTCGGGCACGAAGCCCAGCAGGCGCACATGCTCCTCCAGACCCAGCGCGCCGATACGGTTCTGCAGCGCCGCCGCTTCCGGTCCGCGGCCCGCGACCACCAGCAGCGCGTCGGGCACCCGGCGGCGCAGCTCCACCATGGCGTCGACCAGCGCGGACAGCCCCATCCGCTTCACCAGACGGCGGACCGTCAGGATCACGGGGCGCCCCTGCGGCCAGCCCAGCCGCGCCCGCGCCTGCTGCCGGCTGTCGGGCAGGTCGTAGCGGTCGGCCTCCACCCCGCCCGGCACCAGGCGGATGCGGTCGGGCGGCACGCCGTAACGCTCGGCGAGGATGGTGCCGAAGGAGCGGGACAGCACGACGAAGCGGTTGGCGCGGTGATAGACCAGCCGCTCAACCAGGAACTTCAGCCGAACCGACAGGGGGCCGGCTCCCTCGGCCGCGCTTTCCAAAGCCCATGGGCCGTGGAAGTGGACGACCAGCGGCCGGTTGCGCAGGGTGGGCAGGGCCCCCACCGTGTTCAGCGCGAAATGGGAGGCGACGAGGTCGGGGGCCTGCCGGCGCAGCGCCTCGGCGATGGCGGTGCGCGCCGCCGCCACCCGGCGCGGCAGCGAGGCGGTCGGCGGCGCGAAGCTGTCGATGCGGGCGCCGTTGTCCAGCCTGGCGGAGGTGTTGCCGAGAACCAGCCCGGAAAAGACGATGCCCTGCTGCGGCAGATGGCGTGCAAGGTGGTAGAACATGTTCTCCGCCCCGCCATGGGTTTCGGGGAACCAACCCAGGCCGAGCTGGAGAACGCTGGCCTCCCGGATCTCCGCGGGGAAGGTCAGGATTCCGTCCATTGCTTTTCCTCACGTAATTCCTCGTGGCTCGGCTCGGCCGGGAGCGCCGCCGGTTGCGGGGCGGCCTGGAGGCTGGCCAGCCCGTAGGTCTTCGCGGCCATGCCCATGCCCAGGAAGAACCAGAAGCCGACACCCGTGACCTTCACCAGCGTGTGTTCGAACACCATGCAGCCGAGGATCGTCAGGGCGGCGGTCTCGGCACAGCGGGCGAAGGGGTCCGGCGGGGCGCCGCCGCGGCGCAGCAGCCCGACCATCAGCGTGACGATGCCCGCGACATAGCCCAGCGTGCCGGGCCAGCCCAGTTCGTAGGGGACGCGCAGGATGCCGCTGTCGAAATAGGCCATGGCGCCGAGATGGCCGTCCTCGTTGGTCAGCTTGGTCGCGGTGTCGACGGTGCCGAGGCCGGCGCCGCGCACCTCCGTCAGCGCCTCGATCAGGAAGCGGCCGTAGAACTCCTGCCGCTCCTGATAGCTGCGGTCGTTCTCCATCGAATTCAGCGTGTCGAACCGCTTGACGATGGATTGATTGACCATCGGCACGCTGAGCAGCGGCAGGGAGAACAGGACCAACCCGCAGCCGACCGCGACCAGCCGCAGACGGTGCCGTCCGGGCATGGTCAGCAGCAGCCAGACGAAGACGAACAGCCCGGCCAGCCACGCGGCGCGGACGAGGCTGAGCATCAGCGCACCCAGTGCCAGGGCGCCGGCGACCGGCACCAGGATGCCGCGCGCCGCCGGCAGCACGGCCAGCCCGGTCACCAGCAGGAAGGCCAGCGGGCCGGAGGAGTTCAGCGTGCTGAACACCCGCACCTGCATCGGCAGCGGCAGGCCCTGGTTGGTCATGCCGACATTGATCAGCCAGCGCGCGTCCCAGGGCGGCATCACGAAATACTGGATCAGCCCGTATCCGCCGACCACGGCCATTCCCAGCACGAAGGCGCGCAGCACGGCGTCGCGGATCTGCGGGTAGATCGGCCAGTGCAGGGCGACATAGAGGCCGAGCGTCACCGGCACCAGCCAGTTCAGCAGCGCGAAGGTCGCCGCCGCCATGCCGGCCTGGGTGATCCCGTTGACGTAGGCGTAGAACAGCCCGGCCATCACCGGGACGAAACCGAAATAGGCGCGGTAGCGCAGCATCGGCAGATACTGCGCGATCACCAGACAGGACATGGCGCCGACGGCGTAGGGCGTTACCATGACCGGGCTGATGACGCTCCATCCCGCCTGATAATCGACCAGCCGGCGCACCTCCGGCGTCAGGAACCACAGCCACCAGGTGAAGGCGGCGAAGCGGGCCGGGTCGCGCGTCACCAGCAGGGCGCCGGCGGCGAGCGCGCCGACCGGAAAGATGATCTCCAGCAGGCCGGCCTTGCCCATCAGCACCGGCATCGCCACCACGAACCAGAAGAGGGTGGGGGCCAGCTTGGCGACGGAGGGCAGCCCGTCCCCATTCCCATGGCCCGGCTGGCTCCCGTCGAGGCCCGTTGCGGCGCCGGCTGTGGCGCCGGCTGTGGCGAAGGTCATGCCGGCGACTCCCGCCAGTCGCGCATCCCGGCCAGCCGGCCGCGCAGGGTGGCGCGCAGCTTCGCCCCGGCATGCGGGTCGCCGCCGAGGGCGAGCCGCGCCCATTGCACCGCACCGGGAAACTCGCAGGTGCCGACCAGGAAGGCCCAGGCGGCGAACACCATGCGGTTGGCCGGGTTGAAATGGGCCATCAGGGCGACCGTGTCGTTGTAGGTCGCGTTCTCCTGCGCCAGCGGGTGGAAGTGGTCGGAGCCGCGCTGGTCGATGTCGAAGCGGACGGCCGGGAAATGGTCGACCGCCACCATCGGGTCGTAGACCAGCCGCCAGCCGCGCCGGGACAGGCGCAGGCAGAAATCCACCTCGTTGCGGACCTGGGCGCCGCTGCCGCGCAGCCGGGTGTTCAGCCGCTGGCCGGTGATGGCGGCACGGCGGAAGCTCCAGTTGGCGCCCTTCAGGACATCGACGTCCTGCGCCGGGCCGACGCCAAGATGGTGGTTGCCGATGACCCGGCCGAACCATTGCAGCCGGCCGACGACCCGCCTCTCGCCGGTTTCCGGCACGCCGTCGTGATAGACATGGTCGCGGCCGCCGACGCCGCCGATCCGGGGATCGGTGCGGTACCAGCCCTCGATCCGCTCGACCCAGTCGGGATGGGGCACCGCGTCGTCGTCGGTGATGGCGACGATGTCGCCGCGGGCATGGTCCATGCCGCGGTTGATGGCCGCCACCTGCCCCGGCACCTCGATCTGGACGATCTGCATCGGCAGCGCGCCGTCATAGCGGTGGGCGATCTCGGCGGACTCCGGGTCGGTGTCGCGCACGGTGACGATCACCTGGGCGGGCGCCAGGGTCTGGCGCACCAGCCCGTCGAGGCAGTCGGCGAGCTGGTCCGGCCGGCAATAGGTCGGGACGATCACGGTGACGCCGAGGCGCCCGGCCGCGCCGGGGGCGGCCGGGGCCGGGACGGCGGTGCGGGCGATGCCGGGCGCGGTCTTGGCGGTGCTGCTCATGGTCTCGCTCATGCCGGGGCCAGCTCCCGCCCGCGGGCGCCGTGGGCAGTGGCCCGTGCCGGGGCGAGTGACGGCTCCTCCCCGTTCATCCAGCTTTCGATGGTCTCGCGCAGCCGCGACTTGAACACGGCCCGGTCGAAGCGCGCGGCATGGGCCTGGATGGCGACCGGGTCGAAGCGGCGTTCCTGCGCCTCGAACCGCTGCACCGCCTCGATCAGGGCTTCGGGCGTCTGCTGGTCGAAGAACAGGCCGGTCAGGCCGTCCTTCACCGTCTCGGTGGCGCCGCCGCGGTTCAGGGCGATCACCGGCCGGCCGGCGGCCATCGCCTCAACCGGCACGATGCCGAAATCCTCGTTGGCGGTGAAGACCAGGGCGCGGCAGGCGGCATAGTGGCGGTCCAGCTCCTCGGCGGAGCAATGGCCGACCAGTTCCACCGTCGGCCCGGCCATCTGCTTCAGCCGGCGGAACTCCTCGCCCTCGCCGACGACGACCAGCTTGCGGCCCATGCGGTTGAAGGCCTCGATCGCCACGTCGGCGCGCTTGTAGGACACCAGCTGGCTGAGGAACAGGTAATGGTCGCCGGGCGGCTCGGCGGTCGCGAAGCGGCGGGTCTCCACCGGCGGGTTGATGACGGTGGAGTCGCGGCGGTAGACCCGCCAGATGCGCTGGGCCACCGTTTCGGAATTGGCGATGAAGCGGTCGACCCGCGCGGCGGTCGCCAGATCCCATTGCCGCAGCCGGTGGATGGCGTAGGGCATCAGCGGCCGGACGACCGGGCCCGCCGACGACAGGTAATCGTGATAGCCGCTCCACACATAGCGCATCGGCGTGTGGCAGTAGCAGACATGCAGCGCGTCGGGCCGCGTCAGCACGCCCTTGGCCGGTCCGGATTCGCTGCTGATCACCAGGTCGTAGGCGCTGAGGTCGAGCTGTTCCAGCGCCAGCGGCATCAGCGGCAGGTATTTCTGGTACATCCGGTGGGCCATCGGCAGCCGGTCGATGAAGGTGGTGGTGACCCGGTGCCTGCGGATGACGGGAGAGATGCGTTCCGGCCGGTAGACGTGCGTGAAGACGTCGGCCTCCGGGTACAGCTCGCACAGGGCTTCGATGACCTTCTCACCCCCGCGCATCCCGACGAGCCAGTAATGGACGATCGCGACTTTCATGGTGGGTTCTCCGGCAAGGGGCAGGGAGTTGCTCAGGCTGGAAGCCGGCCGCTCAGGCGATGCGGCGCAGGCGGTAGGAACGGCCGCTGGGCGGGCGGGCGCCGTATTCGAGATTCGCGTGTTCGCGGGCGTTGACCATCGACAGCACCGCCCCGCTGATCCGCCCGCCGACCTGCCGCACCTGCTTGATGCCGGCCCCGGCGAGGCTGGAGGCGGTGCGCGCCCAGCGCACGACATAGAGGATGCGGTCGGCCAGCGGCGCCAGGATGAGCGCGTCGGACACCGACAGCACCGGCGGCGTGTCGAGCACGATCACGTCGTAGCGTTCGGACAGTTCCACCAGCAGCGACAGCATCGCCTGGGAGCCGAGGAGGGTCTGCGGCCGGTCAACCGGCCGTCCGGCGGCGATCACCGCCACCCGGCGGCGCTCGTCCAGATGCACCACCTGATCCAGCGTGGCGTCGCCGTTCAGCAGGTCGGTCAGGCCCTTGGGCGGGCGGCCGTTGCCGAGCAGGCGGTGGATGCTGGGCCGGCGGGTGTCGCAATCGACCACCACCACGCGGCGCCCGGCATCGGCCAGGAAGGCGGACAGCGCCACCGCCATCGTCGTCTTGCCCTCGTCGGCGACGGAGGAGGTCAGCATGATGACCTCGCCGCCCTTGGCCGTGGCCGGCTCGGCGCCGGTGCGGACCAGACGCAGCCGGGCGCAGAGCCGCCAGACCGCTTCGGCGAAGTCGCTGCCGCTGGTTTCCGCATAGGGGTCCCGGGCGGAGTCGGTCCCGCGCTTGCTCCGGCCCAGCAGCGGCACGATGCCGACCGCCGGCAGGCCCAGCAGGGCCTCCACCTGATGGGAGCTGTAGACGCCGCGCTGGCCCATGGTGCGCACCAGGGCGATGCCGGTGGCGATGGCGCCGCAGACGACCGCGGCCAGCCCGGCCAGCACCGCCTTGCCCGGCCCGACCGGACCCGTTGGCACCGAGGCGGAGGACACGACGCGCACGTCCGGCGTCATCTCCAGCGCCTGGAGCACCTGCGTCTCCTTCAGGCGGGTGACGGCGCGGCGGTAATTGTCGTCGGAGGCATCGGCCTGCCGCTGCAATTCGCGCAGACGGACATCGGCCTGGAGGGTGTCGAAGGATTCGTTGCGCAGACCTTCCAGCCGGCGGCTGAGGTCCTGGATCCGGGCGACCTGCTGTTCCACCTCGCCGCGCAGGCCGCGCACCACGCGGTCGACCTCGGTGGCGAGCGACGCGTTCAGCTCGCGCAGTTCGGCGGCCGGACGGGTCAGCGCCGGGTGGCGGTCGCCATACTGGGCGCGCAGCTCGGCCAGCTGGGCGCTGAGCGCCGTCTGGCGCTGGCGCAGGCCGGTGATCAGCGGATCGCCGCCGATGTCGGCGCCGACCAGCGATTCCGGGTTGCCGGGACGAACGGCCTGCAACTGGCGCAGCCGGGCCTGGGCGTTGGCGTGGGCGGAGCGCGCCTCCGCCAGCTGGGCGTTGAGGGCGGACATCTCCTCGTTCACCAGCGGGGCGTCGCGCCCCTTGACCATGCCGGTTTCCGACCGCATCGCCTCGACCGCGGCGCGGCCGGTGGTGGTCATGTCCTGGCGCAGCTCGTCCAGCCGGCTCTGCAGCCATTCGCTGGCGCGTTGGGTGGCGTTGCGCTTCGTCTCGACCTGGATGGCGACATAGGCGTCGGCCACCGCGTTGGCGGCGCGGGCGGCCAGCTGCGGATCCTTGGCCTCCACCGTGATGCGGATCGCGCGCGACTGCACGCCGGGGCTGACCCGCAGGTTCTTCTGGAAGGCGTCGATCAGGCGGGTGCTTTCCATCTCGGCGGCGTCGCCGGTTGGGGCGGCGGGGCGGGGCGGCGGCGTCAGCATGGCCGGCAGAGGCCCCGGCAGGGCGCCGGCCACGTCGGCCAGCAGGGCGCGGCCCTCCTCCAGTAGCGGGGTGAGCGGGCCGGGCTTTTCGGCGGTCGCCGCGTATTCCGGCTCCTGCCCCAGGTTCAGCGCCTCCACCACCCGGCGGGCGAGATCGCGGGAGCGCAGGATCTCGACCTCGGTGTTGACGGTGTCCTGAAAGATGCCCATCGGCTCCGACACCGAGGGGATGTTGATGACCCGGTTCGGATGCGGGTCGATCACCACCACGGTGGAGGCGCTGTAGAGCGGCGTCATCGAGTTGATCAGAAGCACCGCCGGCAGCCACAGGACCGCGGTAATGCCCAGGATCAGCCATTTCTGGCGCCAAAGTGTCTGAGCCAGCCGCTTGACGTCGACCTTGTCGGCGCCCGAACCGACCGGCGGTGCGACCAGACCGGAGGCGAAACCGGCCGCGCCGGGTGGCATGCGGTGTTCCGGTGCTTCCATGGGCTGAACTCCTCTATCTCGACTGACTGTGCGCGGGGAAGGCCGATGGGGAGGACGGACGGCGGCTCAGCCGACCTCGGCCGGGTCCTTTGCGGCTTTGGAGCCGGCGGCGTTTGAGGCGGCGTTCGATGCGGCGATGTCGTGCGCCGCCTCGGACGTGCCGGAGGGGGGGGCGGGCGGAGGAGCCTGTCCGGCGGTCCGCTCTCCCGCCTTCGCTTCGGCCAGGATGCGGGCGTAGCGGGCGACGGTGTTGGGGGTGACGTTGACCAGCTTGCCGGTCCCGCCGCCGCCGGCGACGAGCTGGGCGACCTGGAACAGCGCGCGGCCCTTCTCCAGAACCTCGCCGGGCAGCATCCACAGGATGGAGTCGATGTTGGACGCCAGCCATCCCGGCTTGCCGCCGCGGGTCAGCCGGCGCTCGGCCGAGCGGACCTGCGCGGTGTTGCGGATGGTGTAGAAGGGCGACCAGCCGTCCCAGTCGCCGGCGGTGAAGGGCAGGGCGACGAAGTCGCCGTCCACCTGGGCCGGCGCGGCGCTGCCGAAACCGGCCTTGGTCCACATGTAGTCGAAGCCGGCGGACCGGACCGCGGCGGCGATGTCGGCCCGGACCGGGCCGGGACGGGCGTCGTCGTAGGGACGCCACGCCTCGTAGAAGCGGTCGAGCCGGTAGCGGCGCAGCGCGTTGCCGATCATCCGCCGCGCGTCCATCGCCGGGGCGGCGGCGGGCGCGCTGCGCGGCGCCGGGGCTTCGGTCTCGGCGGTCTCGGCGCTGGCGGCCGGCGTTTCCGATGGGCGGGGCCGGGGGGAGATGCGCAGGACGGGACGACCCTCCTCCCAATGGAGGCGCGGCGTGCTGCCGGGCCCCAGGGGGGAATCGACCAGCGGCCACCAGCCGCGCGGCATCAGGCCGGACGGCAGCATGCTCGCCATCTCCGCCCGCGCGCCGGTCAGCAGGCGGGCCAGTTCGGCGGCCTCCATCTCACCTTCGGCGCAGACGCCGCGGCCGGTGCTGCCGAGAAGAAGCTCCACCCGGCCGAGCACGCCGCCGCGCTCCTCCGGCACCGCCAGCAGGGCGAGGTCGGCGGGGCTGGACTGGGTCAGGCTGTCGACGGTGACCACGAGGCCGCAGCGCAGGCCGGTCGCCGCCACCAGATCGAGGATGCGCGGGATGCAGTGCAGTTCGCGGATCATGCCCGACCACAGAACCAGCGTGGACAGCACCCGGCCTTCCGCCGCCCAGCGGCGCAGCGTCTCGTCGTCGGGCTCGTAATCGGTGAAGGGCCGGGGCGGCTCCTGGATGCGCAGCGGCACAGCGGCGGCGCTGGCGAAGGGCGGGTCGGGATCGACGATCTGCAGGCCGCGGCCGAGCCGGCCCAGCGCGAAGAAGTCGTGGTCGTCGAATTGCCGGCCATAGACCGGGTCGGCCCCGGCGCGGATCAGGTCGGCGGCGCGGTCGATCACGTCGGTCTGCGGCCGGCCGTAGAGCGGCAGCAGGCGCTTGGCCGCCGCCAGCGGCAGCTGTGCCGCGATCAGTTCGGGGTCGCCCAGCAGGGTGCCGCGTCCCCACTCCGCATGGCGGTGGGCAAGGCCGGCGCTGAAGCTGGCATAGCTTTGGCCGGCCACCTTGCCCTCCACGGCGTCGAGGCCGCCGGGAAAGTGGCGGGCGCGCACCGGATCGACGCAGAGGCCGACGAAGCGGCGGGCGCCCAAGGCTTCCAGCCGCTCGCGCAGGCCGGCGTCGGCACCAACGTCGATGCCCAGGCGCGGTTCGGCCAGCAGGCGCGGGTAGAGAAAGGGGGCGGCGACGATGCCGAGCGGGGTCTGCGGCGCCATGTCCAGCACCGCGACCTCCTCGGGCAGCGGTTGCTCCAGCAGGCGGAAGGCGGTTTCGTAGATGGCGGCGGGGTCGGTGCTGCGCAGGGCGCATTCGCCGCAGGATTCCACCACCGGCCACAGCGGCGAGGCGGGATCGCCCAGCGCGACGACGCGGTAGCGGGTGGTCAGCCACAGCGCGTGGTCCAGATGCCGGCCGCCGGCCATCAGGCTGCCGGAGCCGGTCGCCTCGGTGCGGTTGCCGTCCTCCCAGCCGCCGAAATGCCGGCCGCTGCGGCGCCCGTCGTAATAGAGGTCGAAGGCCCACCCGGCGCGTTCCGCCGCGGCGGCCAGCACCGGCGCCATGGCGACGCGGTGCGGGTCGCCGCCATGGGCGAGGAAGAGAAGCAGGGACGGTTTCGTCACGATGCGCGCCCCTCCGGGCCATTGCCGCCGCGCTGGCACCACCAAAGATGCCATTTCGCCACCCCCGGCGGTCCGAAATGGTCGGTCCTCTGCAGGGTCAGGCCGGTCGCGGCGATGGCCTTGCGCATCTCCGGCGCCCAGTGGTGGCGGACCAGCGCCTTCCATTCCGGCAGGACGCCGTGGCAGCGCATGGTCGCCAGCAGCCGGTCGGGGCGCCAGCGGTAGTAGCGGGGATAGGCGATCACCCACAGCGGGTTCGCATTGGTGGTGTCGCAGGCGATGCGCCCGCCGGGCTTCACCACCCGCTTCAGCTCGCGCACGCCGGCCTCCAGATCCTGCAGGTGGCAGAGCAGATCCATGGCGATGACGAGGTCGAAGCTGTCGTCGGGGAAGGGCAGCTTGCGGGCGTCGGCCTGCTGCACCGCCAGGGCGGGGAAGCGCTCCTTCGCCTCGGCCAGCATCTCGTGCGAGATGTCGACCAGGGTCACGTCGTGGCGCTCGGCGAAGGGGCCGGTGATGCGGCCATAGCCGCCGCCGACGTCGAGGATGCGCATCCGCGGCGCGCGCTCCAGTTCCGCCGCCACCGCGCGCCGCTTCTCGTCATAGATGCGGTAGAAGGGCGTGGTCGGGTGGTCGGGGCGGAAATGGCGGCGGTAGCCGTTGTTGTAGATGCCGGAGTTGGCGGCCTGCGTGCGCTCGGCCTTGGCATGCTCCAGCAGGCTGGCGACCTGTGCGGCCACCGTGTCCACGTCGAAGGCCTTGGCGCGCTCCAGCCCGGCATCGGCCGCCGCCTTCAGGCCGGCGGGGTCGGCCAGCCGGGCGATCAGCGTGTCGCGCAGCGGGACCGCTTCGCCCGGCGGGACCAGCCAGCCGGAGCGCCCGTTCTCGATGATCTCGGGGAAGCCGCCGCAGTCGCTGGCGACCACCGGCACGCCCAGCACCATCGCCTCCACCACGACGAAGCCGAAGCTCTCCCACAGCGACGGCACCACGGCCAGCTCCGCCCGCGCCACCACGGCCAGCGCGTGCTCGCGCGGCAGGGCGCCGGTGTAGTGGACGCGGTCGGCGACCGGGGCCACGTCGCGGCGGAACTGGCCGACGACGGCGGCACTCTCCGGGTCCTCGCCGCCGACCATCACCAGATGCAGGCCGGGGTTGGCGGCCAGCACGTCGGGGATGGCGCGGCCGAGGGCGGCGATGCCCTTGCGCCCTTCCAGCCGGCCGAAGAAGGCGACGAAGCGCTCGGGCAGGGGAATGGGCGGCCGGCCGGCGCCGGCGGCCTTCACCGCGGCGAGGTCGATGCTGTTGGGGATGACCTGGATCAGCTCCGGCGCGATGTGCCAATAGTCGGCGACCCGCCGCGCGATGGCGCGGGTTGAGGCGTAGATCGCGGCGCTGCGCCTGGTCTGGTCGCGCTCCAGCGCGTTCAGCAGGTGCGTGTGCGGACCCCAGCTGCCGGCGTTGGTGTCCACCACCAGCCCGGTCGGGGTGGCGAGCCGCGTCACCACCGGGATGGTGCTGAAACGGGTGAGCCACCAGGCGTCGGCATCGAACTCCGCCGCATGGACCACGTCGGGATTGAAGGAGCGTACGGCGTCCGCCAGCCGGCGGTTGGTGCGGAAGCGGTCAAGCATCGGCTGGACCCGCGGGCCCGGATCGACGCGCCGCACCGTCACCCCGTCCTCGATCGCGGTGCCGGCCGCCGGACCGCCGCCGGCCTTCCACGGCGTCACCACCTGCACCGCATGGCCCAGCCGGGTCAACGCGCGCGCCATCGTGTGGGTGTGGGTGGCGATACCGCCGAGCTTTTCGCCGGGCGGATATTCGGGCGTCAAGAGCGACAGTCGCATTGTGGGTTTCCTCAAATTCCGGGTGATGTCCGGGTTCAGGCGTTTCGCCGTCTTGTTCACTGGCCTCGTCAATCGCCGTTAGGTCCGGCCGCGGTGGCGGCGGCCGGGGGCTTGTTCAGCAGGTGGCGCGGCAGCGAGACGAGCAGCGCCGGGTTCGGCAGGAAGGCCCGCCAGGGAAGCCCGGTGGCCCGTCGGTAGAGCGTCGCCGCGGCGACGAACACCAGCGCATAGGCGACGGTGGACACGATCGCCGCCGCCAGGATCCCGCCGCTGCGCAGGAACAGCAGGAGGCCGCACACCGTGACCACCATGCCCAGCAGGTTGGCCAGCGTGGCGGTGAACGGCCGGTTCTCGGCATAGAGGCCGTTCAGCAGGATCGACGCCGCGGCATAGAGCACCGCGCCCGGCAGCAGCAGCCGCAGCGGCAGGGCGCTGTCGGCGAAGGCGGGGCCGTAGACCAGGCCGACGGCGATGTCGGCGAACAGGAACAGCCCGCCCCCCAGAACTCCGCCGACGGCGAAGGTCGCCTGCAGGCTGTTCAGCACCAGATCTCGCCCCGACCGGCCGCGCCGGGTGGCCGCCGGCATCACGACCGTGGCGAGCGCGCTCGACAGGTTGACGATCAGCCAGGACAGGCTGGTCGCCAGCGCGTAGAGCCCGACCTGCGCCGCCGGCAGGACGGCCGGGATGATCAGCAGGTCCAGCCGCTGGGTGATGACGCCCCCCACCACGTCGCCGTGGGTGCGCAGCGCATACCAGACGGTGCTGCGGCCGAGAGCGAGATCGGGCCAGCCGATGCCGTGGCGCCGCAGCAGAAGCAGCAGCGCAGCGACCAGCACCAGCGTGCTCATCGTCGCCTGGGCGATCACCGCGGTCTCGACCGTGAACAGGCCGATGGCCCACAGCACGGCGTAGGAGACGGCGACCCCCGCCGGCTGGAGGAAGTTCAGCGCGTTGAAGCTGCGGAAATCCTGGTCGCCGAGGACCAGTCCCAACATCAGCTCCGACAGCAGGGCCAGCGCGATCATCGGCAGATAAAGGCGGGCCAGCTCCAGCGTCGCCGCCGGCTGGGCCGCCAGCAGGGTCGGCAGAAGCAGATGGCCCGCCAGCACCGCAGCCGTCGCGACCGGCAGCAGCATCAGCGTCCAGGTGGACAGGAGCCGCCCCCCGGCCGACGGGTCGCGGGACAGCGCATAGGTCACGGCCTTGCCGCAGCCCATGCCGAACAGCCAGCCCAGCAGCTGCGCCGTGGTGAGCACCGCGGTCAGTGCGCCGCGGCCGTCCGGCCCCAGCGTACGGGCGACCAGGACGCCTGTCAGCAGGCCCAGCCCCATCGTGGCGGCCGTGACCATAATGGTGGCGGCGCCGTCCCGCGCAAAGCTGCGCCGGGCCGGTTCTGCTGCCGCAGACTGACCGGTGGAACCATTTTGCATTACGCTCACCCCCGTTGGTGTCCCCTGAAGCGTCGGTCCCGCGTCATCCCGGCGGCGTCGCGGTTCTTGTCCGGGATTCGGCGCCGGCCCCTCCCCAGAGGCTGCGGCGATGGGCATGTACGGTCGCCTGTTCACACCTCTCGGTGGCTTGGATGTTCAGTCGAGAAGCCGGCAAACCGGTTGCTGGCGAAGATTGTTGCCGTAGCTAACAAAAACTCCGCTGGCTTCCATTGTTTTCTGGTGAAGAAACAAACTCTCTCCGACTACGTTATTCAGTCCTGATCGGGTTTGTTCTTTCGGATTTGCACCGCGAACGGTAGTGGGGGACCGCGGTGATGGTCAACGCCGCTTTTGGAACTGTTCTTCCCACACACTGCAAGGGTGTTTATTATTGGGCGTTCGTTGGGGATTCATCCAAGGCCCGACGTATCTTTCGGGTCACGATTATCTGGAGCACCAAGTTACAAGCGGTGGGATTACCCCCGCGATTGGCCGCCGGCGCACAGCGGGGGAAGCAAGCGCTCCGCCGCGCATCGCCCCCAGGATTGGGAGGCGGCGAGATGGGGTCTTCGATCCATGTCCGAAGTGCCGGCGGGCGACAGCGGGCGGACGCTCAGCCCGCGTCGGTCCGGCGGCCGGTCATCCCGGCGGGCATCCGGGCGGCGGTGGACCCGCGCAGGATGCAGGTGCCGCCAAGGACGAGGCGGCGGCTGGGGCGGTCCGGCGCTTCCAGCCTCTCGAACAGCAGGGCCATGGCGGACCGGCCGATCTCCTGCACCGGCTGTTCGATCACGGTCAGGCCGGGGCCGACCAGCTCGGTCCAGGGCTCGTTGTCGAAGCCGGCGACCGCAAGCCCGTCGGGGATCGGCAGGCCAAGCCGGCGGGCGGCCTTCACCACGCCCATCAGGAACAGGCTGTTGCTGACGATGAAGGCCTCCGGCGGGTCGGGTTCGGCCATCCAGTGCACCACCGCTTCTTCCGCCGCGTCGGCATAGGGCGCTAGGAAGCGGGCGGCGGGCGTCAGGCCGCGGGCGGTCATGGCGGCGCGATAGCCGTCGTGGCGCTCCTGGCCGGTGGTGCTGGTGTTGCCGAACAGGCCGGCGATGCGGCGGTAGCCCTGGGCATGCAGATGCTCGACCAGCATCGCCGCCGCGCGCGGGTTGTCCAGCACCACCGCGTCATACCGCCCGGTCGGCGCGTTACGGTCGATCAGAACGACGGGAAAATCCAAGTCCAGCCCGTCGAGCCGGTCCAGCGTGCTGCGGGTGGGGGCGAAGATCAGGCCGGTGATCCGCTCCTCCTGCATCAGGCGCAGGTACAACTCCTCGCGTTCCGGGTTCTCGTCGCTGTTGCACAGGATGACGCGCATGCCGGCGCGGTACGCCGCATCCTCCACCGCGCGGCTGACGGCGGTGAAGAAGGGGTTGCGGATGTCCGACACCACCAGCCCGATGGTCTGCGAATGCCGGGAGCGCAGCCGCCGTGCCGACAGGTTGGGACGGTAGCCGGTGGCGCGCACCGCATCTTCGACCCGCTTGCGCAGCGCCTCGCTGACCGGGCCGTTGCCGAGCACGCGCGACACGGTGGCGACCGATACGCCGGCTGCCTTGGCCACATCCTTGATGCCGGCGGCTTTCCCCGAGACGCTCATGTCCTGACCGATCGTGTGGAGGATTTCCCCGATTGAGGGAGGCAACCTTAGCGGCGCCGGCCACGGATGGCCAGCGCGCGGCGCATTTTGAAAGCCATATGAGAGCGTTAATGAAAACGTTTTCAATACATTCGTTCGAACATCTCCCATTTTCGTAGGGTTGACAAGAAGACCATCCGTAAAAGTCTATATGCTGCAATGCAACAGGCGTTGACACCCCAACTGTAATCGTTTGCACTTGTTCTCAACAGACCATACAAGAACACGCGGAGGAGACGGTCGCCATGGCCACCGACACGCACCCCCTTAGCCTTCCCCCGGATCTGGTCCGGCTTGGTGCCGCCCCGGCCGGGAAGGAGGCGGCGATCCGCGAGGCGGCGCAGCTGCTGATCGCCGCGGGCTGCATCGACCCCGCCTATGCCGACAGCATGATCCGGCGGGAAGCGGTGGCGAACACATTCCTCGGCCATGGCGTCGCCATCCCGCACGGCATGGTGGACGATCGCAATCTGGTCCGCCGCAACGGCATCGCCATCCTGCAGGTGCCGGACGGCGTGGTCTGGAACGAGGGGCAGACCGCCCGGCTGGTCGTGGCGATCGCGGCGCAGTCCGATGCCCACATCGCCATCCTGCGCCGCCTGACCCGCCTGATGCAGGACGAGCCGCGGCTGGACGCGCTCTTCACCACCAGGGATCCGGCCGATCTGGTCGCGGCATTGTCGGAAGAATCCGCGACGCCGGCGGCATCCGATGCGGAGGAGGGCGACCTCGCCGAGACGTTCGATTGGGTGGTCGACTACCCGACCGGCCTGCATGCCCGTCCCGCCACCGCCTGGGTCGAGACGGCCCGCGCCGCCGCCGGCCGGGTCCGCATCCGCCATGGCGGCGAGGTGGCCGACGGCAAGACGATGGTCGCGCTGCTGCAGCTCGGCTTGCGGCCCGGCGACCGCATCACCGTTTCGGCCGACGGCCCGGATGCGCGCGCGGTGCTGAACCGGCTGCGCGCGACCATCACGGGCCTGAGCGCGCGGGAGAAGGCGGACGCCGCCGCCGCGGCCCGCAAGGCAAAGGCCGTGGTGCATGGCTGGAACCCGCCGGCCGCCGCGGATGGCCGTGCAATGCCGGTGATCGCCGGCATCGGCGCCAGCCCCGGCCTCGCCATCGGTCCGGTCCATGTGATGCCGAAGGCCGACCTGACCGTGCCCGACCGTCCGGTCCCGTTGCTGGAGGGCGGCAACCGCCTGCACGAGGCGCTGAACCTCACCCGCCAGCAGTTGAAGGCGCTGGCCGACGACACCGCCCGCCGTCTCGGGCCTGCCGAGGCCGGGATCTTCGCGGCGCAGGCGGAGCTGCTGAACGATGCCGGCCTGATCACGCTGGCCTGCCAGCTGATGGTGGAGGGGCATGGCCCCGGCTGGTCCTGGAACGAGGCGGTGGAACGCAGCGCCGCGACGCTGGCCGCCAACCCCAACCCGGTGCTGGCCGGCCGCGCCGCCGACCTGCGCGACGTCGGCCGCCGGGTGCTGACCCGCATCGATCCCGAACTGCGCGGCGGCTCGATCCGCGACCTGCCGGACAGCCCCTGCATCCTGGTCGCCGACGACCTGTCGCCCTCCGACACCGCCGCGCTCGACATGGGGCGGGTCATCGGACTGGCGACGGCGCAGGGCGGCCCGACCTCCCACACCGCGATCCTGGCGCGCACGCTGGGGCTGCCGGCGATGGTGGCGGGCGGCGGTGCGCTGACCGAGCTTGCCAACGGCACCACCGCCATCCTCGACGGCCAGGCGGGGCGCCTGTACCTGAACCCGTCCGATGCCGCCCTCGCCGCCGCCCATGGCTGGATCGAGGAGCAGCGCGTCATGAAGGCCCGGCAGGAGGAGCGGCGCGGCCTGCCCGCCCGCACCCGCGACGGTCACGCGGTGGAGATCGGCGCCAACGTCAACCGGCCCGATCAGGTGGCCATGGCGCTGTCCCAGGGCGCCGAGGGCGTCGGGCTGATGCGCACCGAGTTCCTGTTTCTGGAGCGCGGCGACGCCCCCGGCGAGGACGAGCAGTACGAGACCTACCGCGCCATGCTGGAGGCGCTGGACGGCCGGCCGCTGATCGTCCGCACGCTCGACATCGGCGGCGACAAGCAGGTGCCGCACCTGCAGCTTCCGCATGAGGAGAACCCGTTCCTCGGCGTGCGCGGCGCCCGGCTGCTTCTGCGCCATCCCGAATTGCTGGAACCGCAGCTGCGCGCCCTCTACCGCGCCGCCAGGGGGGCGAAGCCGGGATCGCTGCTGATCATGTTCCCGATGATCACCACCCTGCGCGAGATCGAGACCTTGCGCGCCGTCTGCGACCGTATCCGGGCGGAACTGGACGCGCCCGCGGTGCCGCTGGGCATCATGGTGGAGGTACCGGCCGCCGCCATCCAGGCCGACGCGCTGGCCCGCCATGTCGATTTCTTCTCCATCGGCACCAACGACCTGACGCAGTACGCGCTGGCCATCGACCGCCAGCATCCCGAACTGGCGGCAGAGGCGGACAGCCTGCACCCGTCGGTGCTGCGCCTGATCCGCATGACGGTGGACGGCGCCGAGAAGCATGGCCGCTGGGTCGGCGTCTGCGGCGGCATCGCCGGCGACCCGTTCGGCGCCGCCCTGCTGGCCGGCCTCGGCGTGCGCGAGCTGTCGATGACCCCGCGCGACATCCCCGGCGTCAAGGACCGGCTGCGCGACAGCGACCTCGCCGGTCTGCAGGATTTGGCCCGGCGCGCGCTGGACTGCGAATCCTCCGACGACGTGCGGGCGCTGGAAGGGGGGGCGTCATGACGCAGCACGTCGTCACCGTCACCCTGAACCCGGCCATCGACCAGACCATCACCGTCGAGGCGCTGAAGCCCGGCAGCGTCCACCGGGCCAAGTCGGTGCTCTACAATGCCGGCGGCAAGGGCGTGAACGTCGCCAGCTGCCTCGCCGATTGGGGCACGCCGGTGATCGCCGCCGGCCTGCTGGGCAGCGGCAACGCGGCGCCGTTCGAGGCGCTGTTCCAGGCCAAGGGCATCGCCGACACCTTCCTGCGGCTGCCGGGAGAGACGCGCGTCAACATCAAGATCGCCGATCTCGCCGCCAACGACACCACCGACATCAACCTTCCCGGCCTGACCGTCGATGCCGGCGCGCTCGACCGCGTGCGCGCGGCGGTGCTGGGTCCGGTGGGGCCGGGGACGCCGGTCCTGCTGGCCGGCAGCCTGCCCGACGGATTGCCGGCGGACACCTATGCCGGGCTGATCGCCGACTTTTCGGCGGTCGGCGCCCGCGTGGTGCTGGACAGCAGCGGGGCGCCGCTGGCGGCGGCGCTGGCCTCCACCGACGCGCTGCCCCACTGCATCAAGCCGAACCGCCACGAGTTGGAGGATTGGGCCGGCCGGCCTCTGCCGACCGAGGCGGATCTGCTGGCGGCGGCGCGCGATCTTCACCTGCGCGGCGTGGCGGTGGTCGTGGTGTCGCTGGGGGCGGACGGCGCGCTGTTCGTCGGCGCGGGGCGCGCTCTGCACGGGCGGTTGCCGCCGGTCACGGCGCTGAGCACCGTCGGGGCGGGCGACGCGATGGTTGCCGGCCTGATCGCCGCCTTCCAGATGAATGGGGAGCTGGAGGATGTGGCGCGCCTGTCGGTGGCCTTCGCCGCCGCCAAGCTGGGCTGTTTCGGCCCGAACCTGCCGGATACGGCGACGGTGCGGTCGCTGGCGGCACAGGTGGCGCTTACGCCACGCGACTGATTTCCGCCGTTCGATGGCATCGGACGAGACTCATCTCAGTGGGCTCAACACAGTGACAGGGGCGGAAGCGAACCCGCCGGGAGGAAACAATGGCGAACATGTTGGCCGTGATCGCGGGGGGTGACCTGACCACCCAGGCCGTTCTGGCGGCCGAAGCCCTGCGCAAGGCCGCGGCCTCGCTGGGCCATGGCATCCAGGTGGAGATCCGCACCAGCCTCGGCATCCAGTCCCCGCTCGACGCCGCGGCGCCGTCCAAGGCCGACGCCGTCATCCTGGTCGGCAGCGGCGACCTCGACGAGGGGCGCTTCGCCGCGCTGAAGCGCTTCTCCGCTCCGCTAGACCAGGTGCTGGCCGATCCGGCCGCGGTTGTGGAACAGGCGCTGGGCGCCGCTCCGGCGGCATCGGCGGCATCGGCGGCAAAGTCGGCACCGCCGGCCGCGGCACCGTCCGCCGCGGGACCGCGCCGGATCGTCGCCATCACCTCCTGCCCGACCGGCATCGCCCACACCTTCATGGCGGCCGAGGGCATCCAGCAGGCGGCCGCCGCGCTGGGCCACAAGGTCCGGGTGGAGACGCAGGGGTCCGTCGGCGCCCGCGACACGCTGACCGACGAGGAGATCCGAGATGCCGACATCGTCCTGATCGCCGCCGACACCCAGATCGACCTGTCCCGCTTCGCCGGCAAGCGCGTGTTCATGAGCGGCACCAAGCCCGCCATCAACGACGGCAAGGCCCTGGTCACCCGTGCCCTGGCCGAGGCCAAGCCCTATGGTGCCTCCGGCGGGGCGTCCGGCGGCACCGTTCCGCTGGCCGACGCGGTTGCCGCCGGCAAGGCGGAGCGGTCGGCCCAGCGCACAGGTCCCTACAAGCACCTGATGACCGGCGTGTCCTTCATGCTGCCCTTCGTGGTGACGGGCGGCTTGCTGATCGCGCTCGCCTTCGCGCTGGGCGGCATCTACGTCAATGAGGAATCCAACGCCGGGACGCTGGGCTATGCCCTGTTCCAGATCGGCGCCAACGGGGCCTTCGCCCTGATGGTGCCGGCGCTGGCCGGCTATATCGCCTATTCGATCGCCGACCGCCCCGGCATCGCCCCCGGCATGATCGGCGGCATGCTGGCCGGCAGCATCGGCGCCGGTTTCCTGGGAGGCATCGTCGCCGGTTTCATCGCCGGCTACGGCACCGACTTCCTCAACCGGCACATCAAGCTGCACCGCAATCTGGAAGGGCTGAAGCCGGTGCTGATCCTGCCGCTGCTGGGCTCGCTGCTGACCGGCCTGCTGATGATCTACGTCGTCGGCGCCCCCGTCGCCGAAGCCCTGGCCTGGCTCAGCAACTGGCTGAAGGGAATGCAGGGAAGCAGCGCCATCCTGCTGGGTCTGCTGATCGGCGCGATGATGGCCTTCGACATGGGCGGTCCGGTCAACAAGGCGGCCTACGCCTTCTCCACCGGCCTGATCGCATCGCAGGTCTATACTCCGATGGCCGCCGCCATGGCCGCCGGCATGGTGCCGCCGCTGGGTCTGGCGCTGGCCACCAAGCTGTTCCCCGACCGCTTCACCGCGGAAGAGCGCGAGGCCGGCAACGCCGCCGCCGTTCTGGGCATCGCCTTCATCACCGAAGGAGCCATTCCCTTCGCCGCCCGCGACCCGCTGCGCGTCATTCCGGCGCTGATGATCGGCGCCTCGCTGGCCGGCGCCATCTCCATGGCGTTCGGAGTGCAGTTGAAGGTTCCCCACGGCGGAATCTTCGTGCTGCCCATCCCGAACGCGGTCACGCATCTGCTGGGCTATATCGTGGCCCTGGTGGTCGGCACCATCGTGACGGCCCTGGCGCTGCGCGTGTTGAAGAAGCCGGTGGCCGCAGTGGCCGTGCCGAAGCCGGCGGTGCAGGGTGCCGGCGCGCATGCCTGATCCGATCCGCTTCTGACCCTTTCCTTTCGGGCGTCCTCCCGAAGCCTCGCCCCTCTCCGCCGCGCGCGGGGAGGGGCCTTCTTTTTTCGGGGAGATTCCGCGCCGGCTGCCGAAGCGGTCGGGCTGGCGCAGCTTTGATCGGGAAGAATGCGGCTGCAATAAAATGCCCCGGCGGGACGGGAGTCCGGCCGGGGCGAAGAGACAGGCTGAGATGACGATGGTTCCAGGAAAAACGGCTCCGAAGCAGCCGCTATGGGAGAACCGTCAGCCGGCGCGGCGCAGGTCGGAGCGGCCGGGGGAGGTCGCCGGCCGATGCGCCGCCGTGACGGGGAAGGCCAGGACCGACGGGCGGCCGTCGGACACCCTCAGGGCATCCGCGGGCTCCCGGCCGTTCAGCAGCCACTGGTAGGCGGCGGCGATGGCGACCCGGTCGCGGCCCTCCGTCGGGAGGACGCGCAGGCCGGCGGTCGTCTCGCTGCCGCCCGTGCCGCTCGTACTGCCGCTGCGGCGAACCGCATCGCACAGCGCGTGGCCGAGCCGGAGGTCCGGCACCAGAACCGCACTGAACCCGGCCTGGGCCAGGATCGAAGCCAAAGCTCCCAGATGGGAAAGAGGCAGGGGGGAATTGCCGACCTCCCGCAAATCCAGGAACAGGCGGGAGCCTGTGCCGGCGCCGGACAGCGCGTTGCGCAGCGTCCCGAGCCAGGAGGAAGGGGCAGCAAGAGGAAGGCCGGTGCAGGCGACGGCGTGGAGACCCCAGTCGGTCGCTGCGACGGTGATGTCCTTCATGCTCTTCCCCTTCGGTCAGGTCCGGGCCGCTTTCAGGACCGCTCCGCCGGATCCGCCGCCTGGGGGGACGGGTGGGGACCGGTGGAGCGGCTCTGTCGGAAGAGTATATGCTAAAGTTAAAACAATCAGCATCATAAACTAGTTTCCGGGCTGTAATCCGCATTCCGGATTCAGCATCCGATCGGCTGTCCGTCGGCCGCCCGTTGCAGAAGCAATGCGGACGGACACCATTGCGGCCCGCCGATGTCGCGGTGGTAACGCTGCACGGCGGCGGCGATTTTGCCCAGCCCCTCGCGGTCGGCCCAGAACAGCAGGCCGCCGCGCCAGGACGGAAAGCCGTAGCCATGCAGCCAGATGGCGTCGATATCGACCGGTCGCGCGGCGATGCCCTCCTCCAGGATTTTGGCGGCCTCATTGACCATGGCGTAGAGGCAGCGTTCGCGAATTTCCACGTCGCTGACGGCGCGCGGGGTGATGCCGCGGCTGCGGCGGTCCTCCCCGATCACCGACGCCACCTCCGGGTCGGGGATCGGGGTGCGGCTGCCGGGCTCGTAGCGGTAGACGCCGGCCGAGGTCTTCTGGCCGTAGCGGCCGCGTTCCGCCAGCACGTCCAGCCAGCTCGGCGTCTGCGCCTCGGGATCGCCGGCCTTGCGGCGCTCCTCGCCGATGCGCCAGCCGACATCGATGCCGGCAAGGTCGGTCATCGCGAAATGGCCGAGCGGGAAGCCGAACCCGGTCAGCACGCGGTCGACCTGCTCGGGGCTGGCGCCCTCCCCGACCAGGGCCATCGCCTCGCGCCCGCGCTGTTGCAGGATGCGGTTGCCGACGAAGCCGTAACAGACGCCGACCGTCACGCCGACCTTGCCGATCCGTCGCGCCAAAGCCATCACGGTCGCCAGCACGGTGTGGGAAGTCCGGGCGCCGCGCACCACCTCCAGCAGGCGCATGACGTTGGCCGGGCTGAAGAAATGCATGCCCAGCACGTCCTGCGGCCGGCCGGTCGCCGCGGCGATGGCGTCGACATCCAGCGTCGAGGTGTTGGTGGCGAGGATCGCGCCTGGTTTGCAGGTCCCGTCCAGCACCCGGAAGATGGTCCGCTTGACCTCCATGCTCTCGAACGCCGCCTCCACCACCAGATCGGCGTCGGCAAGCGCGCCGTAGGACAGGGTAGGATGGATCAACCCCATCCGGTCCTCCACCTGCGCGGCGGTCAGCCGGCCCTTGCGGGCGGTGGCCTCGTAGTTGCGGCGGATGGCGGCCATGCCGCGGTCGAGCGCGTCCGGCGCATTGTCGACCAGAACCACCGGGATGCCGGCATTGGCGAAGCACATGGCGATGCCGCCGCCCATGGTGCCGGCGCCGATCACGCCGGCCTTGCGGATGTCGCGCGTCGGCGTTCCGGCGGGCAGGCCGGGAATTTTCGCCACCTCGCGCTCCGCGAAGAAGGCGTGGATCAGCCCGGCGCGCTGGGGCGAGTCCATGCAGGCCAGGAACAGTTCCCGCTCGCGCGCCGTGCCCTCGGCGAAGGGCAGGGTGACGGCGGCCTCGACCGCATCGACGATCCGGTGGGGGGAGAACAGGTGCGGCTGACGTTTCGTCAGTTCCGCCCGCATCGCGGTGAACAGGGTGGGGTCGGTCCCGGCGATGCGGCCGGTGCGGGCGCTCGCCGGCTGTGGCGTCCATCCCTCCGCCAGCAGCCGTTCCGCGGCGCGCAGCCCGGCCTCCAGCGGCGAATTGCCGTCCTCCACCGCATCGACGAGACCGATCGCCAGCGCCTCCTCCGCGCCGACCGGCTCGCCGGACAGGATCATGTCCAGCGCCTTGGCCGCACCGACCAGACGCGGCAGCCGCTGGGTGCCGCCGGCACCGGGCAGTAGGCCGAGTTTCACCTCCGGCAGGCCGAGCCTGGCCGATCTCAGCGCGACGTGGACATGACAGGCCAGCGCCACCTCCAGCCCGCCGCCGAGCGCCGTGCCGTGGATGGCGGCAATGACCGGCTTGGCCGAGCCATCGAGGCGGGCGATCACCTGCGGCAGGGTCGGCGGGGCGGACGGCTTGCCGAACTCCCGGATGTCGGCCCCGGCCATGAAGGTGCGCCCGGCGCAGACCAGCAGCAGCGCCTCGGCCTCCGCATCGGCGAGCCCGGCGTCCAGCGCCGCCACCAGCCCGCTGCGCACGCCATGGCCGACGGCGTTCACCGGCGGATAATCCACGGTGATGACGCCGATCCGCCCCTGGCGCGCGTATCGGACGGGATTGGGCTGCACCGCTTCAGTCTGGGCCGGCGACGGCATCGACGCTCTCCGAAAAGCCTTGAATCAGGGCACGTCGGCCCAGGGGCGGCCAGTCTAGCAGATCGCCCGGCGTCCCTTCATAGGCCCGGCTCGGCATCACCGGAGGAGAGGGAGCGAAGTCCCGGTGCGGCGGAGTTCCAAGCCGAACGGCCGGTGTTCGGAAACAAGTGCCCCGGTCGATATGATCGCCTGAACCGGCTCGCTTTTTTTCAGCGCCGCGACCAGCGTGCCAGCCATCCGGCCAGCCGGTCGAACCCGGCGTCGATCACCACCGCGAGCGCGGCGACGATCAGCGCACCCTGGATGACGTAGGCCTGGTTGGAACCGTTCAGCCCGACGATGATGGGCAGGCCGAGGGTCTTCGCCCCGACGGTGGAGGCGATGGCGGCGGTGCCGACATTGATGATGACGGCGGTGCGCACGCCGGCAAGGATCACCGGGGCGGCCAGCGGCAGCTCCACCTTGAACAGCACCTCCGTCGGTCCCATGCCGAGGCCGCGGGCGGATTCCAGCACCGCGGGGGAGACGCCGTCCAGCCCGGCGACCGTGTTCTCCACCACCGGCAGCAGGGCGTAGAGCGTCAGCGCGATCAGCGCCGGTTCCGCGCCGAAGCCCATCACCGGAACGGCCAGCGCCAGCACCGCCACCGGCGGGAAGGTCTGGCCCATGGTGGCGACGGTTTCCAGCAGGCCGCGGAACTCCCGCCCCCAGGGGCGCGTCACGGCGATGGCGGCCCCGCAGCCCAGCAGGATGGCGGCGAGGCTGGAAAGGCCGACCAGCGCCATATGGTCCAGCGTCAGCCGGACGAAGCTCTCCGCCTCGTAGAGCGGGCGGTCGAGGCCGGGATAGAGCGTGGCGAACAGCGGCTTCAGCGACGGCATGCCCAGGACCAGCGCCACCAGCGCCACCAGCCCCAGCATCAGCCGGTCGGTCAGGAACTCCCGCGGGGCGATGCCGGCGACCGTCATGCCGCCCGATCCGGCAAGGGGCCATCGGATGCGGGGCGGACGAGGTCGGACAGGTGCAGCACCCCCGCCGGCCGGCCGTCGCCGTCCACCACCGGCAACCGCTCCGCGCCGCGGGTGACCATCTCCGACAGGGCGCGGTGAAGCGGGGTTTCCGACGGCAACGGTTCGCCGCCGACGCTCTCCTGCGGGCGGGCGCGGTCGCCGGCCGTTTCCACCGCCAGCCGCTTCAGCCCCCATTCCTCGCGTCCCACGAGGTCGCGCACCAGCGGGCTGGCCGGGCGGGTCAGGATTTCCAGCGGGGTGGCGCATTGGATCAGGCGGCCATGGTCCATCACCGCGATGCTGTCGCCCAGCCGCAAGGCCTCGTCCATGTCGTGGGTGACGAAGACCACGGTGGTGCCGGTGCGGCGGTGGATGGCCGACAGCTCTGCCTGAAGGCTGGCGCGGGTGATCGGGTCGAGCGCGCTGAACGGCTCGTCCATCAGCAGGATGCGCGGCTCCGCCGCCAGGGCGCGGGCGACGCCGACGCGCTGCTGCTGCCCGCCGGAGAGCTGGTGCGGATAGGCGGAGCGGTAGCGGCGGGGGTCGAGGTTCAGCAGTTCCAGCAATTCGGCCACCCGGTCGCGGATGCGGGCCTTGGGCCAGCCCAGCAGGGCCGGCACGGTGCCGATGTTGCGCTCCACCGTCCAGTGCGGGAAGAGGCCGACGGACTGGATGACGTAGCCCATGCGCCGGCGCAGCTCCTCCGGCTTCAGGGAGGCGATGTCCTCGCCGTCGATGCGGATGGCGCCCTCGTCCGCCGGGATCAGCCGGTTGACCATGCGCAGCACCGTCGATTTGCCGGAGCCGGACGGGCCGATCAGCACGCGGAACTCGCCCTCCGCCACGGTGAAGGACACGCCGTCCACCGCCGTCCAGGAGCCGAAGCGCTTGCTCACGCGCTCGAATTCGATCATGGCGCATTCCTTCCCGGCGACAGGCCGATATGGCTGGTGGCGGCGGCGATGCCGATGGACAGCAGGGCGTCGGCCGCCACCGCCAGCAGGATGACGGGAACGGCCCCCAGCAGCACAAGGTCCAGCGCGTTGGCGAACAGCCCCTGGAACATGATGGCGCCCAGCCCCCCGGCACCGATCAGCGCCGCCACCGCCGCCAGCCCGACCGCCTGCACCACGGTGATGCGCAGCCCCGACAGGAAGACCGGCAGGGCCAGCGGCAGGTCGACGCGGAAGAAGATCTGGCGCGGCGTCAGGCCCATGCCCCGCGCGGCCTCCCGCACCGGGGCGGGAACGCCGTCCAGCCCGACCGCGGTATTGCGGACGATCGGCAGCAGGGAATAGAGGGTCAGCGCGATCACCGCCGGCAGCGGGCCGACCCCGCTGATGCCGGAGCCCGGCAGCAGGGCGCCGAGTGCGGCCAGCGGCGCCATCAGCAGCCCGAACAGCGCGATGGAGGGCACCGTCTGCACGACGTTCAGCACCGGGAACACCGCACGCCCGACCGCCTCCACCCGGTGCGCAGCCACGCCCAGCGGCACGCCGACCAGCAGCGTCGGCACCAGCGCCGCCACCACCAGCGTGGCGTGGCGCAGCACGGCGTCGGCGAACACGTCGCGGCGGTTGGCGTATTCCTTGAGGATCGACAGCTGGTCGAGATGGCCGGTCGCCAGTTGCAGCGCCACCAGCCCGGCGACCGCCCCGCCGACAGCCAGGCGCCCGGTGGCGCCAAGCCCCATCCGCCGCGCCGCATCGACCGCGGTCAGCAGCCCCGCCGCCGCCATCACCCAGAAGCCCGATGCGAAGGAGGTGCGCGCCGCCGCCGAGGCCCCCTGCGCCAGCACCGCCGCGTGATGTCCCGCCAGCCAGACCAGCCCCGCCGCGAACAGCCCCCCCGCCGCCACGGTCAGGCCGAGCCCGACGCGCGTCGGCCGCAGGAAGGGCGTCGCCAGCAGGACCAGCCCCGGCAGGATGGCGAGGCCGCCCGGACCCTCCACCGCCGCCCACAGCGCCACCGGCCGGCCGGACAGCAGCCGGTTCGGCGCGAAGCCGAGGAACGGCAGCGTGACGGCGGCGACGGCGGCGGCCAGCGCCATCAGCAGGGCGACGCGGTTGTACAGGGGAAGCCGAAAGGTCACGTCACCGGCTTACTTCAGGAAGCCCTTGGACTTCAGGTAATCGGTGGCGACCTGCTTCTGGTCCTGTCCGTCCACCGAGATCTTGGCGTTCAGCCCCCGGAGCGTCTCGGCGTCCAGGCTGGCGAAAACCGGGTTCAGCAGGTCGGCGATCTTCGGGTTGGCTGACAGCGCCGATGCGCGGATGGTCGGCGCCGGCTCATACACCATCTGCGCGCCCTTGGTGTCTTCCAGAACGACGAGGTCCAGGGCGGCGATGGCGCCGTCGGTGCCGTAGACCATGGCGGTGTTGACGCCGGAGGTCTGCTCCGCCGCCGCGCGGATCGTCGCCGCGGTGTCGCCGCCGGCCAGGATCAGCATCTGGTCGGGCTTCAGCGCGAAGCCGTAGGTCTGCTGGAAGGAGGGCAGCGCGGCGGGGCTTTCCACGAACTCCGCCGAGGCGGCGACCTTCGCCTTGCCGCCGCCGGAGACCCATTTGGCGAAATCCTCCATCGTCTTCAGCTTGTTGGCGTCGGCCACGTCGCGGCGGACGGCCAGCGCCCAGGTGTTGTTGGCGGGGGCCGGCTTCAGCCAGACGATGTTGTTCTTTTCCTGGTCCATCTGCCGGACCTTCTCATAGCCGGCGCCGGCATTCTTCCAGGCCGGATCGCTGTCCACATTGAAGAAGAAGGCGCCGTTGCCGGTGTATTCGGGATAGACGTCGATCTCGCCCGACAGCAGCGCGCCGCGCACGATCTTGGTCGGGCCGAGCTGTATCTTGTTCTCCGTCGGGATGCCGTTGGCCTGCAGCATCTGCAGGATCATGGTGCCCAGCAGGCCGCTTTCCGCATCCAGCTTGGAGCCGACGCGCACCGCATCCGCCGCCTGCGCCGCTCCGGCGATCAGCCCCAGCGCCAGCGCCGCCGCACCCATGACGGCGCGGCCCCTGTTGAACAGTGTGAACACTCCTGATCCTCCCCCGGTAAGCTTTGGGAAAGGATGGGCGACAGCCTCGCTCACGGCAAGACGCGCTTTCCGTCTGTCCGATCATGGATATGAGGTTCGGCCTAATCCGGTGGGGAACCTTCCGCCAATCGACGCTGTTGAGCGGGAAATCGCGACAGGAGGTTCAGATGTCCCAGGGCGACAAGGATAAATACACCGAAAAACAGAAGCGCAAGGCCGAGCATATCGAGGAAGGTTACGAGAAGCGCGGCGTTTCCCACGACGAGGCCGAGCGGCGCGCCTGGGCCACCGTCAACAAGCAGGACGGCGGCGGCAAGAAGGGCGGGTCGGGGCACGACAGGTGAGTGGGGAGTGGCTGGAGTTCCAGCTTCGACTGCTCCCATCCTGACCCTCCCCCCGCTGGGCGGGAAAGGGGATTTAGGTACTTGTTCGGAAAGGCAGCGGCAGGCCCTCCCAGCCCAGCTGGGGAGGTCAGGGCGGGGGCAACCGAAGCCCCCCTCACATCCCCCGATACCGCCACTCCGCCTCCAGCGCCGCGGCGTCGCGGTCGCGCAGCACGGCGACATCCGCATGGGCCGGGGACAGTTCGCACACCGGGTCGGTGGCATCGGCGCTGCCCGCCAGCGCCAGCGCCTGGCAGCGGCAGCCGCCCCAGTCCTCTTCCTTGTGGTCGCAGGACCGGCAGGGTTCCGGCATCCAGGCGGTGCCCCGGTAGCGGGCGAAGGCCGGGCCGTCGCGCCAGATGTCTGACAGGCTGCGGTCGTGGACCGTCTCGAACTCCATGCCGGGAATGGTCTCGGCGGCGTGGCAGGGCAGGACGCGGCCGCGCGGGGTGACGTTCATGAAGCGCCGCGCCCAGCCGCCCATGCAGCTTTTCGGCCGGCGGGCATAGTAGTCGGGCACGACGTAATCGACGACGATCCGCCCGGCAAGCTCCGGCAGACGCGCCCGCACCGCGGCGTCCATCGCCAGCAGCTGTTCGCGCGACGGCATCAGTGCCGCCCGGTTGGCGAGCGCCCAGCCGTAATACTGCACGTTGGCGATCTCGATCCGCCCGGCGCCGAGTTCCAGCGCCAGATCGATGACGTCGTTGACCCGGTCGATGTTGTGGCGATGCAGCACGGCATTGATGGTCAGCGCCAGACCTTGGGCCACCACCGCGCGCGCCACATCCAGCTTCTTCACATGACCGCCCTTGAAGCCGCCGACGCGGTCGGCACCGGCGGCCTCCGCATCCTGCAGGCTGATCTGCACATGCTGAAGCCCGGCGCGCTGCAGCCGTTCCAGCCGCGGCCGGTCGAGCAGCACGGCCGAGGTGATCAGGTTGCTGTAGAGCCCGATCTCCGTCGCATGGGCGACCAGCTCCTCCAGATCCCTGCGGACGCAGGGCTCGCCGCCGGAGAAATGGACCTGCAGGGCGCCGACGTCGGCCGCCTCGTCCAGCACCCGCTTCCAGGTGGCGGTGTCCAGTTCGGCGCTGGCGGAATCGAGGGCCACCGGGTTGGAGCAGTAGGGGCAGCGCAACGGGCAGCGGTGCGTCAGCTCCATCAGCACGGCGAAAGGCGGTGCCGGTTCGGTTCGGCTCGCGGCGGCGAAGGCGGGCAGGGCGCAGCTCATTGGACAAACCTCCTGGGAACACGCCGCCCGGGGCACCTCATGCGACGACGTAGCCCTTGTTGCGCAGGTCGGTCAGCATCTCCAGCACGTCGGCGGCGACCTCCGCGCGGGGGGCGTCGTATTCCGCCGTCAGCCGGTCGATGCCGGCGGCCACATCGGCTGCCTCCGCCCCGACGCAGGCGCGCACCACCGCCAATGCCATCTCGTCCAGCACCAGGAGCCGTTCGGGCGCCATCAGCATCCATTCGCCGCGGCGGCGGTCGTTGCGCAGCATGACGCCGGGGGCCAGCCGCAGCCGGTCGGTTTCGCCGATCTGGGCCCCGCTTTGGCCCCCGCTTTGGGAAGTGAGTGCGTTCACCGGCTGTACCGTGTCGGTTCCATGTCCTCCGGCACGAAGGCGCCGGGCGGGATCAGGTTGGGGGTGACATAGGCGTGGTGCAGGGCGTCAAGCTGGGCCCACAACAGTTCCGTCTTGAACCGGAGCGCGCGCAGGCACTGACGCTGTTGTTCCGCTGTATGGGCATTGGCCAGCACATATTCCAGCCCGAACTCGACATCGCGCGGCGCCTCGTCCAGCCGCTTGCGGAAGTAGGACAGGGTGCTGTCGTTGGCGAAGGCGTAATTGCGCTCGAAGCCGGCGATGCGTTCGCGGTGGATCGACGGCGCGAACAGCTCGGTCAGCGAGGACGCCACCGCCTCCAGCAAGGAATGATCGCGGACGAAGTTGACATAGGCATCCACCGCGAAGCGGGTGGCGGGCAGGATGCCCTCCAGCGACTTCACGTAGTCGCGGTCCAGCCCCAGCCCGTCGGTCAGCCGCAGCCAGCGCTCGATGCCGCCGACCTTGGTCTCGTCCAGCTCGCCGGTCTGGGTCAGGCCGTCATGGTCCAGCACCCGCTGCAGCCAGGCGCGGCGCAGCGCCGGATCGTCCATGCGGGACATGATGGTCAGATCCTTGCGCGGGATCGACACCTGATAATAGAAGCGGTTCAGCGCCCAGGCCTGGATCTGCCCCTTCTTCAGCCCGCCGCCGTGCAGCAGTTGGTGGAAGGGGTGGAGGTCGTGATACTGCCGCTCGCCGATGGCATAGAGGGCGGCGCGGAACTCCTCGCGGGACATCGGGGCGGCGTTGGCGGTAGCATGGTCGGTCATAGGGTCAGCTCCAGCCCGTCATGGGCGATGCGCCAGCCGGCCGCCTCGGCTTGCGCCCGTTCGGGCGAATCCTCCAGCAGGGCGGGGTTCGTGTTGTTGATGTGGATGTAGATCTTGCGGGCGACGTTCAGCGGCGCGAAGGCGGCCATGCTGCCAGCATGTCCCGACATCGGCATGTGCCCCATGCGCGCCGCCGTCTTCACGCCGGTGCCGCTGCGGATCATCTCGTCGTCGGTCCAGGTCGTGCCGTCGAACAGCACCAGCGGCGCACCGTGCAGCCGGTCGGCCAGCCAGCCCGGCATGCCGGCGCAGCCGGGGATGTGGAAGAAGCCCTCGCTGGACCCATCGGTCGGGCGGATGCGCAGCGCCACCGTGTCCTCGGCGACGGAGCCGAAGCCGGGACCGGCGGAGGCATCCTCCAGATAGAGCGCGACCTTGCCCGGCACGGCGAAGACCTCCACCTCCAGCCCCAGCGGACGGCCGTCCGCCCCGGCGGGCTGGAACGGCTCGCCCAGCGCCATCGGGCGGCGGGCGACGAATTCCGGGTTCAGCACGTTGAAGACGCTGTTGGCGGCCAGAACGCCATGGACGCGCGGCGTGGCGTAGACGGCGAAGGGATGGGATTCGCGAAGGGTCAGCAGACCAGCGACATGGTCGATGTCGGCATTGGTCAGCAGGGCCGCGGCGATGGGGTTGCCGCGCAGTCCATCTTTCGGGTGAAGCTGTGGATTGGCGAGCAGCTGCGCACCCAGATCGGGCGAGGCGTTCAGCAACAGCCAGCGCCCGCCGTCGGCGGTCACCGCCAGCGACGATTGGGTGCGCGGCTTCGCCGCCGGGTCACCGGTGCGGGCGCGGCGACAGCCCTCGCAGGCGCAGTTCCATTGCGGGAAGCCCCCGCCGGCCGCCGAACCGAGGACGAGAATCTTCATCGCCACCGTCTTCCCCCCTTATCGGAAACCGTCTTTTCCGCGGTTTCTTGGATTGGATGCCGGGGAGGGGATGCCGGCACCCCGTCTCCCCGGCTCCGCATCGACCGGCTTAGAGACCGGCGCAGGCGTAGGCGTTGATCTCGGTGCCGACGGCGATCTCGGTGGTCTTCGGTTTGCGCCAGGTCTTCATTGGGTGATGCTCCTGCTTGCTGACTGTTGCCGACCAAGATGGTTGGCTATTTGAAGAGTAACGGTCCCGGGCGGAGGACCGCCATGCTACGATGGTGCAATCCGCTACCCCTTTCGGCAAATCCGCCCGCGAGCGCGTCAGGGTGCGGACGGGCTGCGTGCGGCGTCGGGCGGCGGCAGCGGATGCGCCTCCTCCGTCGGCAGCCCGGCCTCCATCCAGCCGTCGATGCCCGTCGGGTACCAGTGGACCCGGGCATAGCCAAGCAACACCGCACGCTTGGCCGCGTTCCACGACAGCCAGCAATCGGACAGGCAATAGAACAGAAGACCGCGCGTCCGGTCGCCTGCCGTCAGCCGCTCCAACTGCGATTCGAACCAGCTCAGGGTCGCCTCGTCGGGCGCGCCCATGCCGACATTGGGCAGCCACACGCTGCCGGGGATCTGGCGATAAGGCTTGGATTGCAGCCAGGGCGCGCCGGGCAGCGTGCTGCGTTCCAGCCGCTGGACGAAGATCGGGATGACGCGGCCTTGCGACAGCAGGGTCTGAACGGCCGGCGTGTCGACCGTCTCGCCCCCGGCGATGCCGTCCGGCGTGGGGGAGCGGTAGTCGGACAGGCGGAAGCCGTCGGGTTGGGGGATACCGGCGGCGAAGGCTGGGGCGGGGGTGGCAAGGAGGGTGAGGGTGAGGAGGAGAGTGGAGAGTTTCGGGAAGTTGGCCCCGCTCCCCAACCCTCTTCCACCCAACTCGCTCCCCTGCGGAGCGGGGGAGGGTTGGGGAGGGGGCAAGGCCGAACCTTCCCTCACCGCCGCTCGGCCAGCACGCGGTTGGCGATCACCACCGCCTGGGTTCGGCTGTAGACCTTCAGCTTTTGCAGGATTGCGGAGACATGGGCCTTCACCGTCGTTTCGGTGATGCTGAGGTCGAAGGCGATCTCCTTGTTCAGCTTGCCGGTGCCGAGCAGTTCCAGCACCCGCAACTGCTGCGCGGTCAGGGTGGCGATGCGCCGGGCGATCTCCGCGGTCTCGGCGTCCTCCGCCTCGCCGACGGGCTCGTCTGCGGCCTGCGGCGGGACATAGAGCTCGCCGTTCAACACCTGCCGCAGGGCCGCGGCGATGGCGTCGCGCGGCGTCGATTTGGGGATGAAGCCGGCGGCCCCGCTCTCCATCGCCTCGCGAACCCAGCGCCGTTCCTCATGGGCGGACACGACGACGACCGGCGTCGCGGGAAAGCGCTGGCGCAGCGCGCGCAGCCCGCCCAGCCCGTTCATGCCCGGCATGTTGACGTCGAGAAGCACGAGGTCGAGGTCGCCGCGCTCCTCCAGCGCCTGCATGACGCTGTCGAGCCGGTCGGCCTCCATCACGTCGGTGGCCTGGCAGGAATAAAGAACCGCGCTGCGCAGGGCGTCGCGCACCATCGGGTGATCATCGGCGATCAGGATCCGGGTCATGGCCGGCGGTTCCCTGTGCAGGAGCGGGCGGGGCGGAATATTGTAAAAAGTCTCTCGATCATTGTGTCAGACCGAAATGGGAAGGTGCAACACCGCGAACGACTGGAATTGTTTTGTGCGCGAACATGTCGCACTGCCATCAGTGCTACTCCCGTCGGCCCAGGCTTCCGTGCTCAGTCCCCGTGCATGGTTTCCATCCCGGAACGGACCGCCCACAGCGCCTCCAGCCCCATCCTCCCGGCCAGAATCCCAGCCGGAATCCCAGCGATGGCGGCGGTATGCGGCGCCGGGCGGCGGCGGGGAAGGGGCGGCGGCGTGGCCAAGCTGTGCGTCATTGGTGCGTCCTCTTCCTGCATCCTTCTTGCGGCCGCCGCAGTCCGATTACTTTTTTCCAAGAGTTCGCGGGAACGCTGGACGGTTGCGGAGCCGGATTGCGGCCGAGGATAGCAATCGTTCGTTCGCGTAATTATTCGACAATGGTACAAGGCCGTGGAGCGCCTCCCCGCCCAAGCCCGGCCGGATCGTCCGGTCGCATCCTGGACGATGGTCGGATGACGCATGCGGCATGGCCGCGCGCCGCGGTCACGCCGGCGGCAGCCGTCCGGCATTGATCGCCGCCTTCACCTTCGCCAACTGACGCACCGCCGGGTCGCCGAGCCGCAGCGCCACCCCGGTCGAGAGCACGTCGATCAGCGTCAGGTGGACCAGCCGCGAGGCCATCGGCGTGTACATCTCCGTGTCCTCCACCGGCTGGCTGGCGACGACCACGCTCGCCATTCCGGCCAACGGCGACCGTGGGGCGGTGATCGCCACCACCGCCGTGCCCTGCTCCCGCGCCGCCGCCGCCAGTTCGATGATCGTCGCGCTGCATCCGGTGTTGGACAGGGCCAGCAGCACCCCGCCGGCCCCCATGTTGACCAGCAGCATGCGGGCAAGCACCGGATCGGCGCAGGGCTGGGCGTCGGCGCCGAAGCGCAGCAGCTTGTGCGCCGCATCCTGGGCCAGCGCGCTGGACCCGCCGGTGCCGACGCACAGAACTCGCGGCGCTGCGGCCAGCAGGGCGATGGCCTGCTCCAACGCCGCCTCGTCCAGCGCCGCGGAAGCCGCCGTCAGCGCCGCGGCGCTCGATGAAAAAATTTTCCGCGCCAGCGTGCCGACATCGTCGTCGGGCGCCACATCCTGGCTGACATAGGGCGTTCCGCTCCGCACCTCGTCGCGCAGGGCGTCGCGCGCCTGGCATTCGGCAAGCCGCAGCTTGAAATCCGGGAAGCCGGCGCAGCCGATGCTGCGGCAGAAGCGCACCACCGTCGCCTCGCTCACCTCCGCCGCATGGGCGAGGGATGTGACGTTCAGATCCAGCACCCGGCGCGGTGCGACCAGAACCAGATCGGCGATCCGTCCCTCCGAACGCTTCAACTCACCTCGCAGCCGGCGGATCTCGTCCAGAATATCCACTGGTGCAGTGTTGGCGGCGGCGCTGTTGACCGGGGATGGCATGGCGTAACGTTACTTTCCTGGAAAGCCCTGCGGGGGACGGCATCCCTGCCGGAAGGCGGCGTTCACTATGAAGAATTTTGCCGCATATGGCGAGATATCCAGGTGAGGAATTCGGCTCTGGACCCCATAAATGAAAAAAAATTTCTTCACACGCCTCCTCCCCCGGCGTATGGTCCGTTTCGGAAATCATCGCCTCCCTCCAACGGTCGAGACGCGATCATGAGCAAGCCCACCCCCCTGAATTCTGTCGTCGCCCGCGTGACGGAGCGTATTGCCGAGCGCAGCCGCGACCGCCGCGCGGCCTATCTGGCGCGGCTGGAAAGCGCCGGCGGCAAGCCGCGCCGCCACCGCCTGGGCTGCGCCAACCTCGCCCACGCCTTCGCCGCCTGCGGCGCGAACGACAAGGCGGCGCTGCGTGGCGAGACGCAGCCGTCGATCGGCATCGTCACCGCCTACAACGACATGCTCTCCGCCCACCAGCCCTACGAGCGCTATCCCGCCATGATCCGGGACTCGGTGCGCGCGGCCGGCGGCGTGGCGCAGGTGGCGGGCGGCGTGCCGGCGATGTGCGACGGCGTCACCCAGGGTTACGAGGGGATGGAACTGTCGCTGTTCAGCCGCGACGTCATCGCGCTGGCGACCGGCGTCGCGCTGTCCCATGCCACCTTCGACGGCGTGCTGTGTCTGGGCATCTGCGACAAGATCGTTCCCGGCCTGATGATCGGCTCGCTCGCCTTCGGCCATCTGCCGACGGTCTTCGTGCCCGCCGGCCCGATGCCGTCCGGCCTGTCCAATGCCGACAAGGCCAAGGCGCGCCAGCTCTACGCCCAGGGCAAGGTCGGCCGCGAGGAACTGCTGGACGCGGAGTCGAAGTCCTACCACGCGCCCGGCACCTGCACCTTCTACGGCACCGCCAACACCAACCAGATGCTGATGGAGATCATGGGCCTGCACCTGCCGGGCGCCAGCTTCGTCAACCCCAACACGCCGCTGCGCGATGCGTTGACCGACGCCGCCGCCCGCCGGGTGGTGGCGATGACCGTTCCCGGCGCCGGCACGCCGATCGGCCGCATCGTCGACGAACGGGCGCTGGTCAACGGCATCGTCGGGCTGCTGGCCACCGGCGGTTCGACCAACCACACCCTGCACATCCCGGCCATCGCCGCCGCCGCCGGCATCGAACTGAACTGGGAGGATTTCTCGGAACTGTCGGCGGTGGTTCCGCTGCTGGCCCGCGTCTATCCCAACGGCAGCGCCGACGTGAACCGCTTCCATCAGGCCGGCGGCATGCCCTTCATGATCGGCCAGCTGATCGACGCGGGCCTCGTCCATACCGATATCTCCACCATCCTGGGCGAGGGCGGGCTGGAGCCCTACCGCTGCATGCCGGATCTCGGCGAGGGCGGAGCCCTGACCTGGACCCGTGCCGCCACCGACCAGAGCGGCGATCCGACGGTGGTCGCCACCACCGCTGCGCCCTTTGCGACCGAAGGCGGCCTGCGCGTTCTGACCGGCAATCTCGGCCGCGGCGTCATCAAGACCTCGGCGGTCAAGCCCGAGCACCGCACCGTCGAGGCCCCGGCCCGCGTCTTCGACAGCCAGGACGCCGTCCAGGCCGCCTTCCGTGCCGGCGAACTCGACCGCGACGTGATCGTCGTCGTCCGCTACCAGGGCCCCGGCGCCAACGGCATGCCCGAACTGCATAAGCTGACCCCGCCGCTGGGCGTGCTGCAGGACAAGGGCTTCAAGGTCGCGCTGGTGACCGACGGCCGCATGTCCGGCGCCTCGGGCAAGGTGCCGGCGGCCATCCATGTCACGCCGGAGGTGAAGGGCGGCGGCCCGCTCGGCCGCGTGCGCGACGGCGACATGCTGCGGCTGGACGCGGAGGCCGGGACGCTCGACGCCCTGGTCGATGCCACGGAGTGGGAAAGCCGCGGCGCTCCCCCGCCGCCGAGCGAGGATGCTACCCACGGCTGCGGACGCGAGCTGTTCTCGCTGTTCCGCAACAATGCCGGCCCGGCGGAGAGCGGCGCCTCGGTCCTCAACCTGCTGGGCTGATTTGTCCTGCCGGGCTGATCCGGCGGAAATCCATGAAAGTTCGGGCCGTCATCAGTCCATGCTCGCCCGGATTGTGACCGGCGCAACCCTGTGGCACCATGACGCACAGGTTGCCTGAGGCACCGTAACACCGATGTCGAGAGGTCCGAAGATGCAACCCCGCTCCACCGCCGCCGCCCCCGCGCTGCCTCCCTTCGACTACACCGTGTTCGGCGGCACCGGCGATCTGGCGCTGCGCAAGCTGCTGCCGGCACTCTATCTGCGCGACAAGGCTGGGCAGGTGACCGATGGCAGCCGCATCATCGGCGTTTCGCGCAGCCCGCTGAGCCCGTCGGACTACCGCGCCAAGGCGGAGCAGGCGATTCTCCAGCATGTTCACGCCGACGAGCGGGATATCGGCCTGATTGCCCGCTTTCTGGAACGGTTGGATTACGTTCCGGTCGATGCGACCTCCGACGACGGGTGGCGCGAGCTGGCGGAGCGGTTGGAGCATCCGCCGGTCCAGCGCGATGGGGCCGTGCGCATCTTCTATCTCGCGACCTCGCCCGGGCTGTTCGGCCCGATCTGCGACCATCTGCGGGCCTACGGGCTCGCCACGGCGGATTCCCGCGTCGTCCTGGAAAAGCCGATCGGCCGCGACCTCGCTTCGGCGCAGGCGATCAACGATCAGGTCGGCGCCGTATTCTCCGAACAGCAGATTTACCGTATCGACCATTACCTCGGTAAGGAGACGGTGCAGAACCTGCTGGCCCTGCGCTTCGGCAACTCCCTGTTCGAGCCGCTGTGGAACGCCAACCACATCGACCATGTGCAGATCACCGTCGCCGAGACGGTGGGCGTGG